>JBBQRS010000082.1:0-21867 GCA_038214535.1 Anaerolineae bacterium
GCGAACCTGATGCGCGTGTTGCAGGCCGGCGGCGCCGATGTGGTGCTGGTCGCCTCCAACCCGCTTTCGACGCAGGACGACGTGGCGGCCACCCTGGTCGCACACTACGAAATGCCGGTCTACGCCATCAAGGGCGAGAACAACGCCACCTATTATGACCATATCAAGGCTGCGCTAGACTTCAGGCCGCACATCACGATGGATGACGGGGCCGACCTGGTGGGCACGCTGCACAAAGAGCGTCGCGAGCTGCTCGACGGCATCATCGGCGGCACCGAAGAGACCACCACCGGCGTCATCCGGTTGCGCGCCATGGCGCACGACAATGAGTTGATGTTCCCCGTGATCGCCGTGAACGACGCCATGACCAAACACCTGTTTGACAACCGTTATGGCACGGGCCAAAGCACCATGGACGGCGTGATCCGCGCGACCAATGTGCTGATCGCCGGCAAGACGGTGGTCATCGCGGGTTACGGCTGGTGCAGCCGCGGCATCGCCATGCGGGCCAAGGGCTTCGGCGCCGACGTGGTGGTCACCGAAGTGGACCCGATGAAGGCGCTGGAAGCCGTGATGGATGGGTTCCGCGTCATGCCGATGGAGCAGGCCGCCGCGCAGGGCAACATCTTCATCACCGCCACCGGCGACATCAACGTGCTCGATAAGCATCACTTCGAAGCGATGCGCGACGGGGCCATCATGGCGAATTCGGGCCACTTCAACGTGGAGATCAACTTGCCCGAGTTGGAGAAAATGGCGACGGAAGTGCGCCGCGTGCGCGAGTTCCTCGATGAGTACATCCTGTCCGATGGGCGGCGGCTGTACGTGGCGGGCGAGGGCCGCCTGGTCAACCTGGCCGCGGCCGAAGGCCACCCCAGCGCCGTGATGGATATGAGCTTTGCCAACCAGGCGCTCTCTGCGGAGTACATGGCGAAGAATTACCAGGACCTCAAGCACACCGTCTACAGCGTGCCTGAAGACATTGACAAAGAGATCGCGCGCCTCAAGCTGGCCGCGATGGGCATCAACATTGACACGCTCACCGCTGAGCAAGAAGCCTATCTGAACGAATGGCGGATAGGGACATGATAGAGCGGTGATTGGGAATCGGGCATCGGGGATCAGGGATTGGGAATCGCACCTGCTGCCCATTTCTGGATACCCTTTACCCGATACCCGTTCCCCAATCACCCATCACCCAAACTAATAGGGAGCAACAAACATGACTACAACTTTCTCTAGCTCTCCGAAGTTCTATTTCACTTCGGAATCGGTGACCGAGGGGCATCCGGACAAAATCTGCGATCAAATCGCCGACGCGTTGCTGGACGCCATCATCATCGAAGACCCCGATGCCCGCGTGGCATGCGAGGTCGCGACCACCACCGGCCTGATCGCCGTGCTGGGCGAAATCACCACCAGCACCTACGTGGATATCGGCAACCTGGCGCGCAGCGTGGTGCGCGACATCGGCTACACCCGCGCCAAGTTCGGCTTCGACGCCGACACCTGCGCCGTGATCGTCAGCGTCAAAGAACAGAGCGCCGACATCGCGTTGGGCGTGGACAAGGCGCTGGAAGCCAAACGCGGCGAGATGAGCGACGCGGAGATCGAGACGATCGGCGCGGGCGACCAGGGCATGATGTTCGGGTTCGCCTGCAACGAGACCGAGAACTACATGCCGCTCAGCATTGATCTGGCGCACAAGTTGGTCAAGCGGTTGGCGCACGTTCGCAAAGACGGCACGCTGCCCTACCTCCGCCCCGACGGCAAGAGCCAGGTCACCGTGGAATACCACTACGGCAAGCCGGTGCGCGTTGACACCATCGTCATCTCCACCCAGCACAGCCCCGACGTGGATCACAGCAAGATCGAGGCCGACCTCTACGAACGCGTGATCAAGTACGTCGTGCCGAACGGTTATCTGGACGAAGACACCAAAATCTTCATCAACCCGACCGGGCGTTTCGTGATCGGCGGGCCGATGGGCGATTCCGGCGTCACCGGGCGCAAGATCATCGTGGACAGCTACGGCGGCGTAGCGCGTCACGGCGGCGGCGCGTTCTCCGGCAAAGACCCGACGAAGGTAGACCGCTCGGCGGCCTACATGATCCGCTACGTGGCGAAGAATCTGGTAGCCGCGGGCATCGCCGACCGGCTGGAAATCCAGGTGAGCTACGCCATCGGCGTGGCGCAGCCGCTCAGCATCGCGGTCGAGACCTACGGCACCGGCAAGATCAGCGATGAGCGGATCGTCGAACTGATCCGCGAGAACTTCGACCTGCGGCCGGCTGCAATCATCCGCGATCTCGATCTGCGCCGCCCCATCTACCGAGCGACCTCGAACTACGGCCACTTTGGGCGCACCGACATTGACGCCCCGTGGGAGAAACTGGATAAGGTCGCCACGTTGAAGAAGGCGGCCGGGCTCTAGACGCTGTAAGCCGCTACTACGAAGAAGTGCGACAGCCGTTCTCGGGTAGATTGTGAGAGCATCGGACGCAGCGGCGAAAGGCGTCTTCGCCGCTGCGTCCGATGATTTTTCTTAAGGTCGGGTCGCTTTGCCGATACCTTGTCCGTGCGCTATAATCCGCCGGATACGCGCGTGTTTTCGCAACATGCGGCACGCGGAGCGCGGGCGACGGTGGAAGGGGAGAGACTTTTGCGAGCGCTCATCACAGGGATATCCGGCTTCGTCGGCAGCCATCTCGCCGAATACCTGCTGCGTGAAACCGATTGGCAGGTGGCGGGCACGGTGTATGGCCGGTCGGATAATATTGCACATCTGAGAAACCGGCTGGCGCTCTACCCGGCCGAATTATCGCGCATCGAAGTCGTGCGCCTCATCATCGAAGAAACCCGGCCCGACTATATTTTCCACTTGGCGGCCCAGCCCATCCCGGCGCTCTCGAAACGCGACCCCTGGTTCACGCTCGAAAACAACATCCGCGCCCAGCTCAACGTGCTGGAGGGGCTGCGCGAAACAGGTTTGGCAAGCCGCGTCCTGGTCGTTGGGTCATCCGAGGAATACGGGAGAGTTCGCCCCGACGACTTGCCGCTCAACGAAGACGCGCCGCTGCGCCCTGTCACACCATACGCGGTCAGCAAAGTCTCGCAGGACTATCTCGGCCTGCAATATCAGATCGCCTATGGCACGGAAGCAATCCGCGTGCGGCCCTTCAACCACATCGGGCCGCGCCAGCGCAAGGGCTTCGTGGCCCCCGACTTCGCGAGTCAGATCGCGGAGATCGAAGCCGGGCTGCGCCCGCCGGAGGTGATGGTGGGCGCGCTGGATGTCGAACGCGATTTCAGCGACGTGCGTGACATCGTGCGCGGCTATCATCTCGCCATGCTGCACGGCGAGTCGGGCGATGTGTATAATCTGGGCGCGGAACGCGCCCACAGCATCCGCGAGATGCTGGATATATTAATCGGGTTCACCGGCATGGAGATTCGCGTGGTGCAAGATCCCACGCGTATGCGCGGCGCAGATACGCCCAGCATCGTCTCCGATTGCAGCAAACTGCGCGCCCTCACCGGCTGGCGCACCGAAATCTCTTTTGAAGACAGCCTGCGCGACGTGCTGGATTACTGGCGCGAACAGGTGCGCTTGGATGCAACTGATCCCACGCCGCCCGAAATGCGCCTCGAACCGCGCATCACGTCGTAGTTTGTTCGTAGTGCGCAGTTCTCTGCGCCATTGTTCGCAGCGCGCAGTCCTCTGCGCCGAAGTAAATCATGAGGAGAGTATGCCAAAAGCTCTGATCACCGGCATCACCGGACAAGACGGCTCTTATCTGGCGGAGTTTCTGCTGGAGCAGGGCTATGAAGTGATCGGTATGGTGCGCCGCACCAGCACAATCAACTTCGACCGGATTCGCACTTTCCAGGATCGGGTGACCATCGCGCAGGGCGACCTGCTGGATCAGGTCAGCCTGATTCACATCCTCCAGGAGCATCGCCCGGATGAGGTTTATAACCTTGCGGCGCAGAGCTTCGTACCGACCAGCTTCACCCAGCCGGTGCTCACGGGCGAGTTCACGGCGCTGGGCGTCACGCGCGTGCTCGACGCCATCCGCACCGTGGACCGCGGCATCCGCTTCTACCAGGCATCCAGTTCGGAGATGTTCGGCAAAGTGCATGAGACGCCCCAGCGCGAGACCACCCCGTTCCACCCGCGCAGCCCCTACGGCGTCGCCAAGGTATACGGCCACTGGATCACAATCAACTATCGCGAGAGCTATGACCTCTTCGCGTGTTCGGGCATCCTGTTCAACCACGAATCGCCGCGGCGCGGGCTCGAGTTTGTGACGCATAAGATCACCCAGACGGTGGCGCGCATCAAGCTGGAATTGACCGACGAGCTGCGCCTGGGCAACCTCGAAGCGCGCCGCGATTGGGGCTACGCGCCCGACTACGTCCGCGCCATGTGGTTGATGCTGCAACACGACCAGCCCGATGACTACGTGGTCGCCACAGGTGAAACGCACTCGGTGCGCGAATTCTGCCAGGAGGCGTTCGATTACGTCGGCCTCGATTGGGAGAAATACGTCGTCATAGACCCCCGGTTCTATCGCCCCGCCGAGGTAGACCTGCTGGTCGGCGACGCGAGCAAAGCCGGCCGTATCCTGCACTGGGAGCCGTCGGTCACCTTCAACGAATTGGTTCGCATCATGGTGGACGCCGACCTTGAGCAACTGGCGCAAACCGGGAATCACACGCCCCAGGTGGGCTGATCGAGCAGGGAACCATGTCTGATATTATTTTCGGCACCGACGGTTGGCGCGGCAGCATCGCGGAGGATTACACCTTCGCCAACGTGCGCCGCTGCACCCAGGGCTTCGCGGATTACCTCAAGGCCACCTATCCCGACGAACTCGCGCGCGGCATGGTGGTCGGCGGCGACCGGCGCTTCCGCTCGGAGGATTTTGCGGCCGCGGCCGCGGAAGTGCTGGCCGCGAACGGCATCCCCGTGCACTACTGCGGCGGCGGCGTGCCCACGCCCGTGATCGCGTTCGGCGTCACCGAGACCGACGCGCTGGGGGCCGTAAACATTACGGCCAGCCACAACCCGCCCACCGACAACGGCTACAAGGTGCGCGACCCCAACGGCGGCGCGATTGATCCCGACGGCCTGAAAGCCATCGAGGCGCGCATCCCGGCCTCAGAAGCCGCTGTGGCGCGGATGGGCTTCAAGGCCGCGGTCGAAGTGGGGCTGATCCGCGTTTACGATCCCCTGCCCGGCTATGACGCCCGCATCCGCAGCCTCGTAGATGTGGAGGCGATCAAGGCCGCGGGCTTCAACGTGCTGGTAGACAACATGTGGGGCAACGGCGCGGGCTACATCAGCCGCTTCATCGCCGGTGGGGCCACGCAGGTCACAGAGTTTCACGCCGAGCGCAACCCCATCTTCCCCGAGATGAAACGGCCCGAACCGATCCCGCCCAACATTGACGCCGGGCTGGCGAAGGGCCGCGAGATCAACGCCGACGCGATCTGCATCATGGATGGCGACGCCGACCGTTGCGGTCTGGGCGACGAGAACGGTGAGTTCGTGGATCAGTTGCGCGTCTTCGGGTTGCTGGCGATGTACCTGCTGGCGGTGCGCGGCGAGCGCGGCCCGATTATCAAGACCCTCAGCACCACGTCCATGCTCGACAAGCTCGGCAAGCGCTTCGACGTGCCGGTCTACCACACCGGCGTCGGCTTCAAGTACGTCGCCCCTGCCATGATCGAGCATGATGGGTTGATCGGCGGCGAGGAGAGCGGCGGCTACGCCTTCCGCGGCCACGTCCCCGAACGCGACGGCATCCTCGGAAACCTCTACCTGCTGGACTTGATGCGCCGCACCGGCAAGAAGCCGTCCGAACTGGTGGAGATGTTGTTCGAGTTGGTGGGCGGGCCGCACTATTACGACCGGATTGACACCCGGCTGCGCGATGACGCCATGAAGCAAGACGCCCGCGTCCGGCTCGACGCGGCTATGCCCGAAACGATCGGTGGACTGCGCGTCACCGGCAAGGACACGACGGACGGCTACAAGTTCGACATGGAAGACGGCGGGTGGCTGCTGGTGCGCTTCTCCGGCACGGAACCGCTGATTCGCGTGTATACTGAAACGACGCACGGCGACAAAGTGCAGGCCATCCTGCAAGACGGCATGAAACTGGCCGGTCTTTCTCCCGCGCCCGCCGGGTGAGGGCATCTTTCCCCCTCTCCCCGCGGGAGAGGGTTGGGGTGAGGGAAAATTGATAGACACGCACTGCCACCTCGACATGCCGCAGTTCGACCCCGACCGCGAGGCCGTAATCGAGCGGGCGCACGAGGTCGGCGTCGAACGGATCATCTGTCCTGGCATCACCCTGGCATCGAGCCGGGACGTGGTGGCGCTGGCGGAACGCCATCCCGGGGTCTACGCAGCCGTCGGGGTACACCCAAACGACTGCGGCGACTTCGACCTTGAGGACCTGAGCGCCCTGCGAGATCTGGCCCACCATCCGAAAGTCGTCGCCATCGGCGAGATCGGGTTGGACTATTACTGGGATCGCGTGCCCGCTGACCATCAAAAGGCCACGCTGAGGGCGCAACTGGCGCTGGCGCTGGAGTTGCGCCTCCCGGTGATCCTGCATAGTCGCGAATCGCACGCCGACCTTCTGTGGGAATTGGCGCAATGGTGGCCTCAGATACGGAAAGACCGCGGCGCCGATGCTATCATAGGCGTATGGCACGCCTTCTCAGGCGATGCGGCTGAAGCCGGTCAAGCCCGTGCGTTGGGCCTCGTGTTGGGGCTGGGTGGGCCGGTGACATTCAAAAATGCGCGAGCGCTCAGGGCGCTTGCGCCGCAATTCTACGCCGACCAGGTGATCCTGGAGACCGATGCGCCCTATCTGGCGCCGCACCCTTATCGCGGGCAGCGTAACGAGCCCGCCTATATACCGTTGATCGCCCATACGCTGGCGACGCTGAAAGGCGCGCCGGTTGCAGCCGTGGCAAGCGAGACGACCGAAACCGCTGAACAATGTTTCTGGCCGAGTAGCGAATGATAAAAGAGCTGACCATATTAGACCTGGTTCGAGATGACCTGACTCGGGTTGAGGACAAAATGCGCACCGTCTCGGACAGCGCGTATGCGCCGCTGGCCGAAGCTTTTCTGCAACTGCTGAGCAGCGGCGGGAAACGGCTGCGCCCCGCGCTGGCGCTGGCCGGTTATGGCCTGTTCGAGCCGAAGCCCGACGACCGCACCGTTGCGTTGGCCGCCGCCGTCGAGACGCTGCATAACGCCACCCTGGTACACGACGACCTGATTGATGGCGCGTTGTTGCGCCGCGGCAGCACCACGCTCAACGCTGTGTGGGATAAGGGCGCAACCGTACTGGCAGGCGACTATCTGTTCGCGCGCGCCGCCGGCTTCGCCGCCGAAACGGGCGACGTGCGAGTGGTGCAGTTGTTCGCCGATACGCTGCGCATCATCTGTGAGGGCGAGTTGCGCCAGCATTTCTCCAGCCGGCAATGGTTGCAGAGCAAGGATTCCTACTACACGCGCATCTTCGCCAAGACGGCCTCGCTCTTCGCCTCGGCCACCAGTTCGGCAGCGATTCTGGGCGGGGCGACGCCCGAACAGGAGCAAGCTCTTTACGAATACGGGCGGCATCTGGGTATGGCGTTCCAGATTGTGGATGACGTGTTGGACTACGCCGGCGACGAATCACAGTTGGGTAAACCGGTCGGCGGCGACCTGCGCCAGGGCATCGTCACGCTGCCATTTTTCTATTACGCTCAGATGCAAGGGGACCGGTCAGCGCTGGCGGCCCGTTTAAACGCGGCGGTCAGTCAAAACGGCAACGATATGCGCGAAATCATCGCCGAAGTGCAGGCTTCAGGGGCCATCCAACGAGCCTTGGGCGAGGCGCAGGAACTGGCCGACACGGCGAAGGCCGACCTTACGCCGTTGCCGCGCAACGAGTTCTGGCAGGCGTTGGTCGAGTTGCCCGATTTCGTCGTCGCTCGCCACGTCTAAGAACCATCCGCATTTGGCCTCGTTGCGCATTGCGCACAGCGGGGCC
Source organism: Anaerolineae bacterium (assembly GCA_038214535.1). Taxonomy (GTDB): domain Bacteria; phylum Chloroflexota; class Anaerolineae; order CG2-30-64-16; family CG2-30-64-16; genus JBBQRS01. Next base: position 8,064 of record JBBQRS010000082.1, read on the forward strand.
GCCATCAAGACACGAGCCGGGACATGCCTGCTCAAATTCCCCCTGATCTTTCGATCATCATCGTGAGCTGGAACGTCCGGGACCTGCTGGCCCGTTGCCTACGTTCGTTGCAAATGAGCCCACGCCTGGTGCTCTCCGGGGCGACTGTCTCCGCATCCACTTCAGAGGGTCGGCCCTACACGGCCGAAGTGATCGTCGTGGATAACGCCTCGGCGGACGACAGCGCGGCCATGACGGCGACCGATTTCCCCTGGGTCCGGCTGGTGGCGAACGATGATAATCGCGGGTTCACCGGCGGCAACAACCAGGGATTGGAGCTTGCCACCGGCCGCTACGTGTTGTTCCTCAACCCCGACACAGAGGTCTTAGGCGATGCGCTGCCGATCATGTTAGACTATCTGGAGGCGCATCCCGAGGTCGGCGCGTTGGGGCCGGAGTTACACTATGCCGATGGCAGCCTGCAATCCTCGCGCCGGCGCTTCCCGACGCTGCTCACGGGGTTCTTCGAAAGCACGCCTATCGCATGGCACTGGCCCGATAACCCTTGGGCGCGCCGTTATCGCATGGAGGAAACCAGGGCCGACGACGACGCTGTGGTAGACTGGGTCGTGGGCGCGGCCCTGCTGGCGCGTCGCGCCGTGCTGGATCAGATCGGCGGCTTCGATGAAGCCTATTTCATGTACTCGGAAGAGATGGACTGGCAGCGCCGCGCAAAGGACGCCGGGTGGGAAGTCGCCTACCTGCCCTCGGCGCAAATCGTGCATCACGAGGGAAAATCGAGCGAGCAGGTCACGGCGGCGCGCCACATCTATTTTCAAACCAGCAAGGTGCGCTATTTCCGCAAGTTCCACGGACCGGTCGCCGCGGGGGCCTTGCGGCTGGCGCTGGTCGGCTCATTTGCAGGCGAGTGGCTGTTGGAGGGTGGGAAGCGCATCCTGGGTTCCAAACCTGAATTACGCCGTCAGCGCATGGCAGCCTACGGCCAAGTCTGCCGGGCGCTGGTGAAATCCGATGCGTGAGCTGTGCCCTCGCGCGGAGTCAGCATCCTCAGATGCGGCGCAGCGCGAAAACAACGTATACTATCAAGCAGGGAGATGACGGTGAGAGTCTTATTTGTCAGCGGCGAATATCCGACCATGCAGGGCGGCGTAGGCGACTACACCCAGAAGCTCAGCCGCGCGCTCGGCGCGCTGGGGGCCGATGTCCACGTCCTCACCGCGGTAGATGCCGGGGAAGACCATCTCCGCCTGCCCGCTGACCCCTACGAGCCGACGGTCTACCCCGAACTCGACGCGCCCGGGTGGGGCTTGTGGGGCGCCGTCAACCGACTGATCGAGCGGATCACGCCCGATGTGGTCCATATTCAATATCAATCCGCCGCCTACGGCTTGCATCCGGCCGTGAATCTTATGCCCGCACGCCTGCACATGTCGGATGATGCCCGCAAAATTGTCACCACCTTCCACGATCTGCGTTATCCCTACTTGTTTCCCAAGGCCGGGCCGCTGCGCTGGCGCAGCGTGATCGCGTTGGCGAGCGGCAGCGACGCCTGCGTCCTGACCAACCCTTCCGACTGGAGCCGGCTGATCCACACGGGGCTTGCTTCGAAACTCGTGCCTATCCCCATCGGCAGCAACATCCAGTGCGAGCCGCCCGCCGACTACAACCGGGCCGCGCGCCGCGCGCATTGGGGGGCCGGGCCGGATGACTGGCTGCTCGGCTATTTCGGCTTTCTCAACCCCGACAAGGGCGGCGAGACCCTGATCCGCGCCCTGGCCGAGTTGGTGCATACCGGCTACCCTGCGCGCTTGCTGATGGTCGGCGGCCAGGTCGGCGCCAGCGATCCGACCAATCGCGCCTATCTGGAGCATGTTCAAAGCCTCATCCATGAACTGGGCCTGACGGAGCGCGTCCAGTGGACCGGCTTCACCGCCAACGATCAGGTCTCGGCGAACCTCCTGGCGACCGATTGCGCCGTGCTGCCCTATCGCGAGGGCGCGACCCTGCGTCACGGCTCACTGATGGCCGCACTGGCGCACGGTCTGCCCATCGTCAGCACACAAACCAACCCCGCGACCACGCCCGACGAGAGCGCGTTCCCATCGGTGGTAGATGGCGAGAACGCCTTGCTCGTCCCACCCGAAAACCCGGTCTTGCTGGCGGAAGCCGTGATCCACATGATGACCGACGCCGCGCTGCGCGCTCGCATGAGCCGCGCGGCGCTGGCCCTTTCGCTTGACTTCGGGTGGCAAGCCATCGCCGAACGCCACCTGGAGATGTATCGGAGGCTGGGAGTCGGGTAACGCGATGCGGACCAGTCAAAGCGCCGTTCCCCATATCGGCATTGCCGCGATCCTCATCACCTACGCGATCCTGGGCGTCGTGTTCAGCGTCGTCACCCCGATCTTCGAGGCCCCCGACGAGATCCATCACTATTTTTATGTCAAGCAGTTGGCGGACGGCGGCGGCCTGCCGCGCCAAGACCTGACCGAGCCGCCCCTCCCCTGGGATCAGGAAGGTAGCCAGCCGCCCCTCTATTACGGGCTGGCCGCGCTCCTCACCGCGCCCATAGACACGCGCGACGCGCTCGATCTGCTCTGGCGCAACCCGCACGCCAACATCGGCGACCCGTTGCGGCCCGGCAACAAAAATCGCATCGTCCACACCGAGCGCGAGGCGTGGCCCTATCGGGACACAACCCTGGCAATCCACCTCGCGCGCTGGCTGTCACTGGCCCTGGGCGCGATCACCGTCTGGCTGATCTACGGCATCGCCCGCGAACTGCTGCCAACCGACCCCGATATTGCGCTGGCGACCGCGGCGCTGGTCGCGTTCACGCCGCAATTCCTCTTCATCCACAGCGCCGTCTCCAACGACGCCATGATTACGGTGCTGGCGACGCTGGTCGCGTTCATCGTCGTCCGGCTGGCAACGCGCGCCGCGGAGGGTCAGCGTTGGTGGCCGCTCCTGCTGGGCGTCGCGCTCGGGCTGACGGCGCTGGCAAAGCTGAGCGGCCTGCTGGCGTGGGTCTGGGCCGGCGGCGCGTGCTTCGGCATCCAGACGCACCGGTATGGCTGGCGGCGCGCCGTGCGCGATCTGATGGTCGTGTTCGGCGTGGCCGCATTGGTGTCGGGCTGGTGGTATCTCCGCAACTGGCGGCTCTACAGCGATTTCACCGGCCTGAACCGGATGCTCAGCGTGGTGGGCGGCCAACCTCAGCCGCTGGGCTGGCGCTCCCTGTTGGGCCAGTTCCAGGGTCTGCGCATCTCCTACTGGGGACTGTTCGGCTGGTTCAACGTGCCGTGGCCCGACCTCATCTACCGGCTGCTCGACGCCTTCGGCATCGTCGCCCTGCTCGGGCTGGGCGTGTTTGCCCTGCGCCGCCGGCTCGACTTCTGGCCCCCGCCGCCTGCGCGCCCGCTGACAGGCTGGTGGGCGCTGCCCGCATCGTGGCTGATCCTCCTTGTCGCCGGTCTGGTCGCCTGGGTCGCAACCACCCCCGGCGCGCAGGGCCGCTTGCTCTTTCCCGCGGCCTGGGCCATTGGCCTGTTCCTGATGGTAGGGTGGGCCGGTTGGTCGGTCGCGCGTCGTCGCAGCCTGTGGTTAATGGCCCCACCGTTGTTTCTCGCCGTGCTTTCCGCGCTCAGCCCGTGGCTGGTCATCCGCCCGGCCTATCAGCGCCCCCCGGTCATCGCGCCGGCAGATGTCCCCGCGGAGGCCCGTCAGACGCCGGTCTATCACGGCGCGCCGGTGCGTTCGTTGGGCGGGCGCGTCTCGCCGGACACGGTGCGCCCCGGCGAGACGGTCTGGGCCACGAACTACTGGGAAGTCCTGGCCCCACTCGAGCGCGATTACACAGCCTTCGTACACATGCTTGATCAGGATGGGCGTAGCGTGGCCGAGAGCAACAGTTGGCCCGGCCAGGGCAATTATCCGACTCGCCTCTGGCAGCCGGGCACAGTGGTGGTGGACGAACACCCGGTGCAAATTCCCTACGATGTGGCTGCGCCGGTCGTCCTGAACGCCGATTTCGGCCTGTTCCTCGCGCCACAGGGGGCCGAACTACGCAGCCAGACCGCCGATGGTGAGCCGGTGGAGAACATTGTGGGTTCGGTGCGCGTGCTGCCCATGACGCCTCCGGCGGCGCGCCCGCAGCAAACGGTGTCGGCGCAGCTTGGCGACTCAATCCGCTTGCTGGGCTATGACCTGTTGGGCGCGTTCCCCGCGGAGGCAGGCCGCCCCGCGACCGTAACGCTCTACTGGCAGGCCGATCGGCGCCCTACCGACGACTACACCGTCTTCATCCACCTGCGCGACCGCGACGGCGTGAACGTTGCATACGGCGACGGCCCGCCGCGTGACGGCGGCTGGCCCACCTGGGCCTGGGAGCCGGGGCAGGCCGTCATAGATCGCCACACGCTGGTGATCCCGGAAGACGTGCCCGCAGGTTCCTATACTCTGTGGGCGGGCATGTATCGCCTGGGCGACGAAAGCCGGCTGCCCGTCAGCGGGCCGGAAAGCCGCGTGCTCGATGACGCCATCTATCTGCAAGACGTGGTGGTCACGGGTGACTAGCACACATCAAACCGGTAGGCGGGCTGCATTTCAAGTTTGGGGCGGGATTGTCACCCTGAGCGGGTTAACCATTCAAAACCCGCTACGATTGGTCTCTAGCGAAGGGTCTCGTGTCCCAAATCGAGATGCTTCGGCCCAAAACGGCGGGCCTCAGCATGACATTGCGGTGGGTCACCCCGAAAATGAAATACACCCTGGCGTACGCGCGGGGCCGCGCCTTGCCATCATCGGGCTGCTGTTCGCGGCGTGGGCGCTGCTGCTCTACCGGCTGAACACCGTCCCGCCCGGCTTCCAACACGACCAGACCTTCAACACGCTCGACGCGCTGGAAGTGCTGAGCGGCAGGCTGCGCCTCTATTACCCCGCCAATTTCGGGCGTGAGCCGCTGGGCATCTATCTTGGCGCGCTGGGGCTGCGCCTCGCCGGCGGGCATGACGTTTGGGGCCTGCGCTTCGGCACGGGGATGGCCGGGATGACGGCGCTCGCGACCACGTACTCGCTCGCGCGGCGCGTCCTCTCACAGTGGGGCAGCCTGCTGGCGACCGGACTGATGGCCGGATCGTTCTGGTTCCTCTTCACCGCCCGCCTGGGTCTCGAACCGATGCTGGTGGTCCCGCTGGCCGCGACGACCTTTTATCTCATGCACCGCGGATTGTCGCGCAGCGCCACACGTGACCTTACTCTGGCGGGCGTTCCCGCCGCCGCGACGGTCTACACCTATCTCGCGGGCCGCGCCCTCTTCCTCCTCGCGCCGCTCCTGCTGATTCATGAGTTAATCGCGGGTTGGCTGGTCTCTCGCCGGGGCGGGGATGCGGCGCAGGAGCATTGGCGTAACGTGCGCGGGTTATTACTCTCCTCCGCCGTGATGCTGGTGCTCAGCCTGCCCATTCTCTGGTACGTGCGGGCCAACGCCGCCGTCGCCGACCAGCGTCTGGGCGAGTTGGGCGGCACGGTGACCGCCGCGCTGCATGGCGACCTGCGCCCCGTCGCGGATAAGGCGCTGGAGGCCGCGTCCGCGGTCCTATGGGCCGGCTCGACCGCCATCCCCTATCATTACAATCTACCCGGGCGGCCTGTGTTGCAGCCGCTCTTCGCGCTGTTGTTCCTGCTTGGCCTCGCATGGACCGTATGGCGCTGGCTGCGGCCTGCAAACGACGTCCCACGCGTTAGCGAGTTCCTGTTGCTCGTGGGGCTGGCGCTGGGCATGGCGCCGGTGATCCTGACGGGCGCGGACGCGTTGCACATGCGCGGCGTGGTCGCGTTTCCGCTGATTTTTCTGCTGACGGCGCGCGGCGTCGAGGAAATAGCGCGGCTTAGCGCCGAATTGTGGGCAAAGCGTTCGGGCCGCGTCCCGCCGAAGGCGCGCTGGCTGATGGGCGGGCTGGCCGTGGCCCTGGTCGCCGCACAATGGCTGACCAACGGCCAGGCGTACTTCACCGAGTGGGCGACCGCCGAACCCACGCAGCGCATCTATAACGCCGATTATCGCGCCGCCGCGGCTTATCTCTCACGCAGCGCATCGGCCGAACCGGCTTTCGTCGGCAGCGACCGACAGCTTGACCTCGACGAGCGAACCTACCAGCTTTACAATTCGGCGCGACGCGACGCGCGCTGGTTCTACCTGCCCGATAACCCTCCGCTGCCACGTGAGGGCGGCGCGCGCTACCTGTTGCCCGGCAACGCCGACCTGCCTCCTGCGCTGGCGCTTCTCGCGCCCGCCGCGACCACCGATGAGACGCGCCCGGGGCCAACCGGTGATTACGCCCTGTTGCGCGCCTTGCGGATCAGCTCGGATGCCGTGGATGCGTTATTGACCCGGGGCGGGGCGCACCCATTAGAGAACATTCCCACCTATGGCGACGCCCTGCGGTTGACGGCCGCGGGCGTACAGAACAGCGGTGAGGAACTGGGCATCATCACCGAATGGGAAGCGATCGGGGCATGGCCGTTCCAGCCGCCGCCCGGCGAAGCGCCGCCGCCCCCCAAGCTATCCGTCTCGCTCTACGATGCCACGGGCTATCGGTGGGCGCAGAACGACGTCGCCGCGCGGATGCCCTATCGCACCTGGCAGCCCGGCGACCGGCTGGTAGAGACGCTTACCTTACCCCTGACGGGCGATATTCCTCCCGGCGACTACAGCCTCCGGCTCGCCGTCTACGATGACCGGGAAGGCGTGTTGCCCGCCCGTATCGGTGACACCGCGGCCACCGGAGACGCCGAAATAGCCGTCGTGACGCTGGCGAATCAGAGTAAGTAAACAAGTAGATAAGTAGACAAGGAAACAAGGATAGGGCCCCTATAACCTTGTTTCCTTGCCTACTTCACCGTCACCCCCGCCAGCCCCAGCGTATCGCCTTGCAAGCGCAAGCCGTCTCGCACCAGCGGCAACCGTTCGCCTGTCTCCCCGTCATACATCCCGACGAACAGGTGATATGTCCCCGGCGGCGCATCGGTGGGAATGGGCAGACGGATGGGATCGGACACGTACTCGCCTTCCAACCATGCATCGGTGGGATGCGCGCCATATCCGGGCGGGCTATCGTGTTGCGCCCACGGCTTACCGGCGTCATCGAAGAGATGCACGAAGACCTTATAACTGCGGTCTCCGGTCGTAATTGCCTGCCAGTACAGCGTCAGGGCCAGCTCCCCATCGGGTTGCGCCTGATCGCTGGGCAGGTCGTAACCGAGCAGTCGGATACCGTCACCGAGGCGCACATCCAGCGGCCTGGCAACCTCCGGCTTCTCAAAAGACGGCGCGGTGGGTTTGAGCGTGTACGCCAGGATCACCGGTTCGCCGTTGCGCTGATAGTAAGTCTTCTGTAAAACGGGCGTCAATCCGTTGCGATAGGCTGCCTCGACGAACAGTTCCCAGTGACCGAGGAAGGCGTCATATTTCGGCGGGTGAAACAGGTAGAGCGCGCCCGGCGCGCTGTCGATCAGTTGCGTCAGATAGTCGGTGAAGCCTACCGTCGGCGGCGTGTAGTAAGTGAACCATTCGGTCGGATCCACCCGATTGGCCGTCAGGATTTGCATGTTGCGCCGGAAGCCCCAATCCATCGCAATGGGTCGCGGCGCGCCGGGCTGCTCCAGGTCGGCGGCCAGTTGATAGATCGCGTCCGAGAAGTGCCCCTCGCCGCCCGATTGCGCCAACGCGCGGTGGTAGCGTACCGTGGTCCACGCTTCGCCCGCAATCAGCGCGCCCAGCATCAACCCGAGCAGGACCACCCAGGCAACGCGGCGCGCCGGCGCACGCGCGGTGAGCCAGTCCATGACCCCGAAGAATGCGACCGCGATCAACGCCTGCGGCATGGGCCACAACACCAACAAATGATGCGCGCTCTCGGCGCTGTGAATCACGGCGCTCTGGAACACCACCGCGGTGATATAGACGCCGAAGAACGCCAATCGGCGCACGGAGTAGGGCAGCCGGCGCGCAACCGCCAGCGCGAGGATCGCGCCCACCGCGCCCACGAACGCGATCACCGCCAGCGGGTTGCGGAACGTCCCGCCGATGCGCGAGACGAACCAATCGCCGCTGAGCAGCGTCTCGAACGCGCCCAGCGCCAGCTTCGGCAGCTCGATGAACAACCCGCGCGGCGTCATCCAGCCGCTCTCGGAAGTCGAAAAAATTTCCTGCGTGTAGCTAAACGTACCGGCGTTCTGTAAGTTAAAAATAATCAACGGGGCCATCCCCACCAACAACGCGATCACCGCCAACACCCATGCGCCGGGCCGCGCTCGCTCCAGCGGCCATAACCATTTGCGCAGGCCGGGCGCGTCGCTCAACCACGGGCTGAGCACGAACCAGCAGGCGGCCACCGCGCCCCACACCCAGATGAACTGGATGTGCGTCGCCAGCCCCAACCCCATCAGGAAGAACCCGGCGATCAGCTTCCGGCTGCGCCCCGTTTCGTACCAGTTGAAGAGCAGCCACGTGGCCCCGATCGTGATAGGGACCAGCACCAACTGCACCCACACACCCATCCGGGTCCAGAAGACGAACAGCGGGCTGACCGCGAGCAGGAAGATCGCGACCGCGGCCGCGCGGTCATCCAGATAGCGCCGCAGGAAGCCCCACCCCATCAGCAGCGAAATGACCCCCAGGAAGACGGCCGCGCCGCGCACCGTCATCATGCTGACACCGAAGATCGCAAAGATCGGCGCGAGGAAGTAGGTAGATGTGACGCCGACGTAGGGCATGGTCATCAGCGGCCACGCGCGCCCCCCGATGTTGAGCACCCCGTAACTGTCGGCGTCCACCCCCTGCACGGCCTGCATCGCCGGGACGGCGTCCAACACCTCATCGTAGTTCAACCCCGGTAGTTCAAGTTGGTAGAGCGCGGCGATCAGGTATACGGCGCACGCCGCCAGCGCCAGCGCCCACCACGGGTTGAAACGCGTTGTCGCTTTCATCTAAGGATTCACCTCAATCTCGGCCAGTTCGACCCACTGGCTGCCGTCGGGTCGGGCCAGCGCCCGCACCGTGTCGGTCTCGAACGCGCCGCCCAACAACCGATAGCGGCCCGGCGGCAGGTCATCCGGCAGCGTCACGGGGAAGGCGTCGGTCAGCATCGGCCGATCCACCCACGTGCTCCACAGATTCGTCGGGAACCGCCCGCCGCCCATCTCGGAATCGGCCTGCGCCATCCGCTCGCCGTTCTCATCCACGACGTGCAGGCTGAACGTCACGCGCTTGTCGAGCAGCGCGGTCGCCTGCCACGCCATCCAGACCGGTAACGTCTCGCCGGGCGCAGCGCGTAACGTCTCGCCCCAACTCCCCGCTTCCGGCGGCAGACCCGCCCCCACAAGCTTCAGCCCGCCCTCGAAGTCGGCGTCGTAACGCGTCAAGGGCACATCTTCGCCCGCGCGTCGCTGCCACACCGCGACGCCCCCGTCCAGTGTGACGCTCTCCCGCTCAAAGCGGGGGATCAACAACGGAGCATCCCCCGTATCGCGCTGTAACCACGGATAGAGCGGCGCTTCCACGGCGTCCGGCCCGGGCTCCTGCGTCGCCAGGAAGTCCGGCGTCTCACCGGGGAATTGGCCGAACGGAACCCAGTCGAGGCTGCCGATGCGCCACCGGTTGACCAGCCACGGCTGGAGATACGAGTCGGCAGCCACGCGCGCCTCGCGCGGGATGGTCGCCATCAGCGTTCGAGCCTCACGCGCCGCATCGGTGACGGCGTATTCGGCGGGCCGATAACCTCCCTCGCCCGGCAGCGGCCCCCAGCGCCACGCTCCGACCAGTGTGGCAGCCAGCATCACGACCGCTGCGCCCGCAGCGATGCGCCGGCCCCATCGGTGGAGATACTCCAGCGCCACGACGGTCGCCAGAAAGATGAACGGAATCACCGGTGTGGCATAATGGTAATAGATCGAGTACTGAAACGCGTAGTCGCTGAGCATCAGGTAAGCCAGCGGCGGCGCCACGAGCAGGAACGCGGGCTGGCCCAGCAACGGCAGGAACGCCAGCGGGGCCAGCAATTGCCACAGATAGCGCCCGCGTTCCGGTGTTGCCAGACTACGCGCAACCTCGCCGGGCCGTGTGACAACGGTCGTGACGATCTCGCCAGGCGTGCCGCCCAACGCCTGATAGCGCCAGAGGAAACCGAAGTCACCGCCGCCCGCCGCGCCGCCCGCGAACAACGGCATCAGCACGCGGAAGACCAGCGCGCCCCACAAGGCGCTGCCGACGGCAATCGCGAACCCGTAGCGCCAGCGCCGTTGGATGAACATCGCGTATAGCCCAAAACCCAGCGCAATAATGGCGATTTCTTCTTTCGCCAACATCGCCAGCATCAGAAAGATCACCGCGGCGCGTGCCCGCCGATCCAGCAGCGCCGCGCCCGCCGCAATCAGCAGCGGCAGCGCCGGGGCGATCTCGTGGAAATCGGCGAACGCGACGTAAGGCAAGAGCAGCGAGGCCAGATATGCCAGCACCACCGCCAACCCCAGCCCGACGCCGATGCGCCCGCGCGCAAACCCGTAAAGCGGCAGCGCGCCCGACGCCAGGATCGCCGTCTGCGCAATCAGCAGCGCGCGCGGGTCGGCCCACGCCGCGTAGATCGGAACGTAGATCAGCAGCAACGGCGTGAAATGGTGGCTGAGATAGTTGGTCGCGCCGTCCACGAGGCTGTTGAAGAAGAGCCGGCCCTGCGTGGTCGTCCAGATCACGTGGCTGTAGACCGCCAGATCGAACTCGGTGCGCATGGCGAGATAACGCTGCACGGCCATGTAGGAAATCACAATGGTCCACGCGGCCACCAACAGCAGGACGACGCCCCAATCCCACGTCAGGCGGCGCGCGGCGCGGGGTTGCGCCGTCATGGGCTTGCCTCCGCAGGGCCAATCACGACGCGTACCGGCAGCGGCAGCACGTCATTTGACAGGCGCGTCCCTGTCGCGTCGTACGCGGGCAAGCGCGCGCCCGTCGCCGCCTCGAACCACCCGACGACCAACGGATACGCGCCCGGCGGGGCGTCAGACGGGATTTCCACGCGCACCACATCGGTCAGGTATTCGTCCGCGCGCCAGGATGGCGCCGGGCAGTCGCCCCCGCACGGCGCGGAATCCATCTGCGCGACCGGTTTGCCATCCGGTCCAAGCGCATGAACGAAGCGCACCAGTTCGCCGTCCGGCGGCGTCAGGGCGCGCCAGGCCAGTGTGACGGTGATCGCCCCGCCCGGCGCAACGGTGATCTCTGGCGGCGTGTCTGTAAGGCCAATCAATGCTACGGCATCATCGAAGCGACCTTCAACCGCTTGAGACAGAGGCGGCGGCTCGAAGCTGGTCGCCCGGCCCGCAACGGCGAGCGTGCCCAGCGCGACCACATCGCCTTCCGGCGTAACGAGCGCGACCACATGGTCGCCGGACGCCGCCTCGACCGGGATCCGCAAATCGGTAAACGCCTGCGTGATCTGTCCTGGCGCAGGTTCGGGCAGAGTCAGGCCCCCGACCGGCGCGCCGTCCAGCGCCAGCGTGAGCGCCCGGTCGGCCCCCAATGCGGCGTCAGCCTGATAATAGACGCGGAAAGTCACATCCTGCCCCGGGGCGACCGTCTCCGGCCACGCGTCGCGGCCCAGCAAGCGCACACCCGGCCCCAGCGCGCCTTCCAGCGGGACGCCGATCTCGATGCCCTCGGCGGACGGCTGCGACGGCGGCGCAACTTGGATCGCGCCGAGATCAACGCTCTCGCGGGGGGTCGCGTGGTCGGGCGCGCGCACTTCGCCGGTCGCCGCGTCATAGGTGCGCGCTTCGAGCCGGATCTCGCCCGGCGGCTGCGCGATGGGCAGGTCTATCAGATGATACGTATGCAAAATGCCGCCCGGCGGCATGGTGGTTCTCGGCGCATCTTCCAGCATCAACGGCTGCTCCAACGTCGCCAGCCGGTGGCCCCCGGCGTCCACCAGATCCACGGCCACGCGCACGCCCGGCAACGGATCGTCGAGCCTCCATTCCAGGATAGCCCAGACCGGCGTCCCGGCGGCGGCCACGGCGGCATTGCGGTCGGTGTTCGGGTAGGCCGCCCCCCATCGCGCGCCGGTCAGCGTCAGTCCGGGACCAAACCCGGCTTGCGCCCAAATCTCCTGGCCCGCGGCGACAAACTGGGGCTGTTCGCCCAACCGATAATCGTTGAGCACGTAACCGGCTTCGTGGTTCTCATCGGTCACCTCGCCTTCGCGCGCCAGATAGAACGGGACGGCGTGCTGCGTATCGGCGTAGATGTATGGCTCCGTCTCCCAGGTCGTCGCGCCCACCGTTTGACCGGCGTAGGACGCGAGATTCTCTTGCAACCAATCCTCCACGGTCGCCGGGTCCACCAATGTGTGCATAATGGCCGCGTCGGAAAACGCGTAATCCAGCGTCTGGGCCGAACTCGGATCAATGGGCACGAGCCCGATCTCACGCGGCGGCTGCTGAATGCGCTCGGCCATCTGCCACAGGTCGCCCTGAAACGCAGTAAATAACGCAGGATCACGCGCCCACGTCACGAAATATGCGGGAATCGTCCGCGCCGCCTCATAGCCGATTAATAACGCGAAACCAAACACTCCCACCGCGAGAAGCCAGGAATCGCTGAAGCGATCACTACGCAGAGCGTTGTTTGTAGTCATCGCTTCAGCGATTATTCCCACGGGCCATGCGGCAATCAGGAAAGCCGCGGGCAACGCGCCGAGCAGGCGCGGGAAATGCGGGTTCGAGTTGGCGCTCAGGAAGGCCGGGAACGCCAGAACGCCGAGCCAGGCCAACAGCGTCCAGCTTCGTTGCGAACTCAGCGAGGGCAGCGAATCCCGCCCCTTCCGAAACAGCCCGGCTACCGCAACAAGCGCCCCGGTTGCGAACAGCACCGCCAGTGGGATCGAAAACGGCGGGCGGTTCGGGATGTTATGCCGCGGAATCGGGTCGCCCGCATAGCCGAAGAAGCCGCCCGCAACCTGCACGAAGCTGTCGAGCAGCAGCGACGCGCGGTCGCCGGTATCGGGCGCATCATAGAAGGCCGCGAAGCTGCCGGCGCGCTGGAACGCGTCCCCGAGATGAAAGGTGAAATAGATCAACAGGGGAGCAATCGTCAGACCGAAGCCCAGCAGCGCCCAGCCCCAGGTCGGGCGCAACGCCTTGCGGCGCACGGCCGGCAGCGTCACCAACAGCGCTGCCCACAGCAGGGGCGTGATGCGCGCGGCGAGATAGGTGTAGAAAACCAGCCCGGCCAGGAACCCAAAGAACAACGCGCGCGAACGGATCGGTCGATAGGTCCAGTTGAGCCAGGCGACCACCGCCAGCGTGAGGATCAGCGGCAGCGTGTTCACCTGGAACCCGATGCGGTTGATGCTCTGCGGCCAGAAGTTCGTAACCCAGAACGCCGCGGCCGCCAGACCCGCCCATGCACCCGCGACGGGTCGCTCGCGCCACAGCGCCCGCCCCGCCGCGTACAACGCCGGAACCATCGCGACCCCGGTCAGCGCGCCGGCCACGCGCACAGCGAACGGTTCACCGTCAAACGCGGCGACAAACGGCACGGTGAGATAGACGTAAAGCGGTTCCTTGCCCTCTGCGCGCGGGAAGAAGACACGGAAATGCCCAGCCATCAGATCGCGGGCATCCAGACCCTGGCTGGCTTCATCCCACCAGAGCCACGGCGGGGCATCGTTCAGCGACCAGAGCCGCAGGAGCAGCGCCGCGCCGATCAGCAGCGCTATCAGGAGAGGAGTAACCTTGCTACGAGACACGA
>JBBQRS010000083.1:0-21544 GCA_038214535.1 Anaerolineae bacterium
CCTGCTCGTGACGGGCGCTACCGTCGCGACGGTGCTGTTCACTTCCTCGTTGGGCGGGTTTGTCTTTGCGCGGCTCGATTTCCCGGGTCGCCGCTATCTCTTCTACTTCATCCTGGCAACCACCATGGTGCCGTTCCTGACGCTGCTCATCCCGCTCTACATCGTGATGCAAAAGCTGCATCTGCTGAATACCCTCTACGCCGTCTGGCTGCCCAGTATGTTCAGCTCGTTCGGTATTTTCCTGTGTCGTCAGTTCATTTACTCGATACCTTCCGAGCTTTATGAATCCGCCCGGCTGGACGGTGCGAATGACTTTACTGTCTATAGCAAGATCATCGTGCCGTTGATTCGCCCCGCCCTGGCCGTGCTGACCATCTTCACCTTCCTCGGGTCATTCAACTCTTATTTGTGGCCCCTGGTGGTCCTGAACGATGAGCAGAAGCTGACGTTGCCGCTCATCCTGTCGCGCATGGCTAACCGCTTCGGCGGGACAGATTATCAGGGGGTGATGGCCGGCTCGGTGCTGATCTCGATACCCCCGCTCATCGTGTTCATCATATTTCAACGCTACATCTTAAAAGGCATCGCGCTGACGGGTATCAAGGCCTGAAGGACAGGCCTGCTCACAGGAGAACGAAAATGGGGAAGCAGATCAAGGTCGCGTTCGCCGGGGTGCATCGGGCGAGCAGTTTCTTCAAGGCGTTTCAGGCGCATCCTGAGACGGAAATCGTCGCATTATGTGACCTCAATGAGCAGACGGTGGCCGACGTGGGCGCGATGCTCGGCGTGGATGCCCGCTACACCCTGTATGAGAAGATGCTGGACGAAGTTCGCCCGGACGCCGTGGTCGTCGCCACACCGATGCAATTCCACGTGGCGCAATCTATCGCCGCCTTGCAGCGCGGGATCCATGTGCTGTGTGAAGTGACCGCAGCCGTCTCCATAGACGAAGCGCGATGGTTGACCCAGGCGTGTATGCGCAGCCCTGCCGTCTACATGATGGCCGAGAACTACACCTACATGAAGCCTAACGTACTGGTGCGGGCCATGGTGGACGCGGGCGTCTTCGGAGATGTCTATTACGCCGAAGGCGAATACATCCATGAACTCTCGGCGTTGCACCACACGGCGGACGGGAAACCCACCTGGCGCTACTACTGGCAAGTTGGTGTCAACGGCTCCACCTATCCCACCCACAGCCTGGGTCCGTGCCTGCAATGGGTGAAGGAGCGCCCCGAGCGCATCAGTTGCATCGGTACCGGGCGCTGGACAGACCCGGAACATGCCATGGAGGACACGGTTTCCCTGATGTGCAAGACGCACAGCGAGAAACTGATCCGTGTGCGGGTAGATATGCTGTCAAAACGCCCGCACGCGATGACGAATTACACCCTGCAGGGCACGAAGGGCGCGTATGAAAGCGCACGGCGGGAAGGTGAGGGGAACTGGGTGTGGTTGGAAGACTATGCAGAGGATGCCAACACCTGGGCACCGTTGGAGCAGTTCGAGCCCGAGTTCCTCCCCGGGATCTGGCGCAATCCCCCGCCCGAGGCGCTGGAGGCGGGCCACGGCGGCGGTGATTACTTCGAAGTGATGGATTTCGTGGCCGCGATTCAGGGCTTGCGGCCGCCGCCCGTGGGCATCCACGAGGCGCTGGATATGACCCTGCCGGGGCTGGTGAGTCAAGAGTCCATCCGGTGTGACGGCGCATGGCTCGACGTTCCCGATTCGCGCGCCTGGGTTGAGGGAGCCTGATCCATTCATGAACCTGTCCTATAAACCGGATTGGCCGGAGGCGCAACAGCATTTCCTTGCGTGGTGGGAAGGCGAAGCCTTCGAGCGCTGCGCATTGGCGGTCACCGCGCCGCGCGCGGACAGTGCGGCGCGCACGCCGCCGGTCTTCCCCGAAGACCCCCTGACCCGCTGGACGGACCTCGACTTCATTACGGAACTCAACACCTACCATCACGAGACGACCTTCTACGGCGGCGAGGCGTTCCCGATCTGGGAAGCAGGCTATCCGGGCCACGCGGCCATTCCGGCCTTCCTGGGCTGCCCCACCGCGCTCGACATGGAAACCGGCTGGTGGGACCCGGTCTTCTACGACGATGACTGGGATGTGCGCGCCCTGCATCTGGACAAAGCAGGCCCGTGGTGGCGCTTCACGCTCGATATGTTGCAGCGGGCTGCGCAGGAGTCTGCGGGACATTCGATACCCTCCATCGGCGCATTTGGCGGCGGCGGCGACACGCTGGCCGCACTGCGCGGGACGTGGGAACTACTGCATGACGTCATGCGGGTCCCCGAGCGCGTGCTGGAAGCCGAGCTCTATCTGATGGACATGTGGTGTGAGGTGTACGACACCTTCTACGCCATCATACGCGAGGCCGCCGAGGGCAGCACGTGCTGGTTCCGGCTCTGGTCGCCGGGCAAGTTCTATGCCGCGCAAAACGATTTCTCGTATATGATCTCACCGAAGATGCTGGCGCGGTTGTTCTTGCCCGCCATCGAACGCCAGACGCAGTTTCTGGACCATTGCGTGTATCACATGGACGGCATCAAAGCGTACGCGCACGTCCCCACATTGCTGGAACTACCCCGCTTGCAGGCTTATCAGATCTTGCCCGGCGCGGGTAAGCCCAGCCCCTTGTTCTACCTGGATACCCTGCGCCTGGTTCAGGCCCACCACAAAAACCTGCATATCACCATCCCTCCCGAAGAGGTGGAGCCGGCGCTGCAAACGCTGTCGGCGCGAGGCTTGTTCATCGAGACGCGTTGCGAAACGGAGGAACAGGCCCGCTGGTTGCTGCGCCAGGCCGCAAAGTGGTCGCGCGACGGCGCGTCCTATCCGAGTGCGCCCGTGCCGGATTCCGGTGGAGAGAGAGGAACCGCTATGCCTTCTACCCGTGCGCGCGCCGAGTTGGCGCTGGAGACGATCTTGCAACGTCCGGCGCAAGGCATTCCGAGTTGGCTGCTCAACATCATGCAGCATTCGGCCATTGAACGGCTGGCGGGGTGTGCGCCGGGCAGCTATCAGCGCGACCCTGAGACGACCTATCTCGCCATGCAGCACAACATCGACACGTGTATGCTCGATCAGTATATCCCCGACAACCCGCTGACGATGGGGGACGTGGGTTACGACGATCGCGAGAAGAAAGCCACGGAGGGTGCAGAGGACATCGTGGTTGACGGGGTGCCGATCAACTCGCCGGAAGACGTCGCCGCGCATCTGGAACAGATGGCCTTCCCGCGCTTGCGAGAGGCCATTGCTGCGTTCGACGAAGACCGCGTGGTCGCCGACATCCTGGCGGAGGAAGCGGCGATCCAGGCCAAACTCGGGCCTGATATCCTCAAAGCGGGATATGAGTTCGTACACTTCCCTGGCCTGGCCTACAGCCAGTACGGATATGCGCCATACTTCATGGCCGTGGCTCTCTACCCCGATGTTGTGGAGCGTCATTTCGCGTTGCAGGGCGACCTGGCCCTGTTGCAAAACCGGGCGGCCGCGCGCGCCTATCGGGAAGGACGCCTGCCGCCTTTCTTCCGCCTTGACCATGACATTGCCGACTCACGGGGGACGCTGATGTCGCCGCGTGCGCTCGACCGATTGTGGCTGCCCCATTTCGCGCGCGCCCTTGAACCGATGCTCAAGACCGATGTGCGCATGATCTGGCATTGTGACGGCAATTTGATGCAGATGGTCCCGCGCCTGCTGGATGTGGGCATCCGGGGCTTTCAGGGCTTCCAGTATGAGGACGGCATGGACTATGAGCGTATCTGCGCCATGAAGACGCGTGACGGTGCGCCGCTGCTCATCATTGGGGGTGTTTCCGTCACGCGGACGCTGCCCTTCGGGTCGCCCGCTGACGTGAAACGGGAAATGAAGTGGCTGGTTGAATGTGGGCCGCAGGCCGGGTTGTTCCTGGGTGGTTCCAGCTCGATCGCGCCGGGCACCCCCTGGGAGAACATCGAAATGCTGGTTGAAGGGTTGAAGTATTATCAAACGCACGGACGCCAGTCGCCGCGCTGAAGGAGAATCTCACGACAGATGGCCGAGCTTTCGGGACGCGAGCTCTTGCTGGGAGTGCTCAACAGACAACACGTCGGGCGCATCCCCGCCTCGCCCTTCATTCACCTCAATTACGTCCGCGAGTTTTTCGACGATGTGGATGTAGATTACGTAGCGCATACCCCCGATGTCTATCTGCACTTCGGCTTCCCGGTGATGCACCGGAACTGTACGCCGGTCTATGACGCTTACGGCCCATCGGGCGCAGATTGGGAGGTGTGTACCACCATCGAATACCAGGGGAGAGACGAAACAAAGCGAACCCTGATTCACACGCCGCAGGGCGATTTGAGCTTCGTTGAAGCGCTCCGTTGGACTTACGCTTACGATGCAGAAGCATCGGCGGTCGAATACCCTGTCAAGACTGAGGCGGATCTGGATCGCATGATGGCCTTTCAGCCGCGCGAAAGCGCGGTAAACGTATCCGACATCCATCGAGCACAAACATCCGTTGGCGACACCGGCATCATCGCGCCCTGGATTCAAGGAGCGTTCAACCTGGTCGCCTACTACTATCGCAAAGTAGATGATTTGCTGATGGATGCCTTGCTGAATCCGGGGTTCTTCCATCGCTTGATGGAATACGCCCTGATGCGCTATATGCAGTTCCTGCGCCCTGTTTTGGATGCCCGGCCCGACGTCCTGTCCATGGGAGGCAATATCGCCAACGGCAAGATGGTCAGCGCAGACTTCTTCAAAGAATTTATCTGGCCGTATGAACGGCGTCTCATCGAATTCGTCCAGGCAAGGGGTGTGCCGGTGCTCTATCACAATTGCGGTTATGCACGCCGACTTTTGCCGCTATATCCAAGCCTGGGCATGCGGGCTTATGAATCATTGACGCCGCCACCCTACGGCGATACGGACCTGGCGGAAGCGGTGCAGGTGTTTGGCTATAACACGGTTCTGTCAGGCAACCTGGATCAACTTGATTTACTTCGCCAGGGATCGCATGAGGAGATTACGCAGCAAGTGCATGAAATTTTAGATCGCGTCCGCAATCAATGCCACTTCATTTTGGCAACTACAGACTACTTCAACGAAAATACACCCCACGATAGCATTCACGCGTTTGCCGATGCCGCTATCCGTTATGGAGACACATCATGAATCATACATATTTGCCGGTGCGCGCACGGCAAGGAGAGATTATGCGCAACGAGCGAATTGAAATAAAAAGCCTGCAACTTTCATTAGCCGACCTGACGGGCGCCGAATATACGCGTGCCCTCTGTGAGACGCGCGCCTATCTGACAGGCGGTAGTGTCGCCACGTATCAGGCATTGGCAGAAGAAAAGGTGGATTTCTTCCCCGAAGCGTTTCGTGAGCGGCTGGATCGAATGCTCGAAGCGGTCGGCGAGCCTGTGGTCAACCGCTTGGCCGAATCGGCCGCCGGGGCCGCTACCGCCAGCGTCCAGCAGGCCACAAAATCCGCTATGGCCCCGCTGGGCGGATTGGGCTTCTATCGGGTGGGAGAAGATGGCCGCCTTTACCTCATCACCAAGTCTGAACACTATCATGCACCATTGGGGCACGATTTTCCCGGCTATCGGCTGATTCGCCTTGCCGAGGAATTAGGCGTGCCCAATGCAACGCACAATAACACGCGTGGGCACATCACACGGTTGCTGGAGAGCGAACTGGTGCGCCTAGCGCATGGGTTGAGCCGCACAGACGGCGCGGCCCTGGATCGGGTGTTAACGTCTGCAGAACCGAGAGTGCTGAATCGCGTCACCAACCTGGAGACCGGGAGCCTGGCTGTTGAGTCCGCGCTCAAGGCCATGCTGGCGCGTTTTTACAGGCTGGAAGATCACCTGCCCCTACCGTCCTATGCCGGGCGCATCCCTGTTTTCCTGGTGATCGCCGACCAGGAGGGCGGACGCAAAGCCAACTACCACGGCACGACGATCCTGACGCAAGTGATGCGCGATATGTGGCCTGAGCTCGGTGCGTCTCTGGCCGAAAGCGGCGCTTACGTCGTCCGGGGTGTGGGCATCAACGACGCGGAGGGCTTTCGCGCGACCTTGGAGCAGTGGGATACGCCGCCCTATAAGGTGGCCGGCTTCTTCCACGAGATCGTCTTGATGAATTACGGGGGCATC
Organism: Anaerolineae bacterium; assembly: GCA_038214535.1. Lineage (GTDB taxonomy): Bacteria > Chloroflexota > Anaerolineae > CG2-30-64-16 > CG2-30-64-16 > JBBQRS01. The sequence continues at coordinate 6,175 of JBBQRS010000083.1, forward strand.
CGCCTCGACCCCGATTACCTGCGCGCTGCCTATGCGCTGTGTCAGGCCCACGATGTGCCTGTCCTGGTTGATGAAATCCAATCGTGCATCTGGTCGGCGGATATTTTCATGTTCCGCGAATACGGATTACAACCGGATTTTGTCTCGATTGGCAAAGGATTTCCCGGCGGGCAATATGCCGCGTCGCGCATCCTGGGGACGGCGCAATTCGATACGATGCAGCAGTTTGGCGCGCTGGTGACCAATGGGCAGGAAGAACTCGCATCGCTCGCCTACCTGGTGACCATGGCCTTCGTCGAAGCCAATCGCGAGTATGTCGCGGCGCTGGGCGATTACTACGCGGACAGCCTGCATGATCTCGCGTCTGAGTTCTCCGACGTCATCGAAACTGTCGAAGGATGGCGTCATCTCAGCACCCTGCGCTTTTATGAGGTTGACCCCGCCGTCCGGTTTATGAAGGCGATGAACGCCGCCGGCTATGACGTGAGCGCGCAAACCTACAAGGCCAGTTGTCCGCCGACGATCTTGACCAAGATTCCCCTGATCGCCTCTTATGCGATGGTAGATCGTTTTGTGGGGCAGATGAGCCAAAGTCTGGCTTCCTTCAGATCTTAGTACGTCTGGAAGGTTAGAGGGCGAGGCATGAGAGAAATCACACGCAAGCGGCGCGCGCTCATTATGGGAGAGCTGAATCGCCAGGAGACCGTCAGGGTGACGGAATTGAGCAAACGGCTTGGTGTCTCGGAGGTGTCCATCCGCCGGGATATCCAATATCTCGAAGAGATCGGCGTTCTGCGACGGGTGCATGGCGGGGCCACCCGTATTCCAAACGGCGATGGCGCCAGGGATGCGGCATCCGTCGCGCCGGCTGCTTACCTCGAGCAGAAGCGGCGTATCGGACAGGCCGCCGCGGCCATGATCAAGAGCGACGACTGCATCATCCTGGACTCCGGCTCTACCGCGCTCCAGGTTGCCGTTCAATTGCCCGAAAATGTCCTGCGCTCCAGTAAATTCAGCGTCATTACGGCTTCGCTGCCTGTCATCAACCAATTGGTGACACAGAAAAACTTGGACCTCATCGTGTTAGGCGGCATCTTCTTAGCAGAGTATCAGGTGATGGTGGGTCCCAATACCCTCGACGCGCTGCGCGGGCTGCACGCCGATAAGATGTTTCTGGGCACAGATGGCCTGACTTTTTCGCAGGGCGTGACCACTTCCAACGTACTGGAGGCTGAAGTGGATCGGGCCATGGTGCGCGCGGCATCACAGATTATCGTCGTCACCGATTCCAGCAAGATCGGGGGGATCGGGCTGGCAAACATCATGCCGCTGACGGAGATCAATACCCTCATCACCGATGATGCTGCGCCCGCCGACTTCGTGGCGCAGTTGCGGGCGAGCGGGGTTGAAGTCATCTTCGTCTAGCGGGATGCCACACGGGGAGAAAACCAATTGATGCTGTTTGAAGTTCATGATGTGGATCGGGCATACTATGCCGAACACCTGGCAGGCTTTCTGCCGGCGCGACTTGTGGATTTCCATACCCACATCTGGCTGCGTGCGTTCAAGGCCGCGACGCCCATCGAAACGCGCGGCCCCACGTGGCCAATGCGCGTGGCGGCCGACAACTCCGTGGAAGATCTGCTGGAAACGTATCGCCTCATGCTGCCCGGTCATGCGGTAACTCCGGTCGTGTTCGGCTTACCGGAACGCGACATTGACCTGGATCGCAGCAACGCCTATGCAAGTACGGCGGCTCAAGAACATGCTTATCCCGCCCTCTTAATGACGATCCCCGAATGGACGGCGCAGGAACTGGAACACCGGGTCGCTGCGGGCGGCTTTGTGGGATTGAAACCCTATTTGAATCGAGCCCCCACGCACATCCCTTCATCCGAGATCACCATCTATGATTTCCTGCCGCACGCGCATCTGGAAGTTGCCGATGCACATGGCTGGATCGTCATCTTGCACATCCCGCGGCCGGAACGTTTGAAGGATCCGGTGAACCTGGCAGCCATGCGAGAGATCGAGCGCCGGTATCCACGAGCGCGCCTGGTCTATGCGCACATTGGCCGGGCGTATTGCCCTGAAGATGTGGGCCATGCGTTAGAGGTGTTGGCAGATACCGAGCATCTACATTTCGATTTCAGCGCCAACACCAGCGCCGAAGTGATGGCGTTGGCGTTGCGCGTTTTTGGCCCCCAACGGCTGCTTTTTGGCAGCGACCTACCGATTGTGCGGATGCGGATGCGCCGGATTTGCGAAGAGTCAGGTTATGTGAACCTTGTGCCGCCCGGCCTCTACGGGGATAGCAGTAACGACCCGCGTATGCGCGAAGTGTCTTTGGAGGAAAGCCAGACCCTATCTTTCTTCCTGTACGAGATGCTGTTTGCTTTCCGGCGCGCGGCCGAAATGGTCGGTCTTTCGACTGCCGATGTTGAGGACGTTTTCTGCAACAACGCGCTCCGGCTCCTCGCGATGCAACCGAAGAGTCACGGGTAGCCGTCATGGCAGATGTTCTGATTGGCCTCGATGTGGGGACGACGGCAACCAAAGCTGTGGCGTTCGATCTGGCGGGCACGCCGCTGGCGAGCGCCACCGTCGCCTATGGTCTGCAAACACCGCAGCCTGCCTGGGTAGAACAAGACCCGGAGGAGTTGTGGCGCGGGGCGACAAGCACACTGCGTTCTGTTGCGGCGCAATTGAAACCCGATCAGCGCGTCATTGGGCTTGCACAGTCATCGCAGGGTGGCACGACGATCCCCGTGGATGAGGCCGGCCGGCCGATGTGCGCCGCGATCAGTTGGATGGATCAACGCACTGTGGCTGAGGCTGAGGCCGCTGCCGCGGAGGTCGGCGCCGAGTTCATCCGCAACACGACGGGGTGGGCATCGGGGCCGGTCTTGCCCTTGCAGCACATCCGCTGGCTGCGCGCCCATCGCTCCGATCTGTTTGCCCGGACGCCCGCCTATCTGTTCGTCAACGATTTCATCGGCGCGCGGCTGACCGGGGTCCGTTGCATGAACCCCACCGACGCCGGCATGACCCAGCTCTATGATATTGCCGCCGGCGACTGGTCGCCCCGGCTGCTGGAACTGGCCGGGATCCGCGGCGAGCAACTCTCACCCCTGCGCCCGGCGGGCGAACCGATCGGTGTGTTGCAACCGGACGCCGCAGCCCTGACCGGCCTGCCCGCAGGGCTGCTGCTTGCGAACGGCGCACACGATCAGTACTGCGCCGCGGTCGGCGCAGGCGTCATTAAGCCGGGCGAGGTTCTGCTCTCATGCGGCACGGCCTGGGTATTGCTGGCGGTTCTCGCGGACAGGAGCGCGGGGTTTCGCAGTGGGATGGCGGTCGGGCCTCACGTGCAAGCCGGGCTATGGGGCGGCATACGCAGCCTGGGAGGCCTGGGCGCTTCCATGGAATGGCTTATGGAGACCTTCTGGGCGGATGCCATGGAACGGTCAGAGAAATATGCCGCGATTGACGCGGCGGCAGGCCAGGCCGCGCCGGGCGCAGGCGGGTTATTATGCTTCCCTCTTGCCGGGGGACATGCAGCCATATTCGGCCCGGCGCGCGGTGGCTTTGTGCATCTGACATTAGGTCACACGCGCGGCGATCTGGCGCGTGCGGTGATGGAAGGCGCAGCGCACGAACTGCGTTGGGCGTTGGAGGAGATGCAACAAACCGGCGCGGCTGTCACCGGGCTACGCATGGTTGGCGGGGCGGCCCGCAGCCCCGTCTGGCCGCAGATCATCGCCGACCTGACGGGTATCCCCGTCGTCTTGCCGGCCATGCACGATGCAGCCTGCGCCGGCGCAGCCATCCTGGCGGGCGTCGCCGCAGGCTGTTTTCGAGATGCGGAAGCGGGATATACAGCCTTCCGTGGCGCGGAGAAACATCTATCGCCCAATCCAGACTTGCGTTCGTTATATGACGCGGCATTTTCGGCCTATCGCGACCGAGGTGCAGGCTGAAGACGCGCGGTGCGGTGGGTTTCAATCCATCTGAACCACATCTTGAATGAGGAGTTACTGCAATGACCACCCCAAAAACCAAAGTGGGTTTACTCGGGTTGATGTTGGAACTTTACGATCGTGCGCCAGGCTTGAAAGCGCAAATGGCGACCTTTGCCGCCGAATTGGGCGAGACGCTATCGCCATTTGCCGAGGTGGACTTTCCGGGTGTCTGCAACACGCGCGAGCAAGTAGACGCCGCCATTGCCGGGTTCGAGCGCGATGGTAAGGACCTTATCGTCGTCGTCTTACTCACCTATGCGCCCAGCCATATCGCCCTGTCCGGGCTGTTGCACACCGAATTACCGGTTCTGATCTATAACACACAGCGGTTGGAAGCAATAACCACGGAGACAACCGGTGACGAGACCACGTGCAACCACGGAATGCACGGCGTGCAAGACCTGGCAAATGTGCTGCTGCGCGCCGGACGGCCCTGCCCCATCGTCACCGGCCATTATCTCGACCCGAAAACGCTTGCCGAGGTGCGCGCGTGGTGCGCCGCAGCGCGCACGATGCGCTTCGTCCGGCAGCTCCAGATCGGACTGATCGGTTATCCGATGGAAGGCATGGGCGATTTCGGGCTGGATGATACGGCTTTCTTGAGCCAATTCGGGGCGCGGGTACAGCACATCGCCATGCATCGCGTCGCCGAATATGCGCAAGCGGCGCCCTCAGAAGCGATCGCAGCACAGATGGCGCAGGATCGAGAAGATTTCGCCTTTGAGGAAGGCATCACGGAGCAAGAACATGAGGCCAGCGCGCGCCTGGAATGGGCGCTGCGCGCCATCCTGACCGAGCGCGGGCTGGGAGGGTTCACGTCGCACTTCATGGCGGTGGGCGAAGAAGGCTGGCTCGATACGCTGCCGTTCCTTGCCGCATCCAAGTTGCTGGGCGAAGGTTACGGCTTCGGGGGTGAAGGCGACGTCACCAGCGCCGCTGCGGTCGCCATGATGGCTTATCTCACCGGCGCGGCCAATTTCACCGAGATGTTCACGATGGACTTTGCCAACAACGCGGTGTTGATGATGCACATGGGCGAGGGCAACTGGACGATGGCGCGCAAGGATGGACCGGTGCATATGTTGCGCAGTTCACTCGGTCTTGTGGACTTGAGAGTCACACCGTTGCTGCTGGCCTTCAGTCTCGAACCGGGAGATGTCACGTTGGCGAGCCTGTTCACCGGCGCGGGCGGCAAGATGAAGCTTGTGGTCACCGAAGGGGCCGTGGCGGACTTTCCCTATCTGTCTGATATTGGCCGCCCCCATTACAAGTTTGTTCCGGACACACCCTTGAACGAATTTTTGACCCACTACAGCCAGGTCGGCGGATCGCACCATCTGGCCCTGGCTTACGGGCGCTGGGCCGATACACTGGAGAAGCTCACGGATCTGCTCGGTATTGACTTTGCCCGCGTCTGAGCGGGAGAATGCATGACTGACGGAAAATCCATGGATGAAAACCTCCGGCCTCGCGGACTCGAACTGATTTTCTGATACCCCCTACTGCGGCGCGCATGCTGACCCGATTTGGAGTCTCCATGAGACGGACGGTTCGCGCGAACCTTGAGATTGACGGTATCATTGTCGAAGAACGAGTTCAAGTCCAACTGTTTGAAACATTTCTCTGTCATCGCCAACCTCCAGATGCGCAACGCCTATCGTTGCCTTCGGGGATAAGTTCGTATCCCGTTAGGGGCAATGTATTATGTAAACTCAAATGCTTGAACGGCGTTTGAGTTTTCTTTTTGTCTGCGTACGCAAGCGCCCCGACAGGGAGAATTCCACCCAGAAGAACTGTCTATTTGCCCACACAAACATCTTGACAGACGCGTCAAACGGATGTATGATCCAATCACATAGAACAAATTTTCGGAACATCCGTGCGACCATGACCGAGATTATCACGACGAACCGTTTGACCATCCTATTGGGCCGGCTCCAGGCTGCCACCGGACACCGGGTTACCCTGCGCGGGCTGGCCGCACGCGCCGGTGTGCCCAAAGATCTGGTCTACCGGCTCGATGCCGGCGAGGCGCGCTACATCGAGCTGGACGCCCTCGCCAGTCTGTGTCGCGCGCTCGGCTGCACACCGGCGGATATCCTGGTTTGGACCGATTCCGAAACGAGCGCCCCATGAACCCGCAGCCGGCGACCAACCCCTTCGACAGCCTCCCGCCCCAGCTTTTCAACATCCTGGGTACAGGCAGCTTCGTCAACCTGCAGCGCCATCACATGGCCGTGCTGCTGCGCATCTACGACCTGGCGGAGTTCAACCGCTTCGGGCTAACGCGCGAGATGGTGCTGGCCGAGATCGTGGACTACCTGGGCGATGCGCAGGCCGCGGCTGAGGTGGCTGCGTCGGCGGCCGCGGAGAGCGATGCCAACCTGACGAGTGAAAAGTCGCTACAAGAGTTCGCGAGCTGGTTGCTGCGCCGGCTGGCCGAATCGGGTTGGATCGAGCGAGAGCAAGACGCCGACTACGCTGAGTACATCATCCTGCCCGATTATGCGTTCACCCTACTGGAAGCATTCCGCGCCATCGGCCAACAGCGACCCCGCGAGTATACCGGCCATCTCTACGCTGCGCACCAACTGCTCACCAGCGAGCACGAGGAGTTCTCCCCCGCGCTGGCTGTGACCCAGGCCTACGAAAGCGTGCGCGGCCTGGTGCGCGGTCTCAACGAGCTGAACCAAAACATCCGCCGTTACACCGAACGCGTGACCAAAGACAGGCCCGTGCCGGAACTGATGCGGATGCAGTTCGACGATTACGCGCCAGCCCTGGGCGCGGCCTACCACGCGCTAAAAACCAGCGACCATATCTCTCGCTACCGCCGCGACATCGTGGACCGGCTGGAGAAATGGCTGCAAGACGGCGACTGGCTTGCCCGCGCGGCCAGCGACCTGGCCCTCCAACGCCGCGTCGCCCCCGGCCAGGCCGAGCAGGAGGTCAACCACGCGCTGCGTTTCATCGTGGAACAGTTGGAAGGGCTGGATCCGCTACTGGCCGAGTTGGATCGCCGCCACGCACAATATCTGCGCACATCGCTGCGCCAGGTGCGCTATCAGATGGGCGGCGCCGACGGCAATTTCAAGGAGCGGCTGGTCAGCCTCGCGCGTGATCTGGCGCGCTTGCAGGAGGACGGGATAGTCTCGCTGCCGGAAGACGCGCCTGCTCCCCGGCAGACCCCGGTACAGGCACCCGACCGCGACAGTTTCTACACCATGCCCACCGCCCGTGCGCCGTTCGCGCCGGCTGTCATCACCCGCCCCTTGCTCGATCCGCGAGATGCCGAGATGCTGCGCAGCATCGCCTTGCGCGAAATCGGCGCGGGCATCACGCCGCAGCGCATCCAGCAGTTCGTCGGCCGCTTCTTCAACGGCCACCTGCGCCTGCACGCCGCCGAACTGCCACCGGAGTTCTACGCCGACATGCAGTGGGCCATCTTCGCCCTGGCCTACGGCCACCATCCTGAGGTCGGCTACGGCGTCGAAGCTGCCTTTGGCCTGCCGGTGGAGATCGGGCCGTATCGGGTGCAGCCGTTTGAGTTGGTGAAAAAGCGACCGATGACAGAGGACGAAGGACGAACGACCGCAGGATTCGGACGCGAATCGTTGCGGATGGACGCAGATGCGACCCCTCTGCCCGCCTACCAGTTTACCAGTCTGCCAGGTGACTAACCATGCCTTTCGACACCGATACCCTGCTCGAATCCACCGGCCTGCCTGAACGCACGCGCAAGGAAATCCCGCGCATCGTCAACCGATTGCTGGGGCAGACCTTCCTCTACCAGGACGTGGAGACAGACAAGGACGATTACTACACCGTCTTCCGTCATCGGCCCGTGTTTGAGGCCGCGTTGGGGTTGGCCGGCTTCACCCTGCTGCATGACGATTACCACCGCATCTTCCAGGCCATCTCCGCTTTCAGCTACTGCCGGATGCGCCACAAGCTGGATGAGTCGCTGATGATTGTGGTTCTGCGCAAGCTCTATGAGGAGCAAACCGAGCAATTGCGTCTGGCTGCCGACCCGGTCGTCACCGTGGGCGAGGTGCGCGAGGAGTATCGCACTATCACCGGCAAGGAGCGCGACCTGGGCGTCATCCAATATGAGACGCTCCTGCGCCGGCTGCGCAAGCTGGGACTGATAGACACACTCGACGGCCGTACCATCAACGTGCGCGACAGCGAGGCGCGCCTCCGCCTGCGCGGCTCACTCAAGCTGATCCTGCCCGTACAGACGGCCGATGAGATGAAGGCCTGGGTGAAGCGGTATCGGGCAAGCGGGGTAGAGGGTGGAGATGGAGAGGATGAAGAGTAGCGCATGAAACACCTTACCCGCATCCGCCTGGTCAACTGGCACCTCTTCACCGATGCTACCATCACCTGCCAGGGTACCACTTACTTCATCGGCGTCAACGGCGCAGGGAAATCCACGATCCTCGATGCGGTGCAGTTTGCGCTGGTGGGTGGACAGCGCGATGTGAAGTTCAACCAGGCCGCGCTGGCAAACTCGCGGCGCACCGTCAGTTCCTACGTGCGCGGTGAACTGGGCACCGAGGGCCAACGCTATCTGCGCGGCGACTGTACGGGTCTCGTGGCGCTGGAGTTTGCCAACCCCGACAACACGCACTTCGTCCACGGCGCGCTGGTGGACGCCTACGCCGACAACCACAGCCCGGATATCGCCTATTTCATCGTCCACAACGCGGATCTAAACGACGCCTGGTTCTTCAAGACGCCCGGTCAGCTTTTCGACACCGGTAGCTTCCGCCGCCACCTGGAGCACTTCGCCCTGCCCGCCGGCGCCAAAGCGCAAACCTTCACCCGGTTGGAGGATTATCGTGCCAACCTGTTGAATCGCCTGGGCCAACTGCGTGACACCTTCCCGGCCAAGATCGTCAAAGGGGTCGCGTTCAGCCCGCTGACAAACATCCGCGACTTCGTCCACAACTACCTCCTCGATGAGACACTGGTGGATGTAAAGACGCTGCAAGAGCAGTTGGAGACGCTACGCCACTTCGAGACGCTGGTGGCCGACATCATGGCGCGCATCGCCGGGCTGGAGCAAATTGAAGCGCACGACGCGGAGCGGGTCGCCAACCGCCGCCGGCGGATCACCAACGGCTTCGTGAAGCGTCAGGCCGAAGCTGATCGCATCCTGGCCGATCTCAAGCGCCGCCGGCTGGAGCGCGATGAGGCTGATCTGAACCTCAAACGCGCCGAGTTGGCCCGTGATGGCCTGACCGAAAGCCTCAAGCTGGCGCAGGAGATGCTGCTGCAAGCCCAGATCGCGCTGCAAACCGACCACGCCGCGACGCGGCAGGCCGAACTGCGCACGGCCATCGCCACGGCCGAAGCCGCCCTGGCCGCCCTGCGCCGCCGCGAGAGCGAGCTCGCCGCCGCCCTGGCCGCCGAAGTCGCCGCGATGCGCACGCTGCGCGACCTGTTGCTTGCCGATGGACAGACCGTGCCCGCAGAGTTGGAAGCGTTCACTGTCACCCTGAGCAGCTCCATCACAGAAAGTGCAGCGCAGCGGATGACCGCGGACAGTGCTGCATTCACGAACGCAATCCGTAATACGCAGCACGTCATCGAATCTCTCGCCCAAACTTATGCCGATCAGCGCGCCCTCTTGGCGGAGAAAGTGCGCGAGATGCGTGAGGAAGGCGAGCGCCTCCAGCGAGAGATTGCCCAATTGCGTATCGGCGACCGCGACGCCTCCTATGAGGCCGAAGCGCCGGCCGCCGCGCGGCTCCGCCGCCTGCTGCGCGCCGAATTGGGTCTGGCCGCCGATGAGGTCATCTACCTCTGCCAGACGCTCGACGTGACCGATGAGGCGTGGCAGGACGCGGTCGAGGGGGTGTTGGGACCAGCACGCTTCCACCTGCTCGTGCCGCCCGACCATTACGATGCGGCCATGCAGATCTATCGTGCCCGCCGCTTCCGGGACGACCTGCACGGCGTTGGCCTGCCCGACGGCGACCGCATCCTGACGGCCACCCGTGCTGGCGAAATCCGTCGAAGCGAAACTGGCCGGTTGGCTGCCGAAGTGAAAACTGACCACCCCGTCGCCCGCGCCTACGTGGATCTGCTGCTCGGCGGTTACGTCAAATGCGAAACGCTGGAAGCACTGCGCGACCAGCGCCAGGCCGTGACCCGTGAGTGTTTCGTGCGCCGCCAGTTCACCAGCAGCCACCTCGACCCGCGCCACTATCGCCGCTGGTTCATCGGCGACCGCGCCATCCCCCGCCAGATCGCGGAGCGCGAGACGCGGCTGGCGGCCATCGGCGATGAACTGGCCGGCCTGGCGGGGCAGCTTGCGGGCCTCGAGCAGCGGTTGCGCCTGACCCGGGATCGCGTGCGGGAGTTCATCGAGTTGGAGCGCGGCCTGCCGGAAATGGCGCGGCTGCCGGAGGTCGAGACCGCGCTGACCGCGCTGCGCGCCGAGCTTTCCGGGCTGGACACCCGTTCCCTCGCCGCGCTGCAAGCCGAGACGGAACGCGCCCGCGCCGCCGCCGATGACCTCCAGGGCCGCCTCTCGCAGGCCGACCAAAACATCGGCGATCTACGCCGCCACCTGCAGACGCTCGATCAGGATGTCATCCCCGGCCTGGAACGCGCCGGCGCCGCCGGGGTCGAGGCTGCCCGCGACTTCCTCAGCCTGGAAGATGCGGCGGACATGACCGAGGAGGTTGCGAAGGAATACGCCCGCCGCCGCGAGCGCCAGGCGTTGGAGACGGTGCTGGAGAACGCGACGCGCTACGAGGAAGACCACGCCCGCGCCGAAGCCAAAAGCCGCGACCAACTTCGCGAGGCCAAACAAGCCTACAGCCTGCGTTACGATTTCGGCTACGACAACGACGAGGACGCGCAGCGCTACACCGCGGAATGTCAACGTTATGTCGAGTCAGAGTTGCCGGAATACGAGGCGCGCGTCGCGCGGCAGCGCAGCATGGCCGAGCAGGAATTGGTCGAAAACTTCATCCATCGCCTGCGCGAGCAGATCGAGGATGCGCGCAGCCAGCTCGACCACCTCAACACCACCCTGAGCAAGCTGCGCTTCGGCGGCGAACGCTATGAGTTCATCGCTGGCCCTGCGCCCGACCTCCGCCGCGTCTACGACATGGTGATGGACAGCCGGGCCGTGCTGGGCGCGTCCCTGTTCGACTCAGACTTTCGCCGGGCGCACCAGGAAGGCTGGGATCTGCTGTTCGAGCAGCTCACCATCGGCGCGGACGACGAGCGGGTGGAGGAGTTACGCCGCCTGCAGGACTATCGCAACTATCTGGTCTACGATATCCGCATCCACTATCCCAACGGCGATCGCGCATTGCACAGCCAGATCAGCGCGGTGAAGTCGGGCGGCGAGACGACCACGCCGTTTTACGTAGCGATGGCGGCCAGCTTCGCCCAGGCCTACCGGCTGAACCAGGCGCGGCCATCCGACACGATCCGTCTGGCGCTCTTCGATGAGGCGTTCGGCAAGATGGACACCGCGCGCACCGCCAGCGCGCTCAAGTTCATGGTGGACGCCGGCCTGCAGGTATTGCTCGCAACCCCGCCCGACAAAGCCGGCGGCTTGTTACCCTACGTTGACAGCGTCCGCACCGTCATCCGACAGGAGAACCATTCGTTTGTGCTGGAGATTGATAAGCGCGAAGTGGCGGCGTGATGCGCGCCACCGGCGGCGTGATGTCATCGTTCGGCATTCGCTGACTCACTGATGCGCCATGATGCCATCTTTGCCCTTCAGCCCCTTCCCCGACGTCGCCGCTATCCTGAACGCGCTGCTGGATATCTATGAGCGACGCGACCCGATGCGGCCCCTCACCCGCGCGATCCGCGTGCGCCTAGATGCGCTGGATCTGCCCGGCTACACCAGCCAGTTCGACCCGGCCCCGCGGCAGACGGCCAACGACCAGATGCGGACGCTGGAAGGGCGCGGCTTCGTGCGCCTGGCGTGGCTTCCCGGCGAAACGGGGCATCTGCTCGACTCGGTGATGCTGTTACCGGAACGGGCCGCCGAGCTGTTCCCCTGGCTCGACCGGCCGCCGGTGGCCGCCCAGGTTGCCGCGCTGCGCGACCTGCTGTTGGGAGAGCGCTTTCGGTTTGCAGATGATGATTGGCGACGCTGCGCGCTCGACCGGACCCTGGCCCAGCTTCGCGCCGGCAAATCACCCGCGCCCTTTGCCCGGTCAGACCCCGACTTCAACCGCGATCTGCTGGGCGCGCTGGCGGCGTTGGATACGATCCGTGAGGAGACGCCCTATCGCGTCTTCAGCGTTCGCACATTCAACGACAGTAAGGCCTTCGAGCCGTTGAAGGCCCCACTTGCGACGCTGGCCCGGCGGCACGGCCCCGGCGGGCGCGAGTTGACGCCGGAGGAAGCGCTACGAGAGTTAGGACTGACCCCCAACCCGACGCACGTCTACCTCTCCGGCCCCTGGCGGCTGGTGACCGCGACCGGGCAAGTGGTATCGTTAGACGGCTTCCATCCGGCCGTGGGTGTGCCGGCGACGATGGTTGCGCGGGTACAGCGTGTCGAGATTGACACCACGATGGTGCAACGCGTGGTCTGCGTGGAGAACCTGGCGAGTTTCTACGAGCTGATCCGCTACGAGGGCGCGGGGCTGGCCGCGCTATGCCTATGGGGTAACCCTGCGCCGCCGGTGCGCCATCTGCTGGCGCGGCTGGTCGAGGCGCTCCCGGATAGCATCCCGCTCCAGGCCTGGGCCGATCTGGACTATGGCGGGCTGAACATCCTGGCGCAGCTTCGCAAGCAGATTTCCCCGCAATACATCCCCTACCGCATGGATGTGAGGACATTGAGCGCGCATATCCGCTGGGCCCGACCGCTAACCGAAAGCGACCGGCGCTTGCTTGCCCGGCTTCAGGGCTACGCCTCACTGGCCGACCTGCAGCCGGTCATCGAGTATATGCTCGAACGCGAGATCAAACTGGAGCAGGAAGCGGTCCAATTAGCAAGCTGAACACCTCCCCGTGAGTGAACGCAGCCCGCCCTCATCTGAGGTCTACCAATAGGCGTCGAGATTGACCCGACGTTCGGGGACTTCAAGCAGAGCGCCGGCCAGAATTGTGCGGGCGAACGCAATGGGTCGTAAAACTGTAGGGCTGGCAACGGAACGAAGGCGTGACTGCCCTTATTATTAATGGATTGTTGATCGTTCGTCGAAGGGGCTACCAAATTGTAGCAATTGACTCTGGCCCTCATTCTTGTCGCCGCCGTGCTGCTGGTGGCCTGTGTCCCGACGCCACCCCAATCCAGCGCGCAGCCGACCTCCGTCACAATCGCCAACCCCGCCTCCGAAAACTGCATCAAGCTGGGCGGCACGCTGACCATCGAGGAGCGCGGCGACCTCGGCCAGATCGGCGTCTGCTTCTTTGAAGACAACATGCAGTGTGAGGAGTGGGCGCTGATGCGAGGCGACTGCCCCGTGGGCGGGGTCAAAGTGACCGGCTACACCATCCCCGCCGCGCGCTACTGCGCTATCACCGGTGGCGAGTATGCCATCACCGGCGATGTCGGCGCGAACCCCGAGCAGGGGACGTGTACTTTGGTGAACGGCGCAACATGCGACGTTTGGGATTACTATAACGGCGCGTGCGCTCAGTCTACCGGGAGTACTGTACCGGCGGCAGCGATTCAACCACTGTCCATGGAAATCTGTGACGGACAGGCGCAGGCGATGGTCCACGCGCTGGATGTACTGGAAGTCACGCAGGACGAAGCGCCGCTGAACGATCCCGTCACCGGAGCCACCGGGACGGGGTGCCAGGCGACCGTCGCGGGCACCGGCAAACAGTTCGCAAGCCCGGACAGGGTTGTGAATACGCTGGGCAGGATGCTGGAGGATCAGGGCTGGACGCAAGACCCGCTGTTGGCGGCCGGCGGCCCGGCGGGGAGCGACCAGGGATATCGCAAGTCAGACCAGATCTGCATGGCCGTTGCCCAGTGGTCGCCCGACGATTCGGCCAAATGCCCGCAAGACCAGCCGGTGTCGGCGTGCGAAGTGACGCCGGATCAGCAAATCTACACCGTGACCCTCAACTGCGGTGTAGCGTCCTCTCCGGCCGATAACTCAACCGCGACTCCCGCGGCGGCAGACGAAACAACGCAACAGACCCCACAGAGCACCGAAGATTAGCTCGCGCAACTGGCCGGCTGGCCCAATGCAGCTTCCGGCAAACCCTGTTGGAGCGCAGCCACTGCCACCGGCGTCCGCCGCAACGTCTCCAGGGCGGCGCAAGGTTCCAGGGCATCGAACCAGTAGTTGGGCATGAACCGTTGATAGGTGTCCGGCCACGCGCCGCAGGTGAGGCACTTCGTCGCCGGCTCGCCGAGCGTCAGGTGGCCGCATGTGCAGCAGACAAAAGCTTGCCGCATGCGGACGCCCAGATCGAACAACGGGCGGTTCGGTCTGGGCGAAGTTATCGCCCGGCAGAGTTCAGGGCGCGACAAGTCAATTCTGTCGTCGTTCCAGCTCGATCGTCTTCGGGAAGAGGATGTTGTTTTCCAGGTGGATGTGCTTCTTCGTGGTGGCTTCGAACTCGTTGAGGAAGCCATAGAGCGCGCGGAAGGTGTTGCAGCCATCGGCCGGCACGATGTATCCGCCGCTCAGCCGCGCCAACTCGCCCAGGGCATCGCCGACTGCTTCGTGCTCGGCGCCCATCTCCGCGATAAGCGCCAGCGCGTCGCCTCTCGCCCGGCGCTGCGCCAACTGCTTGATGTAGGGAAACAGCAGTTCCTCTTCATCCTGCAGGTGGGCAGTCATTTCTTCTTGCAACTGCTGCCACAGCGCCGCAATTGTCACCGTTTCCGGGTGGCCCGAACCATGCGCGTTGGCGACGGTCTCGGCATAACGGCCGATCTGCGCCAGCATATCCCTGGTGTAGGAATGAAATCGGTTGGTGATATAGTCGGTCAGGAACTCTACCGGCCACTCGTCGTAACGCTCCCCGATGCCCGGCGTCGCGCTCACAGCCTGCGCTTCTTGCAAAAGCATATCGAGGCTGACCCCTTGATCGGCGCACGCCTGAGCGACCGGCTTGCCCCCACCGCAACAGAAGTCAATACCATTAGGAGTTACGCAGTTGCGACCTGAGTATCGAGCGGCTGAGCGAGATAAGCTCGCACAGCATCTCGGATAATGGAGGTTTTGACCTCGAACCACGACCGTTCAGTTAGCAAGCGTTGGGTTTCCAGGCGCAAGAAGGCCCGGATGGCCAGCCCGATGTGATTCCGTTGCGCCGTGGCCGAGCGATGCTGGGCCCGTTCGACGCCGCAGAATTGTTTCAAGCTACGGTGATAATTTTCGATCCGCCAA
>JBBQRS010000084.1:0-21524 GCA_038214535.1 Anaerolineae bacterium
ACCTTTTATAAAGTGGGGTGGGGGTAATACGATTGTGGGCCTGTCTCCGTCCCCCCCCGCCATTTTTTTTCGCCCAACTCCGCGAGGGCTGAGGTTGGGCGTTTTCGAAAACACAAGGAAAGGCAACCGCATTCGTGAAACAACTGGTCATCTTGAGCGGCAAGGGTGGCACGGGCAAGACCAGCGTCGCCGCGGCCTTCGCGCACCTGGCCGCCGAGGCGCCTTCGGCGGCGCCGATCCGCGCCGTGCTGGCCGATGCCGATGTAGACGCGTCCAACCTGGAGTTGGTGCTCGATCCACAGCCGGTGGAGGTGCACGAGTTCATCGGCGGCGCGGTGGCCGTGATTGACCCCGAACAGTGCGGGGGCTGCGGGAACTGCTATGACGTTTGCCGGTTCGACGCCGTGCTGCTGCCCAACGGCGAGACGGTCGCGTACACCATTGACCCCATCGCGTGCGAGGGGTGCGCGGCGTGCGTTTATCAGTGTCCCGAGGACGCTATCCGCATGGCGCCGCAATTAGCGGGCGAGTGGCGGCGGTCGGATACCCATTACGGGCCGCTTTTTCACGCCGCGCTGCTGCCCGCGCAGGAGAACTCCGGCAAGCTGGTGACGCTGGTCAGGCAGCAGGCGCGGCTGGCGGCGCTGGATGGCGGCTATGACGCCGTGCTGGTGGATGGGCCGCCCGGCATCGGCTGCCCCACCATCGCGGCGGCGTCGGGCGCGGATCTCGCCTTCATCGTGGCCGAGCCGACCGCGGCGGGCATCCACGACATGGAACGCGTGCTGGCGACGGCGGCGCACTTCCGCGTGCCGGTGCTGGTGTGCATCAACAAGGCCGACATCTATCCTGCCGGCGCGGCGCAGATCGAGGCGTATTGCGCCGAACACGGCATCGAGGTCGTTGGGCGCATCCCTTTCGACGCGTCCGTCACCGAGGCGATGGTGCAGGGCCGCGCCGTGACGGCCTATCGCCCCGCCGCGCCGGCAAGCCTGGCGCTCGCGGCGATCTGGCAGCGCATCGCGCCCCGGCTGGCCGGCGCATAGGGATACAGTTTTGTCATTTGATAACCCCGCGGAGTTTTTTCGCGGAGTGTGCATCTGAGGATGCGCACTCCGCGATGAAAAAGGTTAAATGAAGTTGGATAACAACACCGAATTTGTGATGAAACCGATCGGCGTGATTCGGACGCCGTTCACCGATACGCGCGGGATGCCGATCCAGCCGCGCTTCTCCGCTGCGGTCGGGCAGGTCCAGGTGTTCGAGGAATACGCTGACGGCCTGCTCGACCTGGACGCCTTCTCGCACGTGATCCTGATCTACGCGCTGCACCGCGCCGAGGGCTACACGTTGCGGGTCACGCCGTTCCTCGACGATGCGACACACGGGTTGTTCGCCACGCGTTACCCGCGCCGTCCCAACCCGATCGGACTATCCGTCGTGCGGCTGCTGTCCTGCCATGATGGCGAGCTGGAAGTCGCGGGGATTGACGTGCTGGATGGGACGCCGCTGCTGGACATCAAGCCTTACGTCCCCGATTTCGACCTCAGGCCGGACGCGCGAGCCGGCTGGTACGAGGTTCGGCCCGCAGACAAGGATGGACGCTCATGAACGATGTGACGCAATTGCGCGCAGCCATTATGACCGCGCTGGGCGACGTCATTGACCCCGAAACGGGCGTGGATGTGGTGCGGATGCGTCTGGTCGAGGATTTGACGGTAGACGAAGACGGTCGCGTGGCCTACACGTTTCGGCCTTCGTCGGCGCTCTGCCCGCTGGCCGTGCCGCTGGCCCTGGCGATTCGTCAGGCCGTGGCCGCCGTCCCCGGCGTGACCGCGCAGCACATGGGCGTCACCGGTTACACGTATGCGGACGAGTTGACGGTGCTGATTAACGAAGTGTAGAGAAGGAAACAAGGGAACAAGGCGCTTCCCTGCCTTGTCTCCTTATCTACTTGTTTCCTTCCCCTCTAAATCGCGCACGCGTGGGTTGAGCGCGGCCAGCGCCGTGACCGCGAGGATCGCGACCCCCGTTAACACCAGCAGCAGCCCCATCCCCGACCCCGGCTCGCTCCCCACCAGCGGCGCGACCGCGCCCCAGCGCGGGCCGCCCACCGCCGGTTCCAGCACCCGATCTATCAACGGCCCCACCAGCAGGAAGGACACGGTCGCGCCCAGGTAGCCGAGCTGTTCGCGCACGGCGAAGACGCGCCCCTGCATGTCGGGCGGGACCTTCGTTTGCAGGATGCTGGTGGTCAGCGCGCCCTGGATCGGGAGGGGGATCATCAGCAGGAAGAGGGACGCGCCCAGCCAGAGGGGGGCGCGGGCGACGCCGAACGCCAGGAACATCACGCCGGTGAAGGCGACGCCCGCCAGCATCACGGCGATGCGCCGGTAGACGCGCCCCCGTGCGGCCAGCAGGCTTGCGCCGGTCAACGCGCCCAGGCTCATCAGCCCCAGGATCACGCCCGCGGTCGCCTCGCTGCCCGTGCGCGCGATCAGATAGGGGATGGGAACGAGCGGGCCGTTGAGCAGGAAGTAGAGCGCCATCTCGAAGAGCAGCAGCGCCGGCAGCCCCGGTTGGCGCAGCAGATAGCGGAAGCCGCCCAGCAGCTCGGCCAGCCAGTCGCCCGCGGCGGCCAGCCCCTCGGCGCTGACGGACGGCTGCGGGATGCGCGCCCCCCAGATTGCGGCGACGGCGACACCGAAGGTGAGCAGGTCTATGACGATGATGCCCTGCACGCCGGCCAGCGGGTAGAGCATCCCCGCCAGCGCCGGCGCGGCCACGCCGGCCAGCGGAAACGCCATCTCGCGCACCCCGTTGGCGCGGTCGCGGCGTTCGTCCGGCACGATCATCGTGAACGCCGCGCTCTGCGCCGGCCCCTGGAAGACGGCGAACACGCCCTGCGCCAGCGACGCCGTGTAGAGCATCCACAGCTCGAAGCGGCCCGACGCGAAGGCGAGCAGCAGGAGGAAGCTCGCCGCGGCCTGGCCCGCGTCGGCCAGCATCATCACCCGACGGCGATCCCAACGATCCACCAGCACGCCCGCGAGGCTGCTCCCCAGCATCCCCGGCAGCTCTGCGAAGAACGACACCAGCCGCAGCGGCGTGGCTTGCCCCGTGGTCGTGAAAACCCAGATGCCCAGCGCGACCGCCGACATCCGGCTGCCCAGCAGCGAGAGGGTCTGCGTGAGGATGATGCGGTAGAAGGTGCGCATGGGTCAGATCACGCGGCGCCTCACGGCAGGGCGAGCAGGCCCTCCAAAATATCCTGCAAGACCGGGATGTCGGAGGCGGGGCGCGCCGGGCTGCGCGGGTGGGTGGCATCACACGCGATCTGGCCGCGCAGGGCCAGGAATTGCGCGGCGCTGTGCTTGTAGGCGGGGGTGGGCGCGCGGAAGGCAAAGAACCCCAGATATTGCAGCCGGTCGTTCAGCTCGTAGAAGCGGTCGTCGCCCTCCAGCCAATAGCGGTCGCGCCGCGCAAACAGGTCGGGCGCGAAGGTGCTGAGGCCGAGCAGATAGTCGGAGCCGTAGATCACCATGTCAATCGCCAGATCGTTGCCCGTCAGCACCATGAAATCGGGCCGCAGTTGGTCGCGCAGCGCGAGGCGCGCCCACTCCGGCGCGCGGTGCAGCGACGAGTGTTTCGCGCCGATGCACGCCTGCACGCCCAGCAGCCCGGCGTAGGTCTCCAGGTCGTAGATCGCGCCGAACGGGGCGAACATCGTCCCCAGCTCGAAGGCGATGAACGGGCCGGCGGCCTGCCCCACCGTCTCGTAGGCCGCGATCAACCGGTCGGGCGGCAGGGCGGTGAGGCCATAGGACTGGAAGATCACCGGCGTCGCGCCCGCCGCGCGCACCTCCTCCGCTGCGGCGATCACCGCGCCCGCGTCCCACGCGTCGCCGGGCCGATCTCCGGCGTAGGCCCCGGCGACGAAGGGCCGGGCGCCGAGCGTGACGCGCGCCTGCCTCAAGGTCTCGCGCCGCGTGGCCGCGTCAATCAAGTTGACATAACCCGTATCCATGTTCACCGCGGGGGTCAACCCCGCGTCGGTGGTGCGGGCGACGTGCGCGCAGAAGCCGTCCCAATCCACGGCCCCATCGGGCGTGAAGGGCAGCAGGATGGCGGAATACCCGCGAATGCGGCGGCGCGGTCGGGTGGGCGGCAGCATACCGAAATTATAGCATAGCCTTTTACCACCAAGACACCAAGAACACCAAGAGAAGAATATTCACTTAAGCGAGAAGAAACCGGGTTTCTGGCAGAAACCCGGTTTCTTGTGGTTACGTCCTTGTCTCCTTGTTTCTTGTTTACTTGTCTCCCTTGCGCCCTCGTAGTATCCTTAACCTCACACGACAAACTGTAGACAGGAGCGTACTATGGAAACCCGACCCTTTGGCCGCACCGGCGGATCTTTCCCCATCCTCAGCTTCGGCGGGCAGCGCATTGTGGA
Organism: Anaerolineae bacterium; assembly: GCA_038214535.1. Classification (GTDB taxonomy): domain Bacteria; phylum Chloroflexota; class Anaerolineae; order CG2-30-64-16; family CG2-30-64-16; genus JBBQRS01. Next base: position 4,457 of record JBBQRS010000084.1, read on the forward strand.
TGACCACAACTGCACCGAGGAGCAGGCCGTCGAGATCGTCAACACCGCGATTGACCGCGGCATCCGCTACTTCGACACCGCCTGGGCCTACTCCGACGGGCAGGCCGAGACGCGGCTGGGCCTCGTGGTGAAAGACCGGCGCGACGAGATGTGGATCGCCACCAAGACGTGGGACACGACCCGCGACGGCGCGCGCAAACAACTCGAAACCAGCCTCAAGCGGTTGCAAACCGACCACGTGGATGAGTGGCGGCTGCACAACGTCTACGACTACGAGCGGCTCGACGCGTTCACCGGCAAGGGCGGCGCGCTGGAGGCGGCGATCCAGGCGTGCGACGAGGGGCTGGTGCGCAACATCAGCATCTCGGGCCACACCGACCCGCAAATCCTGATCGAGGCGCTCAACCGCTTCCCGTTCGCCAGCGCCCTCGTCGCCGTCTCCGTGCTCGATCACTTCATCCTGAGCTTCGCCGAGGAGTTCCTGCCGGTGGCGAACGCGAAGGGCGTGGCGACTATCGGCATGAAGGTGATGGGGCTGGGCAGCCTGACGCACGACCCCGCGCGCGCCCTGCGCTATGCCCTGGGCCTGCCGATCAGCACCGTGATCGTCGGCATGGAGTCTATGGCGCAGCTCGAACAGAACCTGGCCGTGGCCGAATCGTTCACGCCGATGACCGATGCCGAACGCCTGGTCTTCTTCAAGGATGTGATCCCGCTGGTCAGCCCGGCCAAGCAGCCGTGGAAGGCGACCGACTGGGGGAATCCGACCGAGTGGGTGGCGCGCAACCGGGGAAGGAAATAAGTAGATAAGTAGATAAGGAGGCAAGAAGACAAGGGGAGTTACCACGAAGGAACGAAGACACGAAGGACGCAAATTTCTGATGCCCTTCTCCGTGTCCTCCGTGTCTCCGTGGTGATTTCCTTGTCTCCTTGTCTCCTTCTTCGGTATGCCGCTTACCGACCGGCGGGGGTATCATTAAGGGGAACGATTAACCCTTTCAATGACCTGACAAAGGAGACGTAACATGGCACAGACCAATCTACCGACCGCGACGTTGGGACGCACCGGGCTGGAAGTGACCCGGTTGGGCTACGGCGCGATGGAAGTGCGCGGCTCACGCATCTGGGGCGGGCGGCCCGTCACCGAGGAGCAGGCGAAGACGATCCTCAACGCCGTGCTGGACGCGGGGATCAACTTCATTGACACCGCGAACGACTATGGGCGCAGCGAGGAGTTCATCGGCAAGTACATCGCCAACCGGCGCGACGAGTATTACCTGGCGACCAAGTGCGGTTGCACCGTGGTCTATAAAGATGAGGACACCGACGACACGCCGCATGTCTGGACGCGCGAAAACCTCTTCCGCGGGCTGGAAGAGAGCCTGACGCGCATGAAGACCGACCACGTGGATATCATGCAGCTTCACAACCCGTCGGTGGAGCAGGCGGAGGCGGGCGAACTGGTGGACGCGCTGAAGGATATGCGTAAGCAGGGCAAGACCCGCTTCATCGGCATCAGCACGACGCTGCCGCACCTGCCCACCTACATCGAGTGGGGCATGTTCGACACCTTCCAGATCCCCTACTCGGCGCTGGAGCGCGACCACGAGGAGTGGATCACGAAGGCGCGCCAATCCGACATCGGCACGATCATCCGGGGCGGCGTGGCGCGCGGCGAGCCGGGCGAGGGCCTGGGCAGCGAAGATCGCTGGACTAAGTTCGAGGAAGCCGGGCTGGACGAACTGCTGGAACCGGGCGAGTCGCGCACGGCGTTCATGCTGCGCTTCACCCTGAGCCATCCCTACGTGGACACGACCATCGCGGGCACGCTCTACCCCGAACATCTCGCGGAGAACGTCGCCGCGGCTGAGGCCGGGCCGCTCTCGCCGGATGTGTACAAGGAAGCGAAGAAGCGCCTGGATAAGGTTGGCGTGTCGCCCGCGAAGTGACGCGGGGGGAGCCAACACGGATTCACGGATTGACGCCACGCGGGGCAATCCGTGAATCCGTGTTTTCTTATCCGTGTTGGCCGGGGCACCGGATAAACCGGGAGGCTATCGTGCGGTGGTCACATCGGTGCGCGTTTGGTTGATATTGTGCGAATCTATTGACATTAGCGCGCATATGCAGTATTGTGAAAAGCAGCCTCCACCGAAGCAAACATTTCCAACCTCCAGCGTTCTGCTGACGCTCTACTCGACGGCTAATTGGGGCAAAGATGCTCGCTCAAGAACGGCTCATTCGGATCGCCGAAGTGATTGCACAGAAAGAAACCGGCGTGGTGACGGTTTCCGAACTGTGCGAGCGTCTCGGCGTCTCCGCAATGACCATCCGGCGTGATCTCTCTCGCCTCGAAGAGATGGCGATCGTCAAGCGCGTACACGGCGGCGCCCTGGCCTATCAGGGCGTGAGCGACTGGAAGCCGTTTGCCGAGCGCCACGAGGATCACAGCCGTGAGAAACAACTGATCGGCTGGACGGCGGCGCGCTTCGTGCAAGACGGCGAAACGATCATCCTCGACGCCGGAACCACCACCCCTTATGTCGCCCGGCATCTCCTGGACAAATACGTCACGGTGATCACCCACGCTCTCCCCGTGGCAACCGAGCTTTCGCCCTACGTCAATGTCTCCACCATCCTGCTCGGCGGCGTGGTCAGGCACAACGAGTTGTATACCTCCGGCGCGTCCGTCTTGAAAGAAATCTCGCGTCTGAACGTTGACAAGACCTTCCTCAGTTGCGCCGGATTCGGGCTAGAGCGAGGCATTGTGGACCCGGACACACAAGAAGCGGAACTCAAGCGCGCCCTGGCCGAAGCCGCCCACGAGGTCATTTTGGTGGCTGATAGCAGCAAGTGGGACCGCGTTCACCGCGCCGAGGTGTTACCCCTCCAACGGGCGCAGAAGGTCATCACCGACGACAAAATCGCCGCATCCGCCATGCGCGCATTGGAGAGCCTGGGCATCGAAGTTGTCACGCCGGGGCAACTCACCACACGCAGCTATCTGAGCCGCACATTGAACGTGCGCTGAATTCTATTTTATCCATGGAGTCGTTACGCATGCCTTACCGCACCGAGATTCCCGAATTGCCCCATTGGCGCGTGATCACCGACGCCGAGATCGAGCAGATGCGCGCCGCCGTCCTGCACATTCTCGATAGTTCGGGCTTTCGCTTTTGCTCTCAGGACATTCTGGAGCGGCTCGAACGGCGCGGTTTGCGCGTGGACTATGCCACGCAGACCGTGCGCGCCACCCCCGCGCAGATGGCCGCGGTCGAAGATACGGCCCGCCGCCACGCGATGCGCACTATCGCAGACTTGGCGCACCAGCCGGCCACGCAGGCGACCGGTAGCGCGCTGCTGCGCCGGCCCTTGCCCGGCCCCGAACAGGTAGGGCACAATTTCACGCTCTACTATGATTATACCGAGGGCGAGCGGCGCGGCGCAACCGTGCAAGATATCCGCAACGTGGTGCGCGCCTGGCACATGATGCCTGAGATCGCGCATACCGGGCCGTGCATGACGGCCCAGGACGCGCCGCCGCCCATCGAGCCGATCCTGAGCACGGTCGAGACGATGAAGCTGACCGACAAGATCAACGGCTGCCCCGAACTGATCCTCGCCGAGCAGTTGCCCTATCTGGAGGAACTGGAGACGATCATCTCCGGCTCCGAAGTCAAGTATCACACCAACGGCTGCTCGGTCAACCACTTCACGATGGACGAGCGCGCGTGTGAATGCCTGGTGGCCGTGGCCCAAAACGGCCTGGAGAACTGGTGGACCAATAGCTGCCCGGTGGCCGGGGCCAATGCTCCCGTCACGCTGGCGGGCGCGGCCGTGCTCGGCATCGCCGAACAGATGGGCGCCTGGCTGGCGGGCTGGGCATTCAACGAGGATGTGACCCTGTCGGCAATCCCCCTGTCCGGCATCTTCGATATGCGCACCGGCCGCGTGATGTTCTGCACGCCGGAGACGATCGTGATAGATGCGGCCATGTATCAATACTTCTATCGCCTGTATGGGATGCACATCGGGTTGTGCGCCGGCTATACCGACGCCAAGACGCCGGGGATGCAGGCGATCAACGACAAAATGCTGAAGGCGCTGGCCTATGGCTGGTTCACGGATCACATCGGGGGCCAGACGGGAACCCTGGAAGCCGGCAACGCCTATTCGCCGACGCAGCAAGTCATTGACCTCGAACTGAATCGCCAGATCGCGCAACTGGCCCACGGCATAGATGTGTCGCCCGAGACCATCGCCCTTCCCGAAATCGAACGTTACGCCGCGGACGAAAACGCGTCGTTCCTGATGATGGATCATACCCTCGAACACTGGCGCGGGCAGTTCTGGTTCCCCCGGCTGATGGATCGCACCGCATGGAGCAGCGCAGAAGAAGAGCGCGCCAGGGAGCAACAGATCATCGAGCGCGCCGAAGCGGGTTGGCGCGACGCGCTGCGCCGTTACGAACCCCCGGCGCTCGATCCCGACAAGCTCAAGGCTGCCGATGACATCCTCACACACGCCAGGCAGGCGTTACTCCGTTGATCGTCCGGCGCCGCATCAGACGTGTAGACTTTTCAAGAAGGAGAGAGACATGAAATCGCACCGAATGACGCGCAGAACCTTCCTCATGTGGAGCGCCGCCACCGCCGGCGCAGGAGCGCTGGCCGCTTGCGCCGGCGCGCCGCCGCCGCCCGCCCAACAGCCCGCGGAAGCGCCGCAAGAACAGCCGACCGCAGCATCCGCGCCGGCCGAACCCGCCGCCACAGGCGCGAGCATCGAATACTTCTCTTACGATCTTGGCCCCGCCAATGAATCGCGCGAGCAAATCGCGGACAAGTTCACAGAACTCAACCCGGATATCCAGGTCAAAAACACCTTCCTGCCCTATGGCGATACCTGGAACAAGCTGGCGGCGCTGATGGCAGCCGGTACCCCGCCGGATGTGATCTATGCCGACTTCAGCGTGGTCAACCACGCCCTGGAAGGCAACCTGCTCGATCTGAAGCCGTACTTCGATGCAGACGCCGACCTCGCCGTAACCGATGCCTTCACCGTTGACCTGCTCGACCCGGTGATGGCGAAGTACGGTACGCAGCAGCTCTATAACCTGCTGATCGGCACCTGGGTCCCCATCCTCTACTTCAACATGGACCTCTTCGACACGGCGGGCGAGCCGTATCCCACCGAAAACTGGACCTTTGACGATCTGCGCGCGACGGCTGCCAAACTCACCACCGCTGACGGCGAACAGTGGGGTATCCAGTGGGGCACGACCCTGGATCAAACTGGTTGGACCTGGTGGCTGCAAAAACCCGCCGACTTCTGGGCCGTGCCGCAGGCTTTCCCTGCGAAGACCACGTGGGACTCACCTGAGGGCCTCAAGGTCATGGAAATTTACAAGTCCATGGGCCTGGATGACAAGTCCGCCGTGCCGTTTGATCTGATGGGTGGGTTCCAGCAATTCGGCGCGGCCTTCGGCGCGGGCAAGAGCGCAATGGTGTTGGGCGGCGACTGGGACGCCGGTTGGGGGTATCGCGATCTGCCCTTCAAGTGGGGCATGACCTTCATCCCGATGATAAACGAGGGCTATCGCCCGAACCTGAACACGACGCAATCGGGCAACGTAATTGCCGCTGGCACAAAGAACAAAGATGCGGCGTGGCAGTACGCGCGCTTCATGGCCGCCGACGAAACGGCGCAGGGCTACATCGGCGCGGCCGCTTATGAGACGCCGGTCTTCAAGAAAGTGGCGCAGTCTGATGCAGTCATGAAGCCGGATTGGGCCGCGCCGGGGTACGAGACGCGCGTCAAGGCCGCAATGTTGCCCGGCCCCTCGCTCTGCCCCTATCCGTTGAGCACGAACCTGTGGGAGTTCTCCGACAAGTACCTGGACCCCACCGTCGTCCAGGTGACAACGGGCGAGATGACCCCGCAAGAGGCTGTCGCCCTGCTGGATAAGGAAGGCACACCCCATTACCAGCAGCTCAAGGATGCGATGCCGGAGCCGCAATCCTGAGCCGCGTCAGTCCCCGGATACTCGCCCGGCACACCCTGCGTGCGGGCGAGCCGGTTTTTTTGCTGCATGGCGAGTTGAATCACGGAGACAGGCATGGCGGAATCAGAGCGCCAATACAACCATCCACGCGACGACCATAATCCGCGCCCGCGTTTGCGTGAACGCCAGCGCGAGGCAATCGCTTGCGCCCTCTTCATCACGCCCGCCGTGATCGGCTTTCTGATTTTCACCCTCGTGCCTCTGGGGATTTCCGGCTACCTCAGCTTCACGAACTTCAACCTTGCCAACACGCCCGCGCTGGTGGGTCTGGCGAACTATCGCGAGATGTTCACCGATGACCTGTGGTGGAAGTCCGTGCAGGTGACGCTCGTCTACGCGCTGTCGGTTGTGCCGCTCTGGATCATCACGTCGTTGGCGCTGGCCCTCATCATGAATCAGAACCTGCCCGCCATTCGCCTCTATCGGACGGTCTTTTACCTGCCGGCGGTCCTTTCCGGGGTGGCGATTTCCATGCTGTGGGTCTGGTTGCTCAATTATCAGACCGGACTCGTCAACCAGTTACTGAAGATGATCGGGATCAAGGGGCCAAACTGGTTGGGTGACTACAATTGGGCGTTGCGGAGCATCATCATCATGAGCGTCTGGAGCGTGGGCTGGTATCTCCCGATCTGGTTATCGGGCCTCCAGGCGATCCCGACCGAGCTATTTGAGGCGGTGACGGTGGATGGGGGCAACTGGTGGACACGCCTGCGGCACGTCACGCTGCCGCTGCTCAGCCCGGTGATCCTGTATAACCTGGTGGTGAACATCATCTGGGCGACGCAACTTTTCACCGAACCGCTGATGATGACGAACGGCGGCCCACGGTTTGCCACTCAAACCTATATGCTCTACACGTACCGCAACGCGTTTCAGTATAACAAAATGGGTCTGGCGTCTGCGATGGCGTGGGTGCTCTTCGTGGCGGTGCTGGCGTTGACATTCCTGGCATTCAAGTCTAGCTCGATGTGGGTGTACTACGAGGGAGAAAGGAAACGTGGCTGAGATGACCGGCACAACCACCCCTGCGCGGTCGGCTAAGCCGCACCAGCGAAGCCGCAAAACCCACAGACGGCTCACCGCAGCATTCACTTACCTCTTCCTGACGGCTGCGGGTGTCCTGTTCATGTTTCCGCTCTACTGGCAGGTAGCCACGTCGCTCAAGACCGTGCAGCAGACGCTGACCTATCCGCCGGTGTGGATCCCCAGCCCGCCGCAGTGGGGCAACTATCTGGAATTGCTGGACCGGTTTCCGATGTTCCAGTATATCGGCAACTCAACATTCATTTCGCTGGCCGTGATTACCGGCACGTTGCTTTCATGCTCTATGGCGGCCTATGGTTTCGCGCGCCTGCGGATGCCGGGGCGCGATCTGATCTTCGTCGTGCTGCTGGCGACCCTGATGTTGCCCGGCATGGTCACGCTGATCCCGCAGTTCGTCATGTTTCAGCGGCTGCACTGGACCAACACCTTCTACCCGCTGATCGTGCCAGCGTTCTTCGGGAGCGCGTTGTATATCTTCATGCTCCGCCAGTTCTTCATGACCATCCCGGTCGAGCTGGAGGATGCGGCGCGCATGGATGGCGCAGGCTATTTCCGCATCTATGCCCAGATCGTCATGCCGCTGGCGAAGCCGGCGCTGATTACGGTCGCGATCCTCTCGTTTGTGGCGACCTGGAACGACTTCTTCGGCCCGCTGATCTATCTCAGTGACAATGAAAAATACACGGTTGCGGTGGCGCTGCGTTACCTTCAGGGCAGCGTGCGCACGCGTCCCGAAAATCATCTTCTAATGGCCGCCGCGACCATCTCCATCATTCCTCCGCTGGTGATCTTCTTCATCGCCCAGCGCGAGTTCATGCAGGGCGTTGTCGTTTCGGGGGTCAAGGGCTGATGCCAGACCTGACAGGTTTGCGCAAACCTGTCAGGTCTCGTCCCTAGAAACCCGGTTTCCGGCTTCGCCGGAGAAACCGGGTTTCTGTGTCCACTGAAGCAACGCCAGCGCGAGGATCACCGCGCCCAGGCCGAGGTAGAAGAGTTGCATCGTGCGCGCCGGGCCGGGATCAGAGCCGATGGCGAACACTTCAACGATCTCGAAGAAGATGATCATCCCACCCACCGCGGCCGACGCGAGCGGGGCCAACGGATGACGCCGCAGGGTCAGGAACGCGGCGATCAGCGCGCCGCCGCCCACCAGCGCCGCCAGCGCCAATCCGGGGATCGTGTAATCCGTGAAAGGCGAGCCGGCCAGCATCTCCACCGGCGGGGCCATGACCCCGGTGAGCAGTGCCACGCCGCCGGCAATCGCGGTGAGGGCGAGAAAACCATTCAGGACGATGAGGGCGATCCGCAGGTACCTATTTCCCATGAGATGAAACCTCCGAGTGAGCGTATGTGCTACCCGTTTCTACGCACGCCCGGTGGTTGAGTTGCGACAAAATCAGAAACCCGGTTTCCGGCGAAGCCGGAAACCGGGTTTCTATGTCCATCTGTGATATGGCGCTACGCCGGTTCCATGGTGAACTCGTAGTCTACGCCCTGGGTGCCCAGGCCGCGCGAGAAAATCAACTGCAACGACCCTTCGTCTTCATCCATGTTCAGGGTGTGAGGTAACGTGAAACTGCCCGTGAGCGTGTGCCCGCTCTCGATCTTGACCCGCTCTTCGATGGTGACCCACTTACCTTTGACGTAATCTGCGCCGACGCCAAGTTGATCGCCCGTGAAGTGTTCGGCCTTGAAGCGCAACGTGCCGCCGCCGCTGGCCTTGACGGTGTAGTTGTACTTGCGCGTCTTGCGTCCAAACACACAGGTGTCTTTCGTGTCTGTGCCGTGAAGTTCGCCGGATACCGATGTGGACATTGAATGGCCTCCTCTTGTGTTAGCGCCTCGAAGCTGGCGGATCAGGGATAGGCTGGCACGTGCAAGCCAAGACTTATTCGGAAAACTAATAAAACACAAGTCGGAAGATATGTCAAACACAAAGCAGACCTGACAGGTTTGCGCAAACCTGTCAGGTCTGAGAGCGTCAGATCTCCGTCGCGTCGGGGGGCAGAGCGCGGATGTGGCGGATGTAGGCGCTGACGTTGCGGTCGTCCTGCTCCGGGTAAGCCAAGTCGAACGTCTCGGCCACCGCGTGCGCCAGGCGGCGGAACAGCGCGCCCATCAAAAAGAGCGCGTCCCAGACGTGGTCGGTTTGCGCGTCCGGGTAAGTCAGCAACATCTGCGCCCATAGCTCCGGGTCCAACCCATTCGGGAGGTACTTGTCCGCCTTTCCCGGCGAGACCTGGAAGTCGGTCTGGACGCCGAAATACCATACGAGCATCCGCATGAACTCGCCGCGCAGCAGTTCCTCGAAGAAGTATTTCGCGTTGGTCGGCTCATCGCGCCATAGCGCCTTGGCGACGTAAGGGTTCAGCCACCAAAACTCGTTGCAGCAATCGGCGAACTGTTTGGCCGTGGGCCGGGCCGGCAGATACGTGCGGTCGCTCGGCGGAGGCAGCGCGGGGATCAGGCCGTCCTTATCCAGTAACACGCGCGAGAGGCTGTCGGCGACGCATTCCGCCCACTTCTCCAGTGCGACGATGCTCAGGTCAATCCGCACGCCGTCCATGAACTGCATCAGATAGGCGTAACTGCCGTCGTCCGCCGGGGGCGGTTCGACCATGTCCTCCGGGGTTTGCAGGATCAGCATCTCGCCGAAGTAGCGCGCGAGCGCCGGGTTGCGGATCAGCGGGGCCGGGTCACGCGCGAGGTAGACGACATCGTAGTCCTGGAACGGGTCGCGCGGGGCGTGCGGGTTGACGCGTGAGCCGTTCATCACCACGGCGCGGATGTTCTCGTCCGCCTGTGCGTAATCCAGGATCAGGGCCAGCATTTCCTGTTCGTTACGCATGGTCATTCTCCCCGGAGGCCTGACCCCTTGAGATAAGGCAATAGCTCATCGAAGCGCGCGATGACGAGGTCGGGCGCAAGCCCGTCTGACGGCGTCCCGAAGAGACAGGCGAAAAGCCCCGCCGCCTGCCCACCCAGGATGTCAATCTCCCGGTCGCCGATGGTCATGGTCTCCGCTCGCGGCAGGCCGCACAGTTCGAACGCCGCGACGAAGGCCGCCGGATCGGGCTTACGAGCATAGCCGTCGTCATGCGTGATGCTGCCCGTGAAGAAGGGGGCCATGTCGTGGACGGCGAGGAGGGCCGCGGTGGATGCACGGCGGCGGTGGGTCACGATGGCGTTCTGCCCGCCCGCTGCGCAGACGGCGCGCACCCCCGGAAACGGCGGCTGATCCTCAGGGCGCGTCCGGGCGTAGTGACGGATGAACGCCTCCAGGACGGCTTCGGGATCGAGATCGCTCGCTTCACTGACGGCGGCAATGCAGTGATCCATCGAGACGCGGGCAAGCGCCTCCAGCCGGTCGCGCGGGGCAGCGACGCCGAACTCGGCCAGCGCGGCCTGCATGGCCGCGGCCATCGCCGGATAGGTGTCGAAGAGGGTGCCGTCCACGTCCCAGATGATGTTGCGGAACCGCCGCCCCCGGTTTGGTTCGATCATGCGTGCCCTTACCTTCTCCATCTTGCCGACAATTTCACTGCACACGATTATACCATCCCACGACAAGCATTTTTAACCACGGAAAACACGGAAAGAAGAAATGCGCTGTTTCCTTCCGTGTATTCCGTGTTTTCCGTGGTTAATGATCTATCACCGCACAATGCGCTCAATTTGGGTTTTTGGATAGTGGCCGAAGTTCACCAACAAACCCAATTCGAGTCCGGTGGCCTTGAGGTAATTGTGTACCTGCGCTTTGTGCTCGTTGTTCAGCTCATTGACCGCTTTTATCTCAACAATGATGAGATCGTAGCAAACGAAATCCGGCCGATAGGTTTGCACCAATTGCTCCCCTTTATATTGCAATATCAGGTCTCTCTGCGGGACAAAAGGGATCCGTTGGATTCTGAATTCCTTTGCCAGACATTCCTGATAGACGGCCTCGAGGAATCCACAACCCAGTTCCCGATAGACTTCGAACACGGCGCCGCGAATGCAGTAGCTTTCGTCCGGGTATTTTAGCTTCGTCTCTTCCATCTCCTCCGAGCCTTTCATCACCTTTGACTAATTTTTGTAACCACGGAAGACACGGAACACACGGAAAGGAAGACGGACTTTTTCTCTTTCTTCCGTATATTCCGTGGTGCTTATCCCTGGAGTGCAACCGGTTTACCCCCCCGCATGTTTTAACCACGGAACACGCGGAACACACGGAAACAGAAATTTTCCCCTTCCGTGTGTTCTGTGTATTCCGTGGTGATTATGCAGCTATTATCGCGCCGCACCGGTCATGCGTCCAGTACGGGCGCGACCCACGGCGCGGGGCTGCGTATGAGAAAGTAGACATCATTGCACGACAAGGAGAAAGAGTCATCATTACATTGCAAAGTTCTGCCGCCACGTTTGCCCTGGTCGTCGCGCGTGTCCTCGCGCTGGCGCTGGGCCTCGTGTTGTTCATCCCCGTGATCCTGCTGCCGCGGGCGACCGCCACCCCGACCTTCGTGTGGCTCGCGCTGATCGTCGTCGCCGTGGCGCTGCTCACGGTGCAGTTCTGGTTCAAACCCCTCTGGAGGGGCGTCGCGCTATCGCTGGCCGGGCTGCTCGCGGTGAGCATTCTGGCGGTGCTGGCCTCGCAGTTCTTCGCCGCCGCGCCGCCCATCACCGGTGCAAACGACGAACCGTTGCCCGGCAGCATCGCCACGCTGGATGCAGGTCGAACTGAATGGCAGCCGCCAGTGGGTCTCGATCCGTGGGGCAGACGTGGATAACCCGGTGCTGCTCTTCCTGGCCGGCGGCCCCGGCGGCAGCCAGCTCGCCACCGCGCGCTATGCGTTGGGCGGGCTGGAGGATCACTTCGTCGTCGTGGATTGGGAGCAGCCGGGCGCGGGCAAGTCATTCGGCGCGGTGAAACGCAGTACGCTGACGCCGGAGCGCTACATCGAGGACGCGCACGCACTGACGTTGCTGCTGCGCGAGCGCTTCGGCGAGGAGAAGATCTACGTGCTGGGCGAATCGTGGGGCAGCGCGCTGGGGATCATGCTGGTGCAGCGCTACCCGGAGTTGTTCCACGCCTTCATCGGCACGAGGCAGATGGTCGCCTTCCTGGAGACCGATCTGCAGGACTACGCCTTCGCGCTGGAGCTGGCGCGCCAGCGGGGCGACACGGCGAAGGTCGCGAAGCTCACCCAACAAGGGCCGCCGCCCTACTACGGCAAGGGCGTGGGGCTGAAGCAGGCTGCGTATCTGCTCGACGGCTACAGCTACATGAACGCGAACCCGGCGATCACCGACAACGGCTTCAACACCTTCCGCGACCTGGCCGCGCCGGAATACGGGCTATACGACAAGGTGAACTGGGCCCGCGGCCCGCTCGTGACTCTGGGGATCGTCTATCCGCAACTGTGGGACGTGGACTTCCGCGAGCTGGCCCCGCGGCTGGAGGTTCCCGTCTACTTCCTGATCGGGCGGCAGGCACGACATCAACGCGCCGGTCGCCCTCACCGAGGAGTACTTCAACCTGCTCGATGCGCCGCACAAGGAGCTCGTCTGGTTCGAGCACTCCGGCCACACGCCGTGGGTTTCCGAGTCGGCCCGCTTCGTCGAGACGATGGTAGACACGGTCCTCGCGCAGACGCAGTGACCGGAGCATCACGCGGAGACGCGGAGGGCGCGGAGGAAAAGACAAAAATTCTCCGCGGTCTCCGCGTCTCCGCGTGTGTAGATCTGATATTGCTTGACGCGGCTTTCTCACACCCTTATAATATGCACAAGTTGCTGCTTGCACCGTCCACTCGAAAGGAATCGTCCCTGTGCCAGACTGGCAGCGCTTTTTGCCGACGGACTTCGAGTACGATTTTGAGGGTGACGAGTTAGCCGCGCATCACGTTGCGTTTGAAGAGGCCGTGGAATGCTTCTTCTCCGACTTTGACGTGCGGCGCAATAAGAGCTACACCGATCGTTATCAACTCATTGGGCGAACGCTCGGCGGACGACAACTCAAGATTATATTCCAGCTTAAATCGGAAAGCGTGGTGCGCATCATCACCGGATGGCCGTTATGACTAAAAAAGATGTAAAGAAAAATACCCTGTCTGAAGCGGAGATTGACCGCCGGGTCATCTCACAGGCGGACGTGGACGACGCGTGGGAACCGGCGATTCACCGGACGATAGAGCCTGCCGCCCTGCCCATCCCGGCGGAGTTGGCCGTGCGCGCCGCGTTCTTAGCCCGCTTGCATCGGCGCGCCAGCGTCGAAGACTGGCTGATGCACATCATCCGCGAACGGGTTGAGCTCGAAGAAGCCGCCTTCGCTGACGCCCGCCAAGCCCTGAGCACGCGCGGCGGCTGAAACGATTCACGCACGCGGAGACGCGGAGACCGCGGAGATTTTTTATCTTCTTCTCCGCGTACTCCGCGTGCGATCAGTTGCGGCCTAATCTTCCGCCGGCGGCTCGATGCCGTGTTTCTCGCGCAACTGCTCGATGCTGATGCCCTTGCCCTCGCGCAGGCTGTCCCGCGCCTGCGCCACGCGCTCACGGAAGCGCGGGTCGCGCAACAGCAGCTCCTCCCACCAGGATTCGGGATCTTCAAAGCCGATCAGGATACCTGCCGGGACCCCATGGCGCGTGATGATGATATCTTCTTTTTCGGCCATCCGGAGGTAACGCGAAAGATCATCTTTTACCTGATTAAGCGGAATTCGAATCATCGGTTTTCTCTCCATATTCGGCAAGCCAGTTCATCGCTTCGCTCTTCTCACGGATTGCCAGAACCTCAACAACGCCGCCCTCATTCATATAAAACACATCGTAGAACGCGCGGATGTCACCAATGCGCAACCGATACTGCGGCCACTCCATGCCCTCAAGCCGCTTGATCCGGCTCTTGCTGGTCTTCTCGGGCTCATACCTGAGATGTATCTCAATCGCATCAAGGACTTCGCTGCGCTCATTCGCACGCAATGCCAGCAAGTCCTCCTCTGCTTCGGGCGCAAAGATGATTTCGTAGCGCACGATATGCCTTCCTGCATTATTGTTCGGAATCCGTGGTGAGACGATTATAGCTATAATATAGCCATAGAACAGCGGCTGTCAAATCATAACCGCATTTGCCGGGGCGATATCGTTGCACGCGGAGACGCGGAGGGCGCGGAGATTTTTTGTCTTTTTCTCCGCGCCCTCCGCGCGCTTTTAGGGCCAGGCATTTTAAACCACGGAACACACGGAAAGAAGAATTGCGCTGTTTCCTTCCGTGTCTTCCGTGGTGATTATCCCGCGTGCGCGCCGTACGGTTTTACGGCGCGGGCGTCACCAGGCTGTCGCCGGGCGCGCACTCGGCGCGGAAGTAGGCCCACTCGTCGCACTCGCTACCGTCGGGGAAGATGCAGATCCCCGCGACCCCGCCCGCCGCGTCGGTGCGCAGCTCCACTTCGCCGCCATGCTCCCCGCAGAAGACGGACGCGGGATTCGGCAGGCCGACCGCGGGCGCGGGGGTGGTCGGTGGGATCGGCACGCACGCCGCGGCAAACAGGCTCACGGCGAGCAGCAGGATGACGAGAAGATATTTGTGAACCATGCGAAGCCTCCCTTCAGGTTTCTCAACCGTAGGATAAGCGGGATGCATGGAAAGAACAAGCAGGGGAAATTATGCGGGGCGGATTATCACGCGGAGACCGCGAGAGATTTTTGTCTTCTTCTCCGCGTCCTCCGCGTCTCCGCGTGATTAGGAGACTTCGATCGCGTGTTGCTCGTTAGCGATAAACCTCGTCGTGACTTCCCACGTCGAGGAGGATGATCTCCTTCTCGGTGATGAGGATCGAAAGGATGATGCGGTAATTATAGGTCAGATGGATTGCCTGAACGCCTTCATATTTGCCGCTGAGAGGGTGATAGGATAGTTGTGGCGCGAACGGGTCCTCGCGCAGTTGGGCCAGAACCTGCGCAAAGCGGTCTCGCAAGTCGGGGTGCTGTTTCAGGAATTTACGCGAGTTGCGCAGGAAACGCTCGGTTGTGACGAGCGTAAACATCAATCCTCGTCCTCACGCTCGAGCGCCGCCATCAATTCCTCCACGGACTCGAAGCGCCGCACCCGGCCCGCCTTCCAATCTTCCAGCGACGCGCGGATGCGCGCCACGTAGGCTTCCTCCTGCGCGTCGAGCAGTTCCTGATAGCGCGCCTCAGACAGCACGACATACTGCGGCTGGTTGTTGCGGATGACATGCACGTCGCCCTTCTCAATGAGCTCATCCACAGCCGCAATGCCGCGCCGCTTGATTTCCTGCGCGGGTAGGGTGTACTTCATCGCTGTGCTCCGATTGGTACTTGATTTGGTACCGATGACAATACCAAAATAGGTATAGAAAGTCAAGCCCGCTACATACCCGCTTCAGGCATTTTATTCAGTGTCTCCTAAAGCAACTTAAGCCACTGATCCTGTACGGCCAGCACTTCCTCTGTCCGCACGTAACGACCGTTTTTACCGTGTTTGATCTTGACCGACCAATCAAAGCGGTTCTACGTCTTGTTCACATCTATTACTAACCTTCATGTCTTACATCAGGTTACTCTGGCCGGTTCAGCGGCCAGTTTGACAAACGGGTGAAGCCCGCCTAACCTGGAACCCACCCCAAGGGAAGGCGAGCCGAGCCGGTTATCCGGTTCGCTCGCTTTTCTTTATCCGATTGTGTCGTCCTATGTGCTTCTAGCTACAGACAGTTGCGAGCTTTGCGCCATCCATTAGCTTTCGCCTCGGCCTCTGTGCAAAACCAACGCTCGCCGTAGGCTGAGTTGATAACGGTCGCTGCGTAGTCTTCACATTCCGGTAAGTGATAGATTTTATCTGTGCCTTCGTACTCTATATTTCCTTTGATCACACAAGTAGGTGAAGGTTCAGAACAGCCGTTGGAACACGATGCCGCAGCGGATGTATCTGCCTCATCCGGCATCTGCACCTGTAGCACCTTATCCAGGCCCACTGTCCCTTCAGACACTTCGGCTATTGTCTCATTACTGGAAATCCAGAAGGTGACCACTTTCTTACCCAGAGTCGGTACGTACGCTTCAATGCGCTCCAGGTCCCAGTCGCCAGTTTGACTGTGTGCGCATAATGCGCCAATACGAATTGCCTCGAATACAATAGCCAGCGCATCGTCAGAAGACGCGGGGAGGTCACCCACTGAAAAGCTCATGGTGGAACCATCCACAGCGATCTCCATCAAATCAAGGTGTTGCCCCAATACTTGAAGGTCTGGCACCTCAGGGTTGTTATCAATCAACACCTCCATAAACGCTCCGGACAAAAAGCGCGCGATCGACAGGAGCCTCATCAAACGATTCACCGCCCGCCGCTGCCAGAGGTGTTGGTGTGACAGTCGGAGGATCTATTAGTGGTTGCTCAGTTGCAGTTACCTGCGGAATGGCGGCGACAGACGTTGCCTCTACTGCCCTCGCAATCAGAGTCGCCTCTACGACGCTAGCCACCCTTGTCAGGTCTGGTGTTGAAGGTTCCATTTCCTTCTGCACGCATCCGGCAGCCACAAACAACAAAAGAAAACCAATCAAAACGAGTAGCCACGATTTACGTGTCATTTGCGCATCCTGTCCTGAGTCGCGGCATCGAGCATGCGAAGTGAGTGTATTTCAGTCGGAAAATTGTAGTCGATAGGTCGCGCTGTCGCAATCAGCTTCGATGAGTTGGCTGGCAAGTCGATATGAAGTAATCTTCATGCGGTCAAGATCGTAGCCATGCAACTAAACGCTCATAGCACGTCGCAGCCTCGGAGATAGATACTAGTTAAACTTCATAATAGTCCGGTGATCGGGTACGGCCATGCTTCTACACTACGACCATCTATCACGCTTTCCAACAGTCTTTCAGGCCATGACCGGCCTACGCTTAGCCGAGTTCGATGCGCTGCTTGAGGATGTGCTGCCGCGTTTTGGTACGGCGGAAACGCAACGGCTG
>JBBQRS010000085.1:0-21110 GCA_038214535.1 Anaerolineae bacterium
CTTTTAACTATCCTATACGTGGGGGGCGCACTCTTTTGTTGTGGCGGTTTTGCCGGTGTCCGGCCCCCACCCGTCAATAGCCGCAACTACGAAGGGCATGTGTGATCATCCAGGAGTTTTCGGATAGATTCTAAGTAAATAAGGACTTTCTCCTTGTTTCCTTGTTTCCTTGTCTCCTTCTTCGTTTCTTCGTTCCTACGTGGTGAAGGTCTACCACCCGATGCCCGGCGGGGCGATGATGACGCTGGGCGCGTCTGAGACGGTCAGCGTGCAATACTCGCGCGCGGCCAGCGCCAGCACGTGCGCGGTGGCCCGGTCATCGGCCTCGCCCGGCGGCGCAGAGAGCGTCGCCCCGCGGATCGCCATCAACTGCCCCAGCGTCACCCGGTCCCGGATGCGCGTCGCCCCCGCGCGCAGCGCCGCCGCGGCCGCGTCATAGGCCAGCGCCTTGCCCTGCCCCGTGGTCAGCCAGCCATCCTTGCCGTCACGCCCCGCCAGCAGGGTCGCCGAGCCGTTCTCGCGCAGCCACAGCAGCACCGCGTGGCCGTGGTTGTTGCGCTCCACCAGGATCGGCGCGTCGTTGTACGCCGCGCTGAGTTCCAGCAGCAGCCCCGCGAAGACGCGCGGCTCATACCGCCCGGCGATCACCGCGACCTGCTCGCCGGTGTCCACCGCGATGCACGACGCCGCGCTCTCGTCGCTCTGCGGGTTCCCCTCCGCCGGGTCCGCCCCGATGACGTACGCGCGCCCCTGCACCTCCGCTCCTCTGCTCCCCTGCACCTCCGCTCCTCCGCGCGTTCCGTCACATTTCGCCAGCCACGCCGCCGCGAAGCGCCGATCCAGCGTGCGGCCCGCCAGCGCCTCCACGTCGTTCGCGGGATACTCGCCGAACAGGCTGTCGGTGCAGCCATCGCGCTGCTCGAAATCGCGGCGGATCGCGGCATACCACGCGGCAGTCCGGTCGGGCCGCGCGCGCCACGGCAGGAAGACCGGCGCGTAGTCGTTCTCGCCCGTCCGCGCCGCCTCGTAAATCCGCTTGAACGGCGAGCCGGGCCGCCCCTTGTCGGCGGTGCTCAGCAGGATCAGCCGCCCGCCCGCGTCCACCGTGGGCTTCACCGCATCCAGCAGCCGGTCGAGTTCGGGCACGTGATCCGCCTCATCCACCAGCGCAAAGGTCGCCGTGTAGGAGCGCCCGCCCGTGGTGGGGAACGCCAGCGCCGCCGATCCGTTGCTCAGCCGCAGCTCGTGGTCGTTCGCCACGTCCAGCCGCGCCGCCTGCATCCACGCGGGCAGCCGGTCATACATCCCGCGCAGCCGGAACTTGAGCAGATGCACCGCCTCGTCGTCGCGCCGCGAGAAGAGCAGCGCCGTCGCCGCGGGCCGGAAGAGCATCAGCCACAGCGCGCACCCCGCGCAGAGCCACGTCAGCCCCATCTGTCGCGCCTTCAGGATCACGAACTGCCGCCCGGCCTGCAACTGCCCCGCCAATGCCATCTGCGCGGGCCACAGCCGGAAGGGCGTCCACCCGCGCGCCGCCGGGTCATAGATGCAGCCGTAGGTGTCGAGCCAGTAGGGGAACGACAGCGCGCACTTCGCCCACGCCGCGCGCTCATCCGGCCCCATCCCGCTCGCCTGCATCTCATCCAACAGCGGCAACTGCATCCAGGTCATGCGGTTCCTTTCACCACGAAGGGATTCCTGATCCCTGATCCCTAATTTCCCCACTCCGCCAACTCCGCCCGCGCGCGCGCCGCTTCCTCCTCCGTCAGCGGCGGCATCAGCTCGATGTGCGCCGTCACCCGCGCCGCGATCGGTTGCACCGGCTTGCCCTCCGTATACTCCAGCACCAGCCGGCTCGCCGCCAGATCGCCCCCCAGCGCCGCCTCCCACAGCCGCCGCGCCAGCGCCTCGCGCCCCGTCACCCGCACGCGCCGCCCCTCCGCCGCGGGCAGCCGCTCGGCCCCCACCGCCCGCAGCGCCTCCCCCACCGTCTCCGCCCGCATCCGCGCCATCGCTCCCTCCCTTCGGGCGACCACACAGGGTCGCCCCGACATCACGCCTCTCCGTCCGCCTTGTTTCCCTGTCTCCCTGTCCACTTATTTCCTTGTTTCCTTGTCTCCTGGCCAACAAAAAAGACGCCACCATCCGCACCCCGATTCCTCGGAGTGGAACACCCTCCATCCCTTCGGGAGGAGGATGCCGGACGGTGGCGCCTCGCAGTCGGCGTCCCGTGGTCCTGGCGCCGGGCTGATCCGGTCAGAGCCGGACAGTCATGTCAACTTCTACGCCATTACCTGCATTATACCATAGAACATATGTTCGTGTCAAGCCAAAACAGGCCTTTCGCGGCCCAATTTGAGATTTAGCGCGAAACTTTAAGGTTGGCGCGGGCAGCAGAGGGGGGCAGGGGGGCGGAGGGGCGGAGGAGTGGAGGAGAGGGGGATGCCGTCTTGCTTGTAGCGCGCTCTCCCGAGCGCCGGGCTTACGTGCGCGCATAGGACACGGACGAGCGCGGATGAACGCGGATGGAATCGAGCGGAGCAGAGGAGGGCGGGAGAAGTCTTACCTCCGCTCCTCTGCTCCTCCGCCCCCCTGCCCCTCCGCGTCCAATCTGTGCGATAATAACCCCACAGGAGGCTGCCCATGACCTGGCGCATTGACCCGTCCCGCTCGCGCATCGAGTTCGCCGTCCGCCACATGATGTTCACCACGGTGCGCGGCCGCTTCACCGAGTTCGTCGGCAGCGTCCTTTACGACGCGCAAGAACCGGTGCTATCCTCCGTCGAAGCGCGCATCGCCATCGCGAGCCTCACCACCGGCGACCGCGAGCGCGACGCCGCCGTCCTCTCCCCCGACTTCTTGGACGCCGCGCGCTACCCCGAGATCACGTTCGCCAGCCGGGGCATCCGCCCCGCCGCGCCCGACCGCGGCCGCATCACCGGCGACCTCACGATCCGCGACGTCACGCAGCGCGTCGCGCTGGAAGCGCGCCTGCTGGAGCACACGGCATCCCGCGCCCGCATCACCGCGACCACGACCCTCAGCCGCGCGGCGTGGGGCTTGAAATGGGGCGCCGCGCTCGAAGCCGGCGGCCTGCTGGTCGGCGATGAGATCAAGGTGAGCCTGCTGGTGGAGATCGTGAAGGAGTGACACGTCGGGGCGACCCTGTGTGGTCGCCCGTTTAGGCCGCCGAACGTTGCCCGCCCCCGGCGGGCCGGGGAAACGCCCGATTATACCAGGTGGAAGTCGGTTGTGACCGACTGGAGCGACGCGCCCACCAACCGGTGTCAACCGGTTTTTCACCTGCTCTAGCCGTGGGTTAGAAACGCGCGGCGGGCCTTCCCAATCCGACGTTCCTATGCTACCATTGCGTGCAATTACCGATGCTTCGCGCCGCAGGAGCAGGCCACCGATGCCCACCCAATCCGGCAAGACCCTCTTTTCACAGCACTATCTCGATACCCGTCTCCCGTTGACCCCCGAATGGGCCGAGGATGTCTCCGGGCCTTTCGGCGAGTTGCGCGATCTTTACGAGCGCCAGCACGAACTGTTGCCCACTCTTACTGAAGCGCAGACCGAAGACGAGTTCATCAAGCCGGCGCTGGACACCCTGGGCTGGCAATACATCGTCCAACCCAGACATGGCCGCGGGGGGAACCTGACGCGCCCCGACTACGCCCTATTCGCCGACGACGCCATGAAGCGCGACGCGCAGAGGCATCACAAGGACGACAACGCATTCTACGGGCGCGCCCTCGCCATCGCCGAAGCGAAGTATTGGGATCGCCCGTTGAGCAAGAAGGACAGCGAGGGCCGCGACGAGTGGCGGGCCGAAGGCAACCCGAGCCACCAGATTGTCAGCTATCTGGCCGGTACGCGTGTCTCCTGGGGCATCCTCACCAACGGCAAGACCTGGCGACTCTATAACCGCGACGCCGGCAGCATCGCCAGCGAGTTTTACGAGGTAGACCTGGAGGCGATCGTAACCGCGGGCGACGAAGACGCCTTCCGGCGCTTCTGGCTCTTCTTCCGGCGCAACGCCTTCGTTCCCGACGCAAAGGGCGATATTTTCGTCTCCACCGTCCTCGAAGGCTCGACCACCTATGCGCGCGAAATCAGCGACAAGCTGAAGGAACTGGTCTTCCAGGAAGTGATGCCATACATTGCCAATGGCTTCATCGCCTACCGGCGCGCGCAACCGGGCATCACCGGGGAGACGCCGGAGAGCCTGCGCGCGATCTACGCCGCCAGCCTCGCGCTGCTCTATAAACTGCTGTTCTTGCTCTACGCCGAGGCGCGCGGGCTGCTGCCGATGGCGAACCCGGCCTATCGCGAGGAGAGCCTGACGACCCTGGCGAAGTGGGCGGCGGATCGGCTCGACAACGGGCGGCCCATCAGCGACGCCACGCACGCCACCGCGAAGTATAACGCATTGTTGGCGTTGTTCCGGCGGATTGACCTGGGTGACCCCGCGCTGGACGTGCCGCGCTACGACGGTGGGATGTTCGACCCGGGCGCGGCCGATAACCAGTTCCTCGAAGCGCACCGGCTCAGCGACCTGGCGCTGGCGCGTGCAGTAGACATCCTGGTGCGCGACGCCGGGGAGGCAGTGGACTACGCCTACATCAGCGTGCGCAACCTGGGGACCATCTACGAAGGGCTGTTAGAGCATCACCTCGTGATGGAACCCGATGGGCGCGCCGTCCTCGCCAACGACAAGGGCGAGCGCAAGGCCAGCGGCTCCTATTACACGCCCGACTACATCGTCGAATATATCGTGCAGCAGACGCTCGACCCGATCCTCGACGCCCGCACGCCCGCTTTTGGGGCGGCCATGGACCGCATCGCGGCGCTGCGCGGCAAGCTGGCGCACGACGCCAACCCGATCCTGCGCGAGGGACTGGAGGACGCCGAGCGCGACGCCCGCGAAGCCTTCCTGGGCGTCAAGGTGTGCGACCCGGCGATGGGCAGCGGGCATTTCCTCGTCAATGCGGTGGATCACCTGACGGACGGCATCATCCGCCGGATGCAGGTCTATCACACGGCGCACCCGGCGGTCGAGTGGGACTGGAACCCGATCCAGCGGCTCATCGAGCGCGTGCGCGCCGACATTCTGGCGGAGATGGACCGGCAGGGCATCACCGTGGACGCCGCGCGGCTGGACGACACGGCGATCCTGACCCGGCTGGTGATGAAGCGCTGTATCTACGGCGTAGACCTGAACCGGCTGGCCGTCGAGCTGGCGAAGCTGAGCCTGTGGCTGCACTCCTTCACCATCGGCGCGCCGCTGAGTTTTCTCGACCATCATCTGCGCTGGGGCAATTCCCTCATCGGCGCGGACGTGCGCGGCGTGGAGCAAGAGCTGTTAGGAGAGGAGCAGCGTCGCAAGAGCGGTCTTGAAGCGCGTCGCCTTGCCCAGGGGCGAGGCGAGCTACCGTCGGACAATACGGTGTTGCAGTTCGGGTTGTATCAGGGGCCGTTCGCCGGGCTGCTCGACCTGACCGCCATGATGGTGGAGGTGGCCGAACGCGCCGATTCCACGCTGGCCGATGTGCAGCAGAGCGCCACCGACTACGCCGAGTTCCAGCGCCAGTTGACGCCCTATAAGCAGGCGCTCGACCTGTGGGTGAGCCAGTATTTCGGCAACGTCGGAGCGCGCGACTTCATGCGGCTCTACGGCGAAGAGGTGGTGCCCGCGCTGCGGGGTGAAAAGCGCGTCGGCCCGCCCTATGACGCGGCCATCGCGCGCGTTCGCCCGCTCTACGAGGAGAAGCGCTTCTTCCATTGGGATCTGGAGTTCCCCGAAGCCTTCATTGACCTGCGCCGCCGCGATTGGGCCGAGAACCCGGGGTTTGACGCGGTGATCGGGAACCCGCCGTATCAGAATGCATGGTCTATGACTAGAGATGCTCTCGACCAACGAACCGCTATTTCGGCCATATATTCAAGCGAAGAAGTGCTTGAAGGTCATTGGGATATGTATGTGGCATTTTGCGTGCGTGCCCTACAGATATGTCGGCTGGGTGGCATGCAGAGCTTCATAGTGCCCAATCCTGCCCTAAGGGAGAAATATGCAGTTGCACTGAGACGTCGCTGGCTCCAAGAACACTCTCTGAAAAGTGTCTTGAACTTTGGTGAAGCCAATGTGTTCGATGAAGTATCTCGCCAATGCGTCGTCTACGTGGTGCAGAATGGAAAACCCATTGCTGAATACCAGACTGACGTGGTTATCATCGGCGGACAACCTGATACGATGAGCAGTGAAATCTATCAGGTAGACCCAAGTATCTGGCAAGCTGCGTACCACGCGCAGATTCGTACTTCGCCTACTTATTTGTTGGGGATCAAGATCGCCGAGACGATCGAACGTCAGAGCTTCAGATTGGGTGAACTTCTTTACATCAACGTCGGAGCAACTGTATCCAGCAAAATAGCCGGAGCGTTCAAAAAGAGCGATGTGATCTCGTCGAATCCGCTCGGCAACGCAAAACGGTTCTTTGATGGAACCAATGTCTCGCGATGGGAAGTACCTTGGAACGGCGAGTTCTTGGACTATCGGCGAAGCGAGATGTCCGGCCCGCGCGTTCCTGAGATGTTCGAAGCGGAGAAAATCATCGTTCGCATACGTACAGGGAAAGATGAAAGACTCATAGCAGCATACGATGACTCCTCAATGTACTGCGATCACACCGCGATTTTGGGTTGCCTTTACGCAAATGTGGCTAACTCCGGTGCAGTCGAGGATTTCGAAGGATATGTACATTTGGAAGCGCCGATTTCCTTGCACTATGTCATGGCGATTCTGAACTCCATCCTCATGTCATGGTATTTCGGGCAGGTATTTGCCACCGGCGCGTTGCAAGGAACATATTCGGATGTGTGGCCACAATCCGTGCGGGCATTCCCGGTACCGCGCATCACCTTCACCACCCCACCCGACGAACGGGCGCGGCTGGCCGGGGAAGGTCAAGCACTCTACGCGGGCTTCACCGGCGACCCCGCCGCGCTGCTCGCCTTCACCGATGAGAACCTGGCCGCCGGGCGGGGCGACGCCGTCCATGACCTGCTGGCCCACCTCGCCGGGCAGATGATCGAGATGAACCAGGCGAAGCAGGCCGAGATGAAGAGCTTCCTGGGCTGGCTGGAGCGGGAGATCGGCGCGTCACCGGATACCCTCACCGGACGCACCCGCCTCCGCAACTATCTGGGCGACTATCAGAAGGGCGAAGACGAGCTGTCCCTCAACGATCTATTGGACATCCTGCGCAACAACAAACGCAAGCTCATCGCCGACCCTTCTGCCCGCGCCTTCCAGGAGGCGCTTGAGCGCGAATATGCCGCCAGCCTGGGCAAGCTGCTGCCCATCAAGCAACGCCTCACCGCCACCGACCACCTCATTGACCTGATCGTCTATCGCCTTTACGGGCTGACGGACGAGGAGATCAAGGTGGTGGAGGGAGACCGCATGAGGTAAAGACTGACACTGAAGAAGTACTGGTCTTGGTATATTCCGTCTGATCCGCACATCAAGGGTGTCTGATAATGCAAGATAATAGTGCGTTGAAAAACCTGGCCAGTTGCGCCACCATTGTAGTGGCAATAATCGCAGCCATTGCCCTAATACCTCAGTTTGGAATCTGGCTATCCCCTAAGTCTCCGGCCGATCCTGCTGCAACATCATCGCCGGTGACGGATATCCAGTCTCCGGAACCTGAAGAAACGGCGACGCAAAACGTGGAAGTGATCGTAGAAGCTACATCAACGACGCCGCCTCCTACGAAGCCGCCATTTCCAGAAATTACAGTCCATAACAGACTGGTGCGACCAGCCAGGTTGTACATAGACGATATCATGAAGGGTGAGATCGCAGCTACTGGGGTAGAAACGCTAATACTGGATAGCAGCCCCGTGCGGCTCAGATTTGAAGTGATCAATCCCCATGCCGCTAGCGGGGAACTCCTGGGCGATCCTATGTCGGGGGTCTTCGAGCCGGTCTCCGCGGGTTCTGTTGTGACAATTACCAACCGAATCGAAGATAATCTTTTCTTTGTCTTTATGCTCAGCAATAACTCAGATAGGGATTGCGACATTGTTGTGGACGATGGATATGAATCAGTAAAGCGCCCAGGAAGGCTACTTGCTCGCGCCGCGAATGTTTCTGCTGGCTATTACCGTCTCTACAACAACTCAAATATCGTTCTCTATTGCCCTGAGATGGTAGGATGGTGGGGGATTCGGCCAGGACAGGATGTCACTGAAGCGTCAATCACAGAAATTGTCGAACCAGAAACCGGCGTAATGAACGGCTCCTTCGGACCCTGATGATCGCTGGGAATCCCGCGCTCGTCGGGAGATAGATGACCCCGCGGATCTCGCCGTTGGCTAACATCTCCGATTAGAAGGCCCGACTGAACGAAGATTGCGCCCATTGTCCCGAAAAGCGGCAGTTTATGATTCTCCCGCTCGTCCGCGTTCATCCGCGTCCCATCATCCGTGTTGGCCGCGCCCGCAAACTGGCTCATATACAACCCATAATAAAACCCCTGCGCGGCCAGCAGTTCCTCGTGCGTCCCCCGCTCCACGATCTCCCCATCGCGGATCACCAGGATCACGTCCGCGCCGCGGATCGTGCTCAGCCGGTGCGCGATCACGAAGCTCGTGCGCCCCTCCATCAGCCGCAGCAGCGCCTCCTGGATGTGAATCTCCGTGCGCGTATCCACGCTGCTCGTCGCCTCATCCAGCACCAGGATGCGCGGGTCGGCCAGCACCGCGTCCTGCACCTGCGTCACGTCGCTGGTCAACCGGGTGACGAGGTGGCCCACGCCCAGCCGGTCGAGGTTGCCGAAGGAGAAGGTCTGAATCTTGCGATAGAGCGCCGAGCGCAGGTCCGCGCCGTAGTGCATCGCGGCGCGCACGGCGAAGAAGGTGCAACCCACGCCGCCCACTGCGCCCAGCAGCGCGAAGAGCACCATCAACCCGCCGCTGCGCAGCACCACCGGCACGTTGCCGGTCGCAATGCCCACGTCAATGATGCGCTTCATCATCGCCGGCTGCAACAGGTCCATCGCCACTTCGAGGACCATCAGCAACGGCGCAAGGATCGCATCGCGTCGATAGGGTTTCAGAAACACCGCCAGGCGGCGAATATCGTTCATGACTTTCCCTTTGTAGTGACGGCTTCAGCCGTTATTGTGCCCCTAACGGCTGAAGCCGTCACTACGAAGTGGTCTGAAGATGCGCCCTCCGCAGGGCATGGGGTTCTCCCCCTCACCTTCTGCTCCTCCGCCCCTCCGCTCCTCACACCGCCCCCAGCGCGCGCCCCAAATCCGCCACCAAATCTCCCGCCTCCTCGATCCCCGCCGACAGCCGGATCAGCCCGTCGCTGATCCCCACGCGGCGGCGCAGCGCCGGCGAGAGCGCCCGGTGGCTCGACATCGCCGGGTAGAGCACCAGCGTGTACACATCGCCCAGCGTCGTCGCCGGCTGGATCAGCCGCAGCGCGTCCATGAAGCGGAACACGTCTTCGCGCGTCCCCCCGGCCAGGTCAAAACTCACCATCGCGCCATACTGCCCGCCCAGCAGCTCGTGCGCCAGCGCGTGTTGCGGATGCCCCGGCAGCCCCGGATAGTTCACCTTGCTCACGCCCGGCTGCGCGGCCAGCCACGCCGCGATCTCCGCCGCGTTCGCGCACGAGCGCGCATAGCGCAGCGGCAGCGTCTTGATCCCCCGGTGGATCAGCCACGCCTCTTGCGGCCCCAGGTTTGCCCCCAGCAGCTTGTTCACCTCGTTCAACTGCCGGCGGTTGATCCCGTTCGTCGCCGTCACCCCGGCCAGCGCGTCGCCGTGCCCGCCCAGATACTTCGTCGCCGAATGCACCGCAAAATCGGCCCCCAGCGCCAGCGGGCGACAGAGCAACGGCGTCGCAAAGGTGTTATCCACGATCAGCGCCGCGTTCACCGCGTGCGCCGCCTCCGCCAGCCGCGGGATATCCGCCACCTTCAGCAGCGGGTTCGAGATCGTCTCGGCCACCAGCGCCACAGGCCGCATCTCGCTCAGCGCCGCGCGCACCGCGTCCAGGTCCGTCACATCCACGAAGCGCACGTCAACCCCGTTGCCGCGCAGCAGCTTATCCAGCACCGCGTAGGTCGCGCCGTACACGTCCAGCGCGGCCAGCACCCCCGTACCCGCGCGCGCCCCCGCGGCCAGCAGCGCCCCGTGGATCGCCGCCATCCCGCTGCTGTAGGCCATTGCCGCCTCCGCGCCCTCCAGCGCGGCCACCGCCGCCTCCAGCGCATACACCGTCGGGTTCCCGTAGCGCGCGTACACGGGAGTCTCGGCGTCCCCCGCAAAGACCGCGTCCAGGTCCTCCGAATCGGTATAGGTATACCCCACACTGTGATAAATCGGCGTCACCACCGGCGTGAAGCTCGCGCCCGCGCGCGGCTCCGCCCGCAAGGTGCGCTCCCCCGCGTGCACGGCCAACGTATGAAACGACGGTTCGGTCATGGTCCGGCTCCTGTGATGTGTATTGTGTAATCCAGCGCGATTATACTGCACAACCCTCGCGGAGTTCGCATCCACAACGGGCGCTGAGGAGCAGAGGAGAGAGGGTGAGAGGGAGAGCGGGTGAGGGGGCGCAAACAATCCGTGAATCCGTGCAGAAATCCGTGTCGGCCCCCATCCGTGTTGGCCCCCCATCCGTGTTAGCCATCCGTGTGAGCAAAAACGGCGGACAGGGTTCACCCCCCGTCCGCCGTTCCCATCTATCCTCCGGCCCCACCATATGACAGGCGGGGCCGGTCACTCAGCGCTTAGCGCACGACTTCGCCCCGGAACTGCGCCGTCGCCGTCCCTGGGAAGATGTCGCCGATCATGTTCGCCTGGTTCACCCACACGCCGAGCGCGAAGCCCTTAGCCTGGAAGGTGAGCGTATGGATGCCACCGGCCGCCCCTGGCGTCGAGGTGACCACCAGTTCCGTCCCCTCCGCGGGCAGCGTGCCGGTTCCGTCGAAGTAGACGTTCTGGCCGCGGTCGCCGAGGCGATTCTCCGCGCCCACCGTCAGGTAGCCGCCGTCGCCGTTCCCGCCGATCGGGCCATAGGCGATGCTGACGTCTTCACCCGGATGGGCATCGGTGTTGATGCCGATCCAGATCTGGAAGGAAGCAGTCGCCGCGGTGCTGTACTCCTTGACGGCGGCCCATTCGAGGACCAGCCACGTGTCCGAGCCGTCGCCCAGCGTGGCGACGCGCAACGCGCCGCCCGCCGCCGGATTGAGGTCCGTCCAGAAGGGTGCGATCACGTTGTTCGGCCGCGCCGGGTCGGGCAGGTCCTGGTTGATGAACTGCACGTCTTGCGAGCCGGTCGAGCCGCCCACAACGGCATAACCATTGCTGCCGATGCCGATGCGGGTGTACACCTCGCCGCCATACAGGAAAGACGGCACGTTGAAGTTCGTCACCGTCTCATCGCCGACACCCGCGATGGGTGCTATGCCGAACAGCGACAGTGGCAGGTAGCCCGCCGGCGTCAGGCCGGGGCCGACCATGATGTTCGGCGGTTGCGCGCCCGCCAGCAGCCCCGACCATTCGATGGTCTTCAGCTTGCTGCCGGAAGTCTCGACGCCGCCCACTACGCTGCCCGGCACCAGGCGCAGTTGCGCCGGCAGCCGGTCAATGATGCTCACATTGGCATCGCTGGTGCTCAGGTTGGCCGCCGTGATCGTACAAGTGGTGACCTCGCCGCGTCGGATCACGCCCGGCGCGCACGTCTTGTCCAGCGTCACCTTACCCAGCTTGCGCACGAAGGTGACGGGGATGTGCAGTTGGCGGTCGCCGCCCACCTGCGTCAGGTAGACGGTGGCCGTCCGCCACTCGCCCAGCGGCACGTTGCTCGCATCAATCTTGATGGGGAACTGGCGGTTCCGGCCCGCCGGCACAGTGATGCTCGGCGGCACGGAGACTCTGAAGTCGGTCGCGCCCATCACCGAAAGGTTCCAGGTGGAGGCTGCCGGCAACACGCTCTGCGCGGTGCGCAGCACCGTCATCATCCCCGGCATCACCGGGATGTACACGCTCGGGTAGTTCGCGTTCCACAGGTCCTTCTCGTGGGCGCGATACTGCGCGGCGGTCACGTCGAACGTCAGGCCGGGGTCGCCCGCCACGTTCAGGTCCACGCGGCCCGACCCGTCATCGAACGGGTTCGTCGGGGTCGCGCCGTCTTCCTTCAAGACCTGGGTCCACGCCGTAGTCATCAGCGCCGACTTGATCTGCCCCGGCGTCCAATCCGGATGGATGGACTTGATCATCGCGCCCGAGCCGGCGATGTGCGGGCTCGACATCGAGGTGCCGGCGATCGCCTGGAACAGTTCGCCCTGCGGGCCTTCCGCCACGCCTTCGGGCGGGTCGAGGTGCGCCGGGGTGTGCCCCGCCAGAATCTGCACGCCGGGAGCCGTGATGTCGGGCTTGCTGACGCCCAACGATTGCGCCGGCCCGCCGCGCGAGCTGAAGGACGCCATCACGTCGCCCTGCGCCGGTTGCGCCGCGCCCGCCGCCCATGCAGCCGTCGCGCCGGGGTTAGCCGTCAGGAAGTCAAGCACCGCCACGCCCTGCGCATACTGGATGTGGACGGCCGGCAGCCAGTGGTTGTCGGTCTCCAGGTCCGTCACGTTGGGCGCATTGTTGTAGAGGATCATCCCCACGGCGCCGCCCTGCAACACGTTATAGCCCTTCTCCGCGCGCCCGATGCTCCCGCGCCGGCACACGACGATCTTGCCGGTGAACTGGCCGGGGACATAAGGGCCGAGACAGAGCGGATCGGGCGCCACCACCACTTCATTCGGGCCGATGCCCGCGGTGATGGACGCGCCGGTCTCCTGAAGGGTCGCGCCGCCCGCGCCGGTGAGGGTCGCGGTGGTGTCAAACGAACGGTCCTGAGTGCTCGCCGCCACGGTGGTCACCCACGGGCCGCGATGATCGGTGGTTTCGGGGGTCGGGCCAGAGTTGCCCGCCGAGGCCGCCACGAAGATACCGGCCTCATACGCGTCGAGGAACGCTTGCTCCACCACATCGGAGTAAGGGTTCGCGCCGCCGCTGATCGAGAAGTTGATCACATTCACGCCGTCGC
This sequence comes from Anaerolineae bacterium, assembly GCA_038214535.1. Classification (GTDB taxonomy): domain Bacteria; phylum Chloroflexota; class Anaerolineae; order CG2-30-64-16; family CG2-30-64-16; genus JBBQRS01. The sequence goes on from JBBQRS010000085.1 coordinate 13,124, forward strand.
GGATCGCTTCCTGCACCGCGGCCGCCGAGTCGCTGCCGAAGCAGCCCGCCGACGCGCAGACCCGGTAAGCCATCACGCGGGCGCGCGGGGCAATGCCCGACACGATGCCACGCGGCACGCCGAAGATGCTCGCCGCCACGCCGCCATTGCCGGCCGCCGTGGTCGCGGTGTGCGTGCCATGCCCGTTGTCGTCACGGGCGCTGGTGTATTCGTCGGGCAACAGCCCGTTGACCAACTCGTACGTCTGCAAGAAGTACTGCGCGCCGATCAACTTGTTGTTGCATGTGAAAGCCGGGCCGGGGTTGCTCCCGCCGGAGAAATCACAATTGCGCGTGCCCGAAGGCGGGGGCGGCGGCGGGGGATACGCGTGGCCCAGCGGATCGGGATCAGAGAGGGACGGATGCTCCGGCCAGATGCCCGTATCCAGCACGCCCACGATCACGTTCTCGCCGGCCTTCTCCTGCCCACCGGCCATCGCCCAGGCAGTCGGCGCGCCGATGAACTGCGGGCTATTGCTGGTCGTCAGGTGCAACAGCTCATCCGGGTAGACGGCTTCGACGCCCGGCAGAGATGCCAGCGTGTCTATCGCATCCGCCGGCACGATCATCGCCACGCCGTTCAAGATCAGATCGAACTGATGCGTGATCTGCGCGCCGGGGACTGCGGCCAGCGCCTCAGCCGCGAATGCGTTCTGCGCCGCGGCCAGATGGCCCAGATAGGCCACGCTGGCCTTCGAATCGAGGTCGAGCCGAGATGCGCCGGTCACGGCGGGGCTGGTGGCCTTCAGACCCGCAACGCCGCCCTTATAGGCCGCGAGCGAGTCGCCTTCCAGCTTGACGATCACGGGGACGAGTGTAGTTTCAGCGCCTGCAACGTCGGTCTTCACGGCAGCGAGGGTGCTGTTCGCTTCTAACGACGTCGCTGTAAACCCGCCCACCGGCTCCTGGGCAAAGGTTGCCGCCGGGGCCATGATGGTGAGCGCCAGAATCACCACGATGCTCAGCGCAGAGAAGTTTCTTTTGCGACCGTGCATGTTTCCTCCAGGTGAAAGACTGAGGTATTCAATGATCAGTGATTTGGAAATGGGTGGCCGCGGGTAGTTAGGTTCCTCCTGTCCGACCGGGCCGGGGTCAACCTCGATAGATCGCGGGCAAGCGCCGACAGTCCCGCCATCACGCAACAAACCTCATATTACTCCTGCGCAAATACAAAGTCAAACCCCGACTGGCTCCGGTCGGGAATCCAGATGGCAAATGTTGGCCCGCCCCGTTCGTAGCGCGCGCTCCTGAGCGCCGGGGACGGCGCACGACGAACCCGTTCGCATCTGAGGATGCTCACTCCTCCGCGCAAACTCCGCCGCGCAGACCGGTCTCTCCCCCTCTCCTCCTCTTGTTTCCTTGTCTACTGGCCTACTTGTCTCCCTGTCTCCTCATCCTCTCCCGCCCCCACGCGTCATAATCCTCCGGCGGAGCCAGCACCTCGTCCGCGGGTCTTCGCACCAGCGCCAGCGCCCCTTCCGGGCAGACCGGCACGCAGGCGCCGCAGCCCACGCAGCGCACCGCGTTGACCTCCACCACGTCGCCCAGGGTCAGCGCGTCGAACGAACACATCTCCACGCACGCGCCGCACGCCCCGCAGGACGCCGCGTCGGCCCGGTTGACGAACGCCGAGCGCGCCACCACGTTCGCCATCCCCAGCTCGGCCATCCCGCGCAGGATGCCGCACGAGCAGGTGCAGCAGTTGCAGATGTACTCCACGGCGTTGCGCGTGTTCCCCACCGTATGCACCAGCCCCGCGTCTGCCGCGCGTTGCAGCACCCTCAGCGCCTCGTCCAGCGTCAGCGCGCGGATCTCCGGCGCGTGATCGAACGCGCCTGGCGTGTCGCTCATCGCCATGCACACATCCAGCGGATGCCCGCACGGCTCCCCGATCAGCGCCTTCTGCTTGCGGCAGATGCAATCGAGCACGCCCCACGCCTTGCGCCCCGCCAGGATCTCCGCCGCGCTCTCATAGGGATGCACCTCGACCCCCGCCGCGACGGTGCGGTTCACCGGGATCACGCGGTGCGCCTGCGGCTCCCGCGCCAGCGCCGTGCTCATGGACTGTTGGAAGTAGTCTTCGACGCGCTGCGCCAGCTCCGCATCCAGCCGCGCGACCTGCAACTCGTAGAACCCCACCGCGAACGGCAGCAACCGATAGCCCAGCCCGCCCGCCGCCCGCCCCGCGCCGATCAGCCCGGCCCGCGCCATCCCCTTGAGCGTGGTCGCGGTCTCCTTCGCATCGCGCCCCGTCCGCGCGGCGATCGCCGCGGGCGGCTCCAGCGTCGGCGCTAACTCCGCGGCCAGCGCGGCCTGCTCCGGCGTGAAGAGCGCCGCCAGCACGCGCAGCTCCGCGCCGTCTTCGGTAGCGGGATAACCGGCGGGCAGCGCGTCGAGCCGTTCGGCCAGTTGTTTGTAGGGATCGGTGGTCATGGTGGGGTCCTCCGTGTATCGTGCTGTGTTCATTTTAGCACAGAAACACGGCGTATCCGCACTTGAAACGCGCCTCTCAAGCGGAAGCCCTTCCGCATCCTGCGACTCTTGAGTGTGTGATGCGGAAAGATCTCGCATAAGTCGTTGTTCGGTCCGACCGCGTCGAGCTTGAACAGAATGGCGTGTGCAGAACCCTCACGATCCGAGTATAATAGCCTATATGACCAAGACACCAGCAAGTAAACAATATGAGCCTCAGCCAACTTTCATAGATCTGTTTTGCGGTGCGGGAGGCTTATCATTGGGCTTTCAAGAAGCAAATTTCAAGTGTGTTTGTGCCATTGATAATAATGCCTCTGCCATTCTCACGTACCAAAACAACTTTCAAGATCATATCGGGCAAAGTGATATCACCGAAAACGTCCCTTTACCCGTTGCCGACGTGATTATTGGAGGCCCACCCTGTCAGGGTTTTTCATCAGCAGGAATGAGACGAACTGACGACAAGCGTAACAGCCTCGTACGGGTTTTTTCTGAACTTGTCGCCCGTCAAAAACCCAGCGCTTTTGTTTTCGAGAATGTTGAAGGTTTCCTTACATCAAGCAATGGAGATCGAGTATTCGATCTGTTGGACCCATTGATCGAGTCTGGTTATCACATCCACCTGCGCAAAATTAATGCTGCGAACTATGGTATTCCTCAACATCGCAAACGCGTTCTCGCAATAGGTGGTCTCGGATGGGATCCTGTCTTTCCAGAACCGACACACATGGCATTCGGGGCGCCTGGGGCGGCAAAAGCTCACAGACACCTTCCACCATGTCCTACACTGGCACATGCCCTGGATGGACTGCCAACACCCGCGGAGAGACCGCCAGGAGTTCCTCAAGGGCACTATACACGTCAACCCTCAGAAATAGATCTCAAACGCATTCAACTACTTCAACCTGGGCAAACCATGAAAGATTTACCTGACGAACTTTGGCACGACAGTTACCGCCGCCGAGCTTATCGCAGAGTCATGGATGGCACTCCAACCGAACGTCGCGGAGGAGCACCATTTGGTCTTCGCAGGTTGTACAGTGACCAGCCATCCAAGGCAATTACCAGTGGTGCAATTTCTGAATTTATACATCCAACAGAGGATCGGTTCCTTACTCTGCGAGAGTGCGCCAGAATACAGACTTTCCCCGATAGCTTCGTGTTTATTGGCAACGTGGCCGAGTGTACTATTCAAATCGGCAATGCTGTACCACCTCGACTTGCCGAGATTGTTGCAAGTGGATTGAAAGAAAGCCTCTTATCTAATCCAGCTTGCACGTATGCCCAGGGAAAGTTACTCACATTTATACCTACAGTCTCCTCTGGGAAAAGCCCGGCGCTCAGGGCACTATGCGAGCGAGTTGAAGCTAGATACTTGGCCGAGCTTCACTACATTGAAAAGGAACAACTCACACTATGGCACTAACCCAATCACAGAAGGTGCTTATTGAGAAGACTCGAGCTTTGGGGGGAGGCGAACTTGCAACCGGACTGAGTGATGAAGCGTGCGTGTTCATTGTTGCGACGATAGCACGAGATCTTGACCTGCTCGAAGAGTTCCCGGAAATAGACATGGCCTTTCCTGATTTTTTCCAGGAACCCGATCCTCGAAATCTGGAGATTCATGGCCTTGATTTCAATGTTCTCATTGAACGACTGTTCAATCTAGCGCCTGATGCCGACACATATTTTGCTTGTCTTGGTACACTTCAGAAAAGCCGCCTGAAATATGCGCGCATCCTAGAGTATCAACCGATACCTACGATGGATCAAGTTGGGCCAAGAGCATTGCTACAATATGGTCAATTGGATCCCAGAGCTTTAGCCGGGTTTTTGTTTTGGAGAAAATGGCTTTTCGACGTTGATAATAGGGCAGGTCAAGAAACAGGCTATCTCTTTGAACCTATCATTGCCAATGCGATTGGAGGAGAAGCATTTGGAGCCAGGAAAAGTCCAATCCAAAGACATGGCGATCGAACGAAGGGGCGCCAAGTAGATTGTATTCGAAATAAACTGGCATACGAGATCAAAATCCGAGTAACAATTGCTGCTTCTGGTCAAGGTCGGTGGCGAGAAGAATTAGATTTTCCAATTGACTGCAAGGAGAGTGGTTTCAAGCCAGTTCTGATTGTACTTGACCCAACTAATAATCCCAAACTTGTTGAGCTAGTTGCAGCTTTCACGAAAGTTGGCGGCGAGGCGTATGTTGGTAAGGAAGCGTGGCATCATCTGGAAGAGGAAGCCGGTGACGTTATGTGCGTTTTTCTTGAAAAATACGTAAAGGCCCCAATGCTACATGTGCTGGACTCTGCACCGGAAGAACTTCCCGACATCACCCTCAAGATGCGTGATGACAAATTCAGCATCTCACTTGAAGGTGAGGTATCTGAGTTTAAAAGATCCCTGGGTGACTCCGGCTACGCGTGATCCGAGCCTACAACGCCTCCCGGCCAACCTCTCCATAGCGAGAAAGCCCATAGGAGTACCAAAATGAGTGTTCCCTGGAAAACGATCATCTGGAGTCAGTTTGGAGCGGCAATAGACACGCTCGACGATATGGTCTGCGCGTGTCCCGACGAGCTATGGCGCGGACGGTTGTGGGACAATGCCGTCGCGCGATCCGAGTATGCCGAGTTCTGGTATCGCGTCTATCACGCGCTGTTCTGGCTCGACCTGTACCTGACCGGCGCGGAGGAAGGTTTCATGCCCCCCGCCCCCTTCGAACTGATCGAGATGGCGGAAGACGATCTGCCTGAAAGAGTCTATACCAGAGATGAACTCCTGGCCTATCTCCAGTACGGGCGCGAGCGGTGCCGGACGACGATCGAGACGCTGACGGACGAGGCTGCGCAAGCGCGATGCCGCTTTCCCTGGGGCGAGGTCAGTTTCGTGGAATTGCAGCTCTACAACATGCGCCATGTCCAAGAAATTGCGGCGCAGTTGAGTCTGTTCCTCGGACAAAACGGCGTTTCGGTCCTCGACTATGTTCCCACCGCCAGAAACAGCGCAGCCTGACACAGCGTGTACCGGACGTATGGGGTTCTGCGGCATTTCCAAGCTACCATGCACGACGCGAAACCCAGCTCGAAGAGTACGCGCCCTGGTTAGCCATCCTCATCACCGTGATGGGTGGCTTCCTGCGCGTGCTGCTCCTCGGCAGCAAGGGCATGTGGCTGGATGAGACGTTCAGCGTCTGGCTGGCCGGCCACAGCGTCGGCGAGATGCTGGGTTGGCTCGTCAGGATTGACCAGCACCCGCCCCTCTACTATCTCCTGCTCCACGGCTGGCTCGCCCTCGGCGGGGACGCCCCCTATCACGTCCGGCTGCTCTCCGTCCTCTTCGGCGCGGCCGCCATCCCGGTCATCTACCTGATCGGCGTGCGCATCTCCGGCGTGGTGATGGGGCTGGCGGCGGCCCTGCTCCTGGCGCTCTCGCCGTTCCACATCTACTACGCGCAGGAAGCGCGCATGTACACCCTGCTGACCTTCAACGCCGCCGTCGCGATCTATGCCCTGGTCCGACTGCTCACGGATCCCCGCGCCGTCAATCCCATCGGCGGGCAGTTCCGCGCCTATCTGCACGCCTGGCGCACCGCCGGACCGGTCGCGCCCGATCCCAACGCCGCGTTCAGTCTTAAGGATCAGCTCCCCCCGCCAACCGGATGGCGCGCCTGGACCTCCCGCCATCGTCCGCCGCCCATCGAGACCATGGCGACCGACCTCGCCTGGGTTGCCTTCGTCGCCTTCTCGGCGGCGACCCTCTACAGCCACAATACGGCGATCCTCTTTTCCCTCGCTGCCAATATCTTCGTGCCGGGGCTGATGCTGTTTCAAAGGACAAAACCATCCGGGGCGCAACCGGCCTTCCGTGCGCCCTCCCCCGGAAACTGGGCCAGGGCGCAGGTGGCGATCTTCTTGCTGTGGAGTCCCTGGCTCTTCTTCTTCATCCGGCAGGCCGGCGCAGTCTATCGGCGGTTCTGGATTCCCGCGCCAACCTGGGACGTCGTGCTCCAGACGCTGAGTTCCTTCCTGAATGCGTCCGCGCCCATGCCGGCCGGCCAGGCGACGTTCATTTGGGGTCTCTACGGGCTGGCGCTCGGTCTGGGCCTGCTGCATTTTCGGAAACACATCGCGCAATTCGTATTTCTGGCGACCCTATTCGTGGTTCCCCTCGCGGGTGAGCTGCTCGTGAGCATCTGGCGGCCGATCTTTTATGATCGCACGCTAATCTGGATCACGATTCCCCTCTTCCTGCTGCTGGCGGCGGGGATCGTGCAACTAAGGTTCCGTTTCCTGATGGTCCTGGTCGTGGGGTTTTTCGCCACAGTCAACTTGTTTTCCATCGGCGATTATCAGCGGTTCTATCAAAAAGAGGATTGGAGCACGCCGGCCGGTTATGTCGCCAACTTCGCGCAGGAAGGGGATCTGATCCTTTTCAACTCCAACTTCGTGGCAATCCCGTTCGACTACTATTTCAAGCCTTATGAAGACCTCTACGCGATCCAGGTGGAGAAACAGGGCGTGCCGCGCGATCCCTTCGCCAGTGGTATACTGGAGCCCGAGATGACGCCCGCCGACATCCCCGCGCTAAACGCATTGGTGCGCGGGCACGACCGGGTCTGGCTGGTCTACAGCCACGACTCCTACACCGATCCGCGGGGGCTGATCCCGCAGACGCTGGCCGCGCAGAAGAAATTGATCCAGGAACGCGATTTTTACGGGGGTCAGGTGCAACTCTATGGAAATCGCTGATTAATTAGAATCCATCCGAAAACTCCTGGATGATCACACATGCCCTTCGTAGTTGCGGCGTTATGCGCGGTACGGCTCTCCAGCGGCTAAAGCCGCAACTACGAAGGAGAGCGCCGCGCAGTTTTCGGATAGATGCCTGGAATTATCCGGGAGGATTCCATTGTGACCGCACAAACCGAGCGGAACAAAGAGACGGTCGTGGCGTTCTATGACCTGATGTTCAACCAATGTCAACCGGCTGAGGCCATGGCGCGTTACGCGGGCGATGCCTATACCCAGCACAATCCCGGCGTCGCGGACGGCAAAGCGGCGTTCATTGACTACTTCGAGCGGATGGCGCGGGAATATCCGGGCAAGCGCGTCCATTTCAAGCGGATCATCGCCGAGGGGAACTACGTGGTCTTACACTGTCACCAACAGTGGCCGGGCGACGATGACTGGGCCGGGATAGACATCTTCCGACTCGATGACGACGGCAAGGTCATCGAACACTGGGACGTGTTGCAACGCGTGCCCGAAACGTCGGCCAACGCCAACACCATGTTCTAGAAATCTACCCAAAAACTGCGCAACACCCCTTCGTAGTGGGGGGGGGGAGGCCGCAGTAAACCCCCCCAACCCGGGGGACCGCCCCCACACAGGGGCAAAAACGCTGGTGGTGATTGACACAACAAACCAAAAACACGTGGTGGTGATTTAATGAAAAAGGGGGGGGGTGATAGA
>JBBQRS010000086.1:0-21030 GCA_038214535.1 Anaerolineae bacterium
GTGGGCACGCGATCATCTTGAATCGCCAGGTGCGGGCGCAGCGCATCCAGTTCCGCCTTGAGCATCACGAGCGGATCGGCCAGGCGCTCTTCCCACGTCGGCAATGCAACCGGCGTGTTGACGATAATCATGGGCCGGCAATCATCAGGCGCGGTGTGCAGCAGACGATATCGAGCGTAGAGGTCTGCGAAGCGCGCCCGGTCCGCGTCGTCAACTCGCAGATAGGTTTTTAACTCCACTGACTCCTCCGCAAACTCCACCAGCGCCTTCATCCCCCGTCAGTACACCCTTTTCACCCGGCTGGGTTATTGCTGAGCAGAGAGTGCATATTGGCGTCGCTACACCATACGCCGCAGGGCGTTGAACACCTCGCTCGACGGGTGATCCTCCAGCCCCTGCAGGTGCAGAAATAACAACACGTTCGGACTGCGCCCGCGCACCGATAATCGTTGCAAGGACTTGCCGTATTTCTCCGTGAAGGGCCGCACACGCGCGGCGATCTGCTGCGCTTTGGGGTCGCGCGTCGCCAGCCCCAACCCTTCGGACAACGGAACCCAGGTGTAGAGTTGATCGCCCGCGTTCTTGTCCAGTTCCTTCGCCAGCGCGCCGCCCAGCGGCACCACGTCATATTCGGCGGCGGGCGGCTTGCTGAGGTCGGCCTTGATGGAGAACAGGTCGCGCTTGCCGCGCAATAGCTCGATGCCATAGAGCGGCGGGATTTCGCGGGTCAGCAGGTAGTAGCCTGCTTCCACCGCGCGAAAAGGCGCGCGCGTGTTGACCGCCGTGCCCACCGCCCCCGAACTCACCGATTTGATGAAGGTCCAGGTAGTCAGTCCGCCCAGCCCCTTCAGGCCGGCGTCAATCCAATAGCCCAGCGACTTGCCGCGCCGCCGGTTGAACCACGTGCCCAACAAGAACGCGCCCAGCACGAAGATCAAAAACGCCCAGGCAATCCGTTCCGCGAGCGATGAAGCCGGGAAAAATGACATATATCTCAGACCCTCGATAGATTCCACCACATGCTCGCGATGGCATAGACCGCCACTGCCGTTGCAACAATGCCCACCAGGCGCGCGTCCGTCCCGGCAAGCAGCGCCAGCGCGCCGAACAGCAACACCCCCATGATGCCATGAAACACGAGCAGCGCGGGCAGGGCGTCTTTCCAACGGCGCTCACGCACGGCCAGCTTCATCTCGGCATAGCCCGCGTTCGCTTCCATCTGCACCGATGCGCTAGTGCCGCGCATGGCCGCGGCCGAACGTTCGGTCGCCGTCACATCGTCCTCACTGCCCGCGACGACCTCCCCACCGCCGCGCCGACCGCGTGCAACACCCGCAACCAGTCCGATGACCAGCACAACACCGCTCAGCAGGGTAAAGATCAGGAAAAGCGTGAACATGATCGTTATTATACACCGTTACGCCATGATGCCGGTCATCATGGATCGTCGCGCTCCTTTGTAGCCTGACCGGCCACTTTGTAGTGACGGCTTCAGCCGTTGGGGGGGCAGTACAAAGTGGCCGGTCAGGCTACGAAGGGAAAGACATGATCTGGGAGTATTCGGATAAATTCTCCGTGGAACACCTTGCCCCTGCGCTCAATCAGGGTGATATAATAGCGCGCGAGGAAACACCGCATGACCACCGTCCGCGAAATCCAGGCCAAAACCTTGCTGAGCGCCGCGAAGACGCCGGACCCCTGGTTCGGCATCAAGTACACCATGAACCTCTATCGCGGCTGCCAGCACCGCTGCATCTATTGCGATTCGCGCAGCGAGTGCTACCGGATCGCGGACTTCGACGGCGATGCGCTGATTAAGGCCAACGCGCCCGACCTGCTGCGCGCCGAACTCAGACGCAAGCGCGTCAAGGGCTACGTGGGCACCGGCTCGATGAACGACCCCTATATGCCGCTGGAGCGCGAAGTCGGCCTGACGCGCCGCGTGCTGGAGATCCTGACCGAGCACGCCTTCCCCGCCCACATCCTTACCAAAAGCGATCTCATCCTGCGCGACGCCGCGCTGCTGGCCGAGCTCGACCGCGCGGCCGCGTCGTCGCAGTCACCCGGCGCGGTGATCAGCTTCACCATCACCACGGCGGATGATGATCTGGCGCGCCAGCTCGAGCCGGGCGCGCCGTCGCCCTCGCGGCGGTTGGCCGCGCTGGAGGCGCTGGCGAAGCTGGGGTTGCGCACCGGCGTGATGCTAATGCCGGTGTTGCCATACCTTGAGGATAACCCTGAGGGCGTGGCGGAGGTAGTGCACCGGGCCGCCGAATGCGGCGCGCGCCACGTCGTCCCCGGTTGGGGCGTGACGCTGCGCGACCGCCAGCGCGAACACTTCTACCGCGAGCTGGACGCCCGCTTCCCCGGCGTGCGCGCCAGGTATGAACGCAGCTTCGGGCAGCGTTACCATGCCGCCGCGCGCAACACCCCCGCGCTGGAAGCGCGCTTCGCAGAGCTGGCCGCGCGCTATGGGCTGCTGCGCGCCGTCGCGCCGTATGTCGCTGCCGTAGAGCAGCCGGGGCTGCTTCCTTCTTGATTCGCATAGAGACAAGAAGCGGAATACACCCGCTCTCCGTTCCCTTCACGACCTGACCAGCAAACCGGAAGTGCATGATAACAATTTACACCACTTGACAAGACGCTATTCACACTGATAATATAGTATTCGCACCGATATGGAGACACCGCTCTCCGCGTTTGTACGTGTTGAAAAGAGGTTTGCGCATGAAAACAGAATCAAACCATACGGCGCACATGGCATCACATCAGCAACATCCAGTTGGCCCACCAGGACGCGACCACGAACAACATACAGGTCACGACACGGGAGTTTCTCACGTCGGTCACGAGGAGATGTTTCGACGGCGCTTCTGGGTTTCGCTGACGCTCTCCATCCCGGTCATTCTCTATAGCCCCTCCATTCAGCGTTGGCTGGGTTTCACGATGCCGGCTTTCCCCGGCAGCCAGTGGATCACACCCGTTTTGGCAGTGATCATCTTCTTCTATGGCGGCCTGCCCTTCTTGCGTATGGCCGTACCCGAATTGCGTAACCGTCGGCCCGGCATGATGACCCTGATCTCGCTGGCGATCAGCGTCGCCTTTGTCTACAGTGTGGCGATGCTGTTCTTTCCTTCCGGTGAGAGCTTCTTCTGGGAACTGGTGACGCTGATTGATATCATGCTGCTCGGCCATTGGATTGAGATGCGCAGCGTGCGTCAGGCGTCGGGCGCATTGGATGCTTTGACCAAATTGATGCCGGATACCGCCGATCTCATCCGGGCCGATGGTACGATCGAAGAGGTACCGGTTAGCCAATTGCACGACGCTGACCTGGTGCTGGTACGACCTGGCGCCCGAATTCCCGCCGATGGTGAGGTGGTAGACGGTGAATCGAATGTCAATGAAGCCATGATCACCGGTGAATCCAAACCTGTCTCGAAAGGACCGGGCGACCGAACGATTGCCGGCACGGTGAATGGCGACGGCAGCTTGCGCGTGCGGGTAACGGCCACGGGAGATCAAACCGCCCTGGCCGGCATCATGCGCCTGGTGCAAGAGGCACAAACCAGCAAATCACAAACCCAGGTGCTGGCCGATCGGGCTGCAGCGTGGCTCTTCTACATTGCGCTTGCGGTTGCGGCCATCACCGCAGTCGCCTGGACGGTTGCGATCGGTTTCAATGTTGAGATCATCGCGCGTGTCGCCACGGTGCTGGTGATCGCCTGTCCCCATGCGCTCGGTCTCGCGGTGCCGTTGGTGGTCGCTATCACCGTCGCGATGGGCGCGAATAACGGCATTCTAGTGCGTGATCGCATGGCGTTAGAACGGGCGCGTGAGATAGACACGATGATCTTCGACAAAACCGGCACCCTGACTAAAGGTGAGTTTGGCGTGGTGGATATGATCGTAGCCAAAGATTGGGATGAGGATCAGGCATTGGGGCTGGCTGCTGCCATCGAAGGCGATTCGGAACATACCATCGCTCAGGGCATTCGCAACGCGGCAGACGAACGGAACATTTCACGACCGCCGGTTTCCGATTTCGAAGCCCTGAAAGGCAGAGGCGCACGCGCCGTGGCGAATGGACGCGCAATATACATAGGCGGCCCCCGCCTCCTGGACTCGCTCAACCTGTCAGCGCCACAGGAGGTCGCACGTTTTGAACAAACGGCAAATGCGCGTGGGCAAACTACGGTGTATCTGGTGCAGGACGATCAGGTTGTCGCCGCTTTCGCCCTGGCCGACGTCACCAGACCCGAAAGCCGGGCCACGATCCAACGCCTGCACGAGATGGGAGTGCAGGTCGTCATGCTCACCGGTGACGCCGAGGCCGTAGCCGCGGCCGTGGCTCAGGAATTGGAGATTGATCAGTATTTCGCCCAGGTACTGCCTGAAGATAAGGACCAACGGGTGGCCGAGCTTCAGCGGGAAGGGCGCAAGGTGGCAATGGTGGGTGACGGCGTCAATGATGCGCCGGCATTGGCGCGCGCCGATGTGGGAATCGCCATTGGGTCGGGGACCGATGTGGCGGTTCAATCGGCAGGCATCATTCTTATCAGAAGTAACCCCCTGGACGCGGTCAAGATCATTGAACTGAGCCGAGCCAGCTACCGCAAGATGACTCAAAACCTGGTCTGGGCCGCCGGTTATAATGTGGTCGCATTGCCGTTGGCAGCCGGTGTGCTGGCGCCCTGGGGCATTCTCCTCTCGCCCGCCGTTGGCGCCCTGCTGATGTCATTGAGTACCGTCATTGTCGCAATCAATGCCCAATTGCTGCGACGCGCACAATTGGCCCCCGAGGTGTCGGCGCATTAGCATTTCAATTCCGTTGGCGACAACTTCCCATCAACAGGCAGATCAGCGGGAATGCCGCCGATGGAGAGGATGACACGCCACGTCATCCTCATCGTCGAACGTCCGGCCGATGTCGTCGTGCCAGCGGGCGCAGTTCACACCTTCCGCTCCAACGCCTCCTCGGTCAAGTTCGCGGAAACGGCGCCTACCCCTTCACCGCGCCCGCTGTCAGGCCCGAAACGATGCGCTGCTGGAAGATCAGTACCAGGATAATCAGCGGGATGCTGGCGACGATGCCCGCGGCCATGATCTCGCCGAACGGCTGCTGACGCGAAACCTCCCCCGTGAAGAGCGCGATCACCACGGGGATCGTGCGCGCCTGCGGCTCGATGGAGGTGAAGGTCAGCGCGAACAGGTACTCGTTCCACGCGGCGATGAACGCCAGCAGCCCGGTGGTCACCAGCGCCGGCGTCGTCAGCGGCAGCAGGACTTTCGTGAACGTCTGGAACGCGTTCGCCCCGTCTACCTGCGCCGCCTGCATGATCTCCACCGGCAGCCCCGCGAAGAAGGAGGTCAGCACCCAGACGGTGAACGGCAGCGTGAATAGCATGTAGGTCACGATCATGCTGGGGATTGCGCTCGCGCCCGTGGCGACGATCATCGCGTAGAGGCCCGACAGCACGGCCACCTGCGGGAACATCGTCATCGCCAGCACCAGATAGAGCGACGGCGTGCGCCCGCGGAAGCGTAGTTTGCCCATCGCAAACGCCGCCGACGAACCGATCACCAGCGCCAGCAGCGTCACCGATATGGCTACAATCGCACTGTTGAGGAAGCCGCGCAGGAACGCGTTATTGCGAAACACCGCCTGATAGTTGCCCGGCGAAAAGCTCATCGCGTTCGTCGCCGGATCGCGCGGGATTAAGGTCGCCGGGGTCATCTGAAGCTGCGCCTCCGTCTTGAACGACGAGTTGACCGCCCAGTAGAACGGGAAGAGCATCCACACCACGATCACCAGCACCAGCAAGCCGAAGATGATCTTGCGCAAGGGAGAGGCGTTGTCTTGCTTTTTCATTCGGTTTTAACTCCAACCAGCCGGATATAAAGCACCGCAAAGATCAGGATCAGCACGAAGATAATCACGCTGCTGGCCGACGAATAACCCATCGCGCGGTTGTTAATGAGTTCATAATAGGTGAAGCTCGCCATCGAATAGCGGCTTTGCGCCAGCACGATCTGGAACACGTCGAATACGCGCAGGGCGTCGAGCGTGCGGAACACCAGCGCGACAGCAACGGTGGGCCGCAGCAACGGCAACGTTATGCTCCAGAACTTCCGCCATTGGCTGGCCCCATCCACCGACGCGGCCTCATACAGGTCGCCTGGGATCAGTTGCAGCCCCGCCAACAGCAACAGCGCCATGAATGGCGTCGTCTTCCACACGTCAATGGTGATCATCGCGGGCATCTGGAAGCGCGGGTCGGTGAGGAACGGGATGTTACCGTCGCCCAGGCCGAGATGCCACAGCACCGTGTTGAAGAAGCCCGTGCGCGTGCTGCCGAACATGAACTGCCACATCCGCGACGAGACCGCCGTCGGGATGGCCCACGGCACCAGCATCACCGCCATCAGCGCGGCGCGCCCGATGCCCCCCGATGCGAACCCGTTGATCACCAGCGCAATGCCCAGCCCCAACACCAGTTCCAGCACCACCGTCGCCACGGTGAACACCAACGTGTCGCGCACCGACTTGATGAAATCGGGGTCGGTCGCGCCGATCACGTAGCGATTCCCGAAGAGTGAAAACTCCGTGACGGAACGATAGCGGTAGGGCTCGCGCGGTAACGCCGCCACCGCCGTCTCGTAAACCGGCTCACCGGTGCGCGCGTTGAGCTTCTGCTGCCCGGTGTCGGGGTCCATCACCGGCTCGAGGCGCTGGATGGTCATGCTGAGCAACTGGCGATAGTTGGCAATCCCCACCCCCTCGGTCGGCGCCGAGCTGGCGAACGTCCGGTTGGTGAAGCTGCTGTAGAACACCGAGCCCAGCGGATAGAACGCGATCAGCACGATGACGATGAACGTGGGCAAGAGCAACAGCCACGCCAGCCGTTCCTCTCGCTTCGCCAGTCCGCTCATATCGGATGATTTGCCTGCCATGCGCGGCGCTCCTAACTGCGTAGTGTCAGTGGTTTGTAGTGGCGCACGCCGGTGCACCCGTCGTTCGTAGTGCGCTCGTCAGCGCGCCGTCCTCGGCGCGCTACGAACAGTTGCTTGCTCGTAGCGCGCGCTCCTGAGCACCCGTCGTTCGTAGTGCGCTCGTCAGCGCGCCGAGGATGGCGCGCTACGAACAGTTGCCCATGCGTAGCGCGCTATCCCACGAACGGGTCGCGTTCTTATTACGGCGCGCCCGTCTCGAAACCGGTCAGGTCTTTCAGGTCCAGCTCAAGCTCAGAAAGCGCGGCCGCGCCGTCTTTCTCGCCTGTCAGGACGCTGTGCACGGCCTGGAAGAACAAGGACGAAACCTCGTTATACTTCGGCGCGGTGACCGTAGAAGGTCGCGCGACCGCATTGGTGAAGACATCCTTCAGCTTGCAGAGGAACGGCTGCGCCGCGCACACCTCCGCATCGTCGTACAGGGCGGGGATGGTCGGGTTGAAACTGCCTTCAATGGCGCGAATCTTCTGCTCATCCGAGGACGCCAGATAGAGCGCGACGTCGGCGGCAACTTGCGGATTCTTGCTGTATTTGGAGACGGCCAACTGCCAGCCGCCCAGCGTCGCCGAGCCCGAGCCGCTGTCGCCCGCGGGCAACGGGGACACGTCGAACTTGTCCTTGATCGCGCTGTCATCTTTTTGACCCAGGCTGAAGGCATAGGGCCAGTTGCGCATGAAAGCGGCATTACCGGCCTGGAACGCGTTGCGGGCGTCCTCTTCGGCAAAACCGGTCACACCGGGCGGCGAGATCGTGCCCACCCAGCCCGCGGCCATGTCTACCGCGGCCTTAGCGGCATCGTTGTTGATCGTGATGATCTTGTCGGAGCTGATGATGTCGCCGCCGCCGTTCGAGTCAATCCATTCCAGCGCATCGCAGGTCAGGCCCTCGTAGGCGTTGCCCTGCCACACGTAGCCCCAGAAGTCGGGGTTGGCGGCGCGTTCGCCGTCCTGAATCTTCTGCGCCATTTTTTCCAGATCGGCCCAGGTGGCCGGCGGCGCAGTATAGCCGTACTTCTTCAGCAGGTCGGTGCGATAGTAAAGCAGGCCGGCGTCCGTGAACCACGGGATGCCCACCAGCTTGCCGCCTACCGTGTTATTGGTGATGATCGCGGGGAAGTGGGTCTTCGCCACATCGGCTGCGTCATACTCGTTCAGGTCCACCAGGTGCTCGGCCAGGTCGCCGGGCCAGATCACGTCAATCTGGTAGACGTCCACCTCGGGCGACTGCGCCTCGAAGAACTGAAGGTAGAGGCCCAGCCGGTCATTCGCCAGATCGGGGGTACTGAGTACCTTGATCGTGACCTCCGGGTGCATTGCCATGTACCGGTCGGCGGCGGCCTGGGTCAATTCCAACTCCTGCCCCACCGCGCCCGCAGCAACAGTAATGGTGACTGCATTACCCATCGCGGCTTCTGTAGTCGGGGCCTCGGTGGCCGGCGCTTCCGTAGCTTCCATCGCGGGAGCCTCGGTCGCTTCCATGGTCGGGGCTTCGGTGGCCTCCATTGGGGCCTCAGTCGCGGCAGCAGGCGCGGTCGGCTGAGCAGGCGCGGCAGGCGCCGCGCATGCCCCAACGATCATCGCCAGCATGACCAGCAGGCTGACTATCGTAAGACGTTTCATGTGAGTTTCTCCTTCTTGAGTGGTTCGGTTTGCTTCGTGATGATTCGGCTAATGCCGGCAGTTACGTCCTTCTTCAAAGCGTCACATCCCCCCTTTCCTTAAAATACCACTTGCACAGGTCAGGCCGTTTCGCGCCGGATGAGCGTCAGCGGGAAGCGGATGCGCTGCACGTGACGGCTTGCATCGGCGATTTGCGCCAGCAACAACTCCACCGCCACCCGCCCCGATTCTTCCAACGGCTGGCGCACCGTGGTCAACCCGACATCGTCGGCGCTCTCGATATCATCGAAACCCATCACCGCCAGATCACCGGGCACGGCTAACCCACGCTCGCGCGCGGCGCGCAGCACGCCGAACGCCTGCACATCGCTGGCCGCGAAAATCGCCGTGGGCGGCTGCGGCAGGTCGAGCAGGGCGTGGGCACTGCGCCGGGCCTGCTCGCGACCGTGCGCAGCCAACGCGATATGTGAATCGGCCAGCCCAGCGCCGGCTTTCTCAAGTTGATGGCGATAGCCTTGCAACCGCAGGTCGCTGGTGTGGATGGCGTAGTCGGGCAGGCCGCTGTCGCCCACAAAGCCGCAACAAGTGTGGCCCAACCGGATGAAGTGCTCCGCGGCCATGCGCCCACCCGCGCGGTCGTCAATGCGGATGCTGCTGAACGGATCTTGCGAGAACTCGATAGTCACGGTCGCCAGCCCGCCGTCTTCC
Source organism: Anaerolineae bacterium (assembly GCA_038214535.1). GTDB lineage: Bacteria > Chloroflexota > Anaerolineae > CG2-30-64-16 > CG2-30-64-16 > JBBQRS01. The sequence continues at coordinate 9,339 of JBBQRS010000086.1, forward strand.
AGCCGCTGCGCCTCCTGGGGCCCAAAGGGCAACGCCATCACGATCAGGCCGTCGAGCCGCCGGGTGGTGGGCAGGGTGTTGAGGTACGCGTCGCGTCGCGCAGTCGAGTCTACGTTATAGATGACGAGATCGAAGGCGGTCTGCGCCAACACGTCGGCGACGCCACGCAGCCTCTGCACGAATGAGGGATAGGTGAAGAAGGGGGCCAGCACGCCGATGCGCCCGTGGGCCTTGCGCGCCCGGGCGGCAGCCTCGGCCTTGGGCACGAAGCCCAGCGCGTCAATCGCGGCGCGCACACGTTGCAACGTGGCGGGACTCACCTTGTCGGGCGCGTTCAGCACGCGGGAGACGGTGGCGATGCTCACACCGGCCTCGCGGGCCACGTCGTACACGGTAATCGGCGACATTGCGTTCCCTTCGTCGGGTTTGTGATCGTTGTTGCAAATGTTTACATGAAAGTTCTTACATTATACGTGACAAACCGCGCCCTGTCAAGCGTTTTAACAAAACAGGTGCGACGCACTTCGGAAGTGCGACGCACCTGAGATCGCGCCCGCGCGTTGACAGCCCCCGCGCCCTGTGTTACATTACCGCCAACAATCGCATATTCGCCGGATGAACCGCGCGAGAGAGCGCCCACCCCTGCGCCAACGGGGCCGGGCCGCCGACGGGGCACGCCGCCCACACCGGGTGGGGCGGCCAATCTCTCAGGTACCACGAATCGCGCGAGGACGGCACTCTGGAGAGCGCCTGCGGGGAGAACCAGCACCCCCTGGGCCACCGATGGGGCAACCCCGGCGCGCCGGGGCAATCTCTCAGGTACGGATACAGAGACGGGACCGGGCCTCGCGCCTGCGTGCCCGTCTTTTTGTTTTATCGTTCGTAGTGCGCTCGTGAGAGCGCCAGGCTTGCGCCCTCACGGGCGCACTACAAACAGGGAGGAAGACAACATGGCATACCGGTTTGACCCCAAAGCGAAGTACGCAAAAAGCCACGAGTGGGCGCGCCAGGAAGGCGACATCGTCGTCATCGGCGTCTCCGACTACGCGCAGCATCTGCTCTCCGACGTGGTCTATGTCGAGCTGCCCGAGGTGGGCGACACGGTGACGCAGGGCGAGAGCCTGGGCACCGTCGAGTCGGTGAAGGCTGCCGAAGACGCCTACGCCCCCATCAGCGGTGAGGTGCTCGAAGTCAACACCGAGCTGGAAGCCAACCCCGAGTGGATCAACAGCGACCCCTATACAAAGGCCTGGATGATCAAGGTTGCCCCGGAAGACCTGAGCCAGCTCGAGTCCCTCATGGACCAGGCCGCCTACGAGAAACACGTCGAAGAAGAAGAAGAAACCAAGGGCGGGCATTGAGAGGGAGTAGATAAGGAAACAAGTAGACAAGTAAGCAAGTAGACAAGTTTCCTTGTTTACCTGTTTCCTTGTTTCCCTGTCTACTTGTTTCCTTAGTATACCCTCTTCGAACGGGAGCTAACCTATGACGTATATTCCGAATACGGACGCCGACCGGGCGGCGATGTTGGCGGAAGTGGGCGTTGGGTCGGTCGCGGAGCTGTTCCACGACGTACCCGCAGCGCACCGCTTCCCCGAGCTGATCCTGCCGCCGGCGCTCTCCGAGCTGGAGATGCTGGCCGAGTTGCGCAGCCTGGCCGCCGCCAACTGGGACGTGCAAATGACGCCCTGCTTCCTCGGCGCGGGCGCGTATAACCATTTCATCCCATCGGTGGTGGACGCGATGCTCCAGCGCGGCGAGTTCTTCACCGCCTACACCCCCTACCAGCCGGAGATCAGCCAGGGCACGCTCCAGGCGCACTTCGAGTACCAGAGCATGATGACCGCGCTCACGGGCATGGAGGTCGCCAACGTCTCGCACTACGACGGCGCGACCGCGGCCGCCGAGGCCGTCATCATGGCGCTGGGAGTGGCGCGCGGCAAACGCTGCAAGATGGCGCTCAGCCCCACGCTGCACCCGCAATACCGCGCGGTGATCTACACCTACACGCAGGGCATGTGCCTCGAAGCGGTCGGTGAGGACGCGCCGTTGGGCGACCTGGCCGCGCTCGCCGCGCGCATTGACGATGAGACCGCGTGCGTCGTCGCACAGAACCCCGACTTCCTGGGTCGGCTCTACACCCCCGCGGAGATGCAGGCGCTGGCTGATGCGGCGCACGCCGCCGGCGCGCAGTTCATCGTCTCGGTAGACCCCATCAGCCTGGGGCTCTTCACGCCGCCCGGCGAGTACGGCGCGGACATCGTGACCGGCGAGGGCCAGTCGCTGGGCAACGCCCTCAGCTTCGGCGGGCCGTACCTCGGCTTCTTTGCCATGAAACTATCGGATGTGCGCAAGTCGGCGGGGCGCATCGTCGGACAGACGGAAGACGCGGAGGGCGAACGCGGCTACGTGCTGACCCTCAGCACGCGCGAGCAGCACATTCGCCGCGAGAAGGCATCGAGCAACATCTGCACCAACCAGGCGCTCAACGCGCTGGCCGCGGCGGTCTACATGGCCGCGATGGGCAAGCACGGGCTGCGCAAGGCCGCGGAGCTTTCCTATCATAAGACGCACTACGCCGCGGGCCAGATTGACGCGCTGAGCGATTACGCCGTGGTCGGCAACGGCCCGTTCTTCAAGGAGTTTGTGGTGAAGTGCCCGCTGCCCGTCGCCGAGATCAACCACTTCCTGCTGGAAGAGTATGGCCTCATCGGCGGCTACGATCTGGGGCAGGACTACCCGGCGCTTGAGAATCACATGCTGCTCTGCGTCACCGAGATGAACACCCGCGAGCAGATTGATGCGCTGGTGGAGGGTCTGGCGGAAGTCGCAGATGCCTTCCCTCACCCTAACCCTCTCCCAGAGGGAGAGGGAACCAGCGCCAACCTCCCTCTCCCTTTGGGAGAGGGCCGGGGTGAGGGGGGCCGGGGTGAGGGAAATCGGAGGCAAGCGAATGACTGAGCCGTTGATCTACGAAATCTCTCGACCGGGCCGCCACGCGGATTACCTGCCCGATCTCGACGTGCCGGAGACGGCGCTGCCCGCGGAGGGCGTGCGCGCCGACCTGCCGCTGCCCGAGCTGGCCGAGATTGACGTGGTGCGCCACTATACGCGCCTGAGCCAACTGAACCACAGCATTGACACCGGGTTCTACCCGCTGGGGTCGTGCACCATGAAGTACAACCCCAGGGTCAACGAGGTCGCGGCGCGGCTGCCGGGCTTCGCCGCCATCCATCCGCTGCAAGACCCGGAAAACACCGCCCAGGGCGCGCTGCAACTGATCTTCGAGTTGCAGGAGATGCTGGCGGAGATCGCTGGCTTCGACGCGGTCACGCTGCAACCCTCCGCGGGCGCGCACGGCGAGCTGACCGGCGTGCTCATCATGCGCAAATACCTCTACGAGGAACGGGGCGAGACGCAGCGCGATGTGATCCTCGTGCCCGACTCGGCGCACGGCACCAACCCCGCGACCACCAGCATGTCGGGCCTCCGCGTGATCGAGGTTCCCTCGGACGCGCGCGGCAACGTAGACCTGGAGGCGCTGCGCGCCCTGGTCGCCCGGCACGGCCCGAATCTTGTCGGCCTGATGCTCACCAACCCCAACACGCTCGGCCTGTTCGACGAGAACGTCGAGGAAGTGGTGCGGCTGGTGCATAAGGCGGGCGGGCTGGTCTACGGCGATGGAGCGAATTTCAACGCGATCCTGGGCATCGCGCGGCCGGGCGATCTCGGCTTCGACGTGATGCACTACAATCTGCACAAGACCTTCTCGACCCCACACGGCGGCGGCGGGCCGGGCTCCGGCGCGGTCGGCGTGGCCGCGCACCTCGCGGAATACCTGCCGGGGCCGGTGGTCGCCTACGCGCACGGAGAAGACCCGCACCCTAACCCTCTCCCGCGGGGAGAGGGGACCGACCTCTTCCTCCCTTTCCCCGCGGGAGAGGGCCGGGGTGAGGGTGATTGGGACGAGCACGACCACGACCACATGGGCGAGTTCTACTGGACCATGCCGGCGAAGTCCATCGGGCGCGTCAAAGCGTTCTGGGGCAACTTCGGCGTGCTGGTGCGCGCCTACACCTACATCAAGATGCACGGCGCGGAGGGGCTGCGCGCGGTGAGCGAGAACGCCGTCCTCAACGCTAACTACCTTCAGGCGCGGCTGCGTGGCGTCTACCCGATCCCGCACGGCGACCGCACCTGTATGCACGAGTTCGTGGCGCAGGGCATCCTGGCGGGCGCGGCGGACGTCAACACGATGGACATCGCCAAACGGCTGATGGACTTCGGCTTCCACCCGCCCACGGTCTACTTCCCGCTGATCGTGCGCGAGGCGCTGATGATCGAGCCGACGGAGACGGAAGGCAAGGAGACGCTCGACGCCTTCGCCGACGCGCTGATCCAGATCGCCGCGGAAGCGCGCGCCGAACCGGAGCTGCTCAAGACCGCGCCCCACACCGCGCCCATCGGCCGGCTCGACGAGGTGCGCGCGGCCAAGAACCTGATCCTCTGCGCCGCGCCCGTCTGTTTGGGATAGGCGCGATCTCCAACGAATACAAACCGGTGCAACGCACTTCCGAAGTGCGTTGCACCTTTACTGTGTGTATAATAAGCCCAATCTTCTCATTGCCACATGGCAGAAAGGTCTTCATTGATTATGGGCAAGAAACCCAACCGGCCGCCGTCGGGGTATCGCCCGTCGGCGGCGCAAGCCAGCAAGCCCGCGCCGCGCAACGTCGAGGTGATCGGCCTCAGCAAGCGGCTGGCCGCCGCGCTGATTGACTGGGTCGTGGTCGCCTTCTTCAGCTACTTGGCGGTACTGATTTTGGCGCTGATCGGCGCGCTGGTGGGCATGTTCACGCCCGGCGGCCCGATGGCGCCGGAACGCCTGATCATCCTCCTCGCGTTCCTCATCGGCATCGGCTATTTCGTCACCGCCTGGGCCGGCGGCGGCATGACCCTCGGTAAGATGGTGCTGGGTCTGCGCGTGGTGCGCGCCGACGGGACGAACCTGGGCTGGACCAAGTCCATCCTGCGCTACGTCGGCTACATCGTCAGCGGCATCGTGCTCTCGCTCGGCTTCCTGTGGATCAACATTGACAAACTGCGCCAGGGCTGGCACGACAAGTTTGCCGGCAGCTACGTGGTGCGCGAAGCAGACGTGGATTTCCTGAAGGCAGGCGGCAAGCTCGTCCCCGAAAACCCCGGCGTGCAATGGGTCTGGATCCTGCTGTGGGGCGTCGTGGCGTTCCTGGCCCCGGCCATGCTGTTCGGCAGCCTGTGGCTGCTCGGCCCCGCCATGTCGAGTGCCCTGATGACCCTGCTGGCGCGGTAAACGGCCGGCCACTTCGTAGTGACGGCTTCAGCCGTTGTCGCGCCCCGCAACGGCTGAAGCCGTCACTACGAAGAAGACGTGCCCCCGGTTGAAAAGCTTGCACAAACCGGCGCAAATTGGTATTATATTAGAGATGCTGTTGGATTTGAACATTCCACAAAAAAGGAGGCGTTGACTTACACCGGCATCGAGTTCCAGAGCCTGAATGCCCAATTTTTCAGGCCACCGCATCGTAGCACACAGAAAGCCAAGGAGGCCTTCACATGGACAATGAGATTCGTCGTTTGACTCGCCGCGATTTCCTGCGCGGCGCCACCCTCGTCGGCGTCGGCGCGACCGTCGCCGCCTGCGCCGCAGCGCCCGCACCGGCCGCGCCGGCCCAGCCTGCGGCTGAAGAACCAACCGCCGCCCCTGCCGTCGAAGAAGCGCCCGCGGCAGCCCCCGCCGCCGAGGAAGCCAATGTCCGCCTCATCTCCAACCACGGCGAGGCCGATACGGTCTTCTTCAATGCGGTCCTCGCCAACTTTGCCGCCGCGCAACCGGGCATCAAAGTCGAATACCTCGATATCCCCGGCGATGAGTTCTACACGTCTATCAACACACAGGGTGCCGCCGGCAACCTGCCCGACGTGTGGTACACGCGCACCTTCGACGTGCCGGTGTGGGCCGCCAAGGGTTGGACGCTGGACTTGCAGCCGCTCGTGGATCGCGACGCCGCGGAAGTGAACGTAGACGACTTCTGGCCCGCCGAATATGCGCAGATGCAGTGGAAAGATCACCTGTACGCGCTGCCCTACGACTTCTCGAACATCGGCATCTACTACAACAAGGACCAGTTCGCCGATAAGGGCGTGGCGAACCTCACCGACAATGCCTGGAAGTGGGACGACCTCCTCGCCACGGCCCTCAAGTTCATCGAGAAGGACGGCGACGAGTTCAAGACCTGGGGCCTCGACATGTACCTGTGGAACTGGGTGTTCCATGGCATCATGTACGGCTGGGGCGGCAACATCTGGTCAGACGACTTCAAAACCAGCCTGGTGGACAGCCAGGAGAACCTCGATTGCTTCAACTGGTTCATTGACGCCCGCAAGCAGGGTCTCTATGCGGAAGCCGGCGCGATGCCGCAGGGCGTGAACCCCTTCGGCGGCGGGCTGGTGCCGATGGCCTTCCAGGGTTCCTGGGCCACCGCCACCCTACGCGATGTGATCAAGGACACGTTCGACTTCGACGTGGTCGCGATGCCCAAGTCGCCCACCGGCGCGCCCTGCCTGAATGCCGCCGGCGGCGCCTGGGGCATCGCCAAGAACAGCCCGTCTACCGAGGCGGCCTGGACGCTCAACAAGTTCCTGACGAGCACCGAATCCACGAACATCCTGATCTCCGAGCCGCTGCGCAGCATCCCCGGACGCAAGAGCTCGGTGCCGAAGTGGAATGAGACCGCAGCGAAGGGTGGCCTGCCGCCCCTCAACGTGAAAGTCTTCGGCGAGCAGATGGATGACGCGGCCGCCGCGCCCTACCCGCCCTACTGGCAGGATTACGGCACCGCGTGGAACAACATCGTTGCGCCGCTGCTCGGCGGCCCGTCTGACGCCGACCCGGCCGAGGTGTTGAAAGAGTTCGACGCCGAGTTGACCCGGATCATTGACCTGAACAAGGACAGCCTGGGCTAAGCTCCGACCTCAACCATCACGCGCCGGGACGCTGGATCCAGCGTCCCGGCGTGTGATTTGCTATCACCCCATTCCTCAATGGAATCGGCGCATCGTCTACAGGGAGGTACGATGACGGTTCAAACAACGCCCCCCAAACCCAAATCAAAATTTCTTCGCCGCGAAGCGATTGAGGGTTATCTTTTTATCTTGCCCTGGCTCATCGGGTTCGTGATCTTTCGCTTCGGCCCGATGGTCTATTCGATGTTCCTCAGCCTCACCGATTACGCGGCCCGCGGCGCGCCGAAATTTGTGGGCCTCGAGAACTACATCTATATGTTCACCAAAGACCCGCGCTTCCTTGACTCTCTGCGCTCGACCTTTCAATATGTCGTCGGTTTCTTGCCCCTGAACATTATCATCGGGTTAGCGATCGCCATGCTGATGAACCAGAAAGTGCGCGGCATGACCACCTTCCGCGCGGTCTATTACCTGCCCGCGGTTATCAGCGGCGTCGCCGTCGCCATCTTGTGGCAGTTCGTCTTTCACAAGCAATGGGGCATCCTCAATGCGATCCTCTCCCTCTTCGGGGTGAAATCCATCGGCTGGCTGGTAGACCCCAAATGGGTGATGGTCGCGTTCGTCATTATGTCAATCTGGGGCGTCGGCGGCAGCATGATCATCTACCTCGCCGGGCTGCAATCCATCCCGACCGAGCTCTATGAGGCGGCGGCGATTGACGGCGCAAACCGCTTCCGCCAGTTCCGCAGCGTCACTATCCCCATGTTGACGCCCACGATCTTTTTCGTGTTGATTACGGGGCTGATCGCCGCCTTCCAGATCTTTGAAAATGCCTACATCATGACGGGCGGCGGCCCGAACTACGCCACGTATTTCTTCGGGCTCAACATCTATTTTACGGCGTTCAAGACGTTGAACTTCGCGTATGCTTCGGCGCTGGCCTGGATTCTCTTTGCGATTATCGTCGCGCTGACCATCATGGTGTTCGGAACCTCCCGGCGCTGGGTGTTCTATGCCGGCGGCGGCGACGACGCATAAGGATCGAACGATGACAACCAAAACGCAACCCGCGGCCACGCCGGCCGCGACCACAACCACCGATCTGCCCTTCAATCGCCGTCACTTCTTCCAGATGCTCGTCACCTACGGGCTGCTTTTCAGTGGCGCGGCCTTGTTGATGGTGCCTTTCTACTGGATGATTTCGACCAGCCTGAAGACGCTGCCCGAAGTGCAAACCTGGCCCATTGTCTGGGTGCCTGCAACGCCGGTCTGGCAGAACTATCCGGCGGTGTTCCAGAAGACGCCCTTTGCCCGCTACCTCCTGAACAGCATGGTCATCGCCACCGGCGGCATCATCGGCACGCTGGTGGGCAGCTCGCTGGCCGGGTTCGGCTTTGCGCGGCTGCGTTTTCCGGGGCGTAACTTCCTTTTCTTCCTGTGCCTGACGACCATGATGCTGCCGGCCTGGGTGGTCATCGTGCCGCACTTCATGATGTTCAGCGCCGTCGGTTGGATTGACACCTACCTGCCTTTCATCGTGCCGGCCTTCTTCGGCAACGCGTATCACATCTTCCTCTTCCGCCAGTCCTTCATGGGCATCCCGCGCGAACTGGAAGACGCCGCGCGCATAGACGGCTGTAACACCTTCCGCATCTTCGCGCAGATCTTCTTGCCGCTGTCGAAGCCGGTAATTGCGACGGTGAGCATCTTCTCCTTCTACTACTACTGGAACGACCTGGTCTACCCGTTGGTCTACCTCCAGTCGCAACTCAAATTCCCGGTCAGCCTGGGGCTGCGGATGTTCCAGACGGCCAACTCGGGCGTGGTAGATATGCCCAAGATGATGGCCGCTTCCTTGATGGCGCTGTTACCGTGCGTCGTCCTCTTCTTCGTGGCGCAACGATTGTTCATCCAAGGCGTCGTAATCACCGGTGTGGAGAAATAACTATGACGATCAATGTCGGCATCCTCGGCTTCGCGCATGGGCACGTCAACGCCTATTGCACCCGGTGGCAGCAGAACCCGGACTTTGACATCCAGGTCGTGGCCGCGTGGGATCACGACGCGGCGCGGCTCAAGAAAAACACGGACGCGTTCGGCATTCAGGGCTATACCGACCTGGACGCCTTCCTGGCCCGGCCCGATATGCCGGCAGTGGTGATCGCAGCGGAGACTTCGCTGCACGCCGAGATGGTGGAGAAAGCCGCGGCGGCGGGCAAGATGATCGCCCTGCAAAAACCGCTCGCGCTGACCATGGCACAGGCGGATCGGATCGTCGCGGCGGTCGAGCACTACCACGCGCCCTTCACGCTGGCCTGGCAGATGCGCGTGGACCCGCAGAACATCGAGATTCAACGCATCATCGAGAGCGGCGCGCTGGGCAAGATCACGATGGTGCGGCGACGCCACGGGCTGCCCTCGCAACTGTGGGACATCGCGACCATGTGGCATTTCGACCCCGTGCTCAACCGCGACATCTGGGCCGACGACACCGCGCACCCGGTGGATTTCATCTACTGGCTGCTGGGCGCGCCCGAAACGGTGACCGCGGAAATCTCGACCATGCTGAACCCCGCCGCGCCCAACGACAACGGCATCGCGATCTACCGTTATGCCAACGGTTTGCTGGCGGAAGTGGTCTGCTCCTTCACCGCGCTCGCAGCCGAAAACACCGTCGAGGTGATCGGCGAGAAGGGCAGCATCGTGCAAAACTACGGCGACGTGCCGAGCTGCAACGTGCCGCGCCCCGCCGGCGCTCAGGGCCAGAAGTGGTATACACGGGAGGCGAAGGACTGGACGTACAGCGACATCCCCAGCCCGGCCTCGCACGGCGAACGGATCGCCGGCCTATCGGGGCCGATTGCCGACTTCTTCCACGGCCAACGCGCGCCGATCGCGACCGCGCAGGAGGGCCGCGAGGCGCTGCGCATGGTCCTCGCTACCTACGTCTCCAACGCAGAGGGCCGCCGCGTCCGGCTGGACGACCCCGCGATTAACGCCATCGGTGACCCAATTGCTCCTGTAGCCTAGCCCCTCGTGGGCGCAATCCGACGTTCGTAGTCTAGCCCCTTGTGGACGTTCTGGCATGGCCAACTCCGCCCACAAGGGGCTAGACTACGCATCAACACTATCATCAGAGAGAGACAAACATGCACATTTCCTACGATCAATACCTCGACCAGATCCTCGGCGGCTGGATCGGCAAGTCTATGGGCGGCGCGATGGGCGCGCGCTGGGAGGGCTACAAGGGCTGGATTGAGATCGGCCCCGACGAGATGTTCCCGGAGACCATGCCGCCCAACGACGACCTTGATTTGCAGGTCCTGTGGTTGAAGGTGTTGGAGGAGAAGGGCGCGGCACTCACCGCCGACGACATGGCCGCGGCCTGGCTGGAAGGCTGCTGGTATCCGTTCAACGAGTACGGCATCTTCCGGCGCAACTGGCAGTTGGGCATCCATCCGCCGATGTCGGGTCGCTTCACCAACCAGTTCTGGGAATCGGGCGAGGGCAGCCCGATCCGCGCCGAGGTGTGGGGTTACGTCTTCCCCGGCGCGCCCGACCTGGCCGCGCACTACGCCGGGCTGGACGGCACGCTCGATCACACCGAGCAGTCCGCCGGGGCCGAGCAGATGCTGGCGGCGATGTCTTCGATGGCGTTCTTCGTGCCCGACGTGCGCCGGCTGACCGCCATGTTCCGTCATTATCTGCCCGCGGACACGCCCATCGCCCGGCTGACGGAAGCCGCGTTCCAGGCGTATGACGAGGGGCTGTCGCTGCGCGACGCGCGCGACCGCATCATGACGCTGGAGGGCCTGCCCGAAGCGTGCGACTCGCAGATCAACGTCCCCTTCACCTTCCTGGGGCTGCTCTACGGCGGCAACGACCTGGAGAAGGTGATGCGCGCGGCGCTGGCCTGCGGCTATGACACCGACTGCACCGTCGCCAGCGCGGCGGCGCTCGTGGGGCAAATCCTGGGGGCGCGGCGCATCCCCGCCGAACTGAAGGACGCGATCGGGGACGAGCTGGTGATGGGCATCGAGTACAACCGCGACGAGATGACCATTTCGGCCCTGGCGCGCGACACGGCGCGCATCGGCGTGCTGTTGAGCGAGGCCGCACATACCGGCATCACCATTGCCGACGCGCCGGAACTGGCCCCCCTGCCTGACACCGCGCACGCGCCGGAGACCGGCCTCAGCGTCACGTATCACGGCCTGCCCGCCGTCGCGTCGGGCGAAACCGTCACCGTGACGGTGCAGATCGAGGGTGAGGCGCCCGCCGCGCAGCTTACGGTGGAAGGCCCGCCCGGTTGGAGCATCGCGCCGACCACGGCGGCGATGGGCCCTGTGCAGCGCACGATGGATGTGACGCTGACCGCGCCGCAGCAGCCGGCGCGCTTCCCTATGCGCAATCTGTTCCGCGCCCGCCTGCAAACGACGCCGCCGGCCGAGGTCGAGTTCGGCGTGGTCGGCGCGGGGTTGTGGAAACTGTTGGGCGTCTATTACGACGCGCTGCCGCCGGAGGGCGACCCGTTGGCGTACGCACGCCGCTTCAACCACCACTACACGTCGCTTGACCGCGCCTACATCGCCGAGCCGGAGCCGGACGTAGACGCGCTCTATCATGCCTGGTCGCAAAAGCTTGGACGGCCTGCCATCGTGCCGAGCTACGAGCACGAGGTGGATCC
>JBBQRS010000087.1:0-20617 GCA_038214535.1 Anaerolineae bacterium
GCCGACCCGCCCGGAGCAGCCGCCTCGGCGGACGCGATTGACGAATTCGAAGTGCTGGACCTGCTCGCATCGCTGGTAGATAAGTCGCTCGCGATGACCGAAAGCGGCCCCGTCGGCGCGACGCGCTACCGCTTGCTGGAAACCATCCGCCAATATGCACGCGACCGGCTGCTCGAATCCAACGAAGCGGCGCAGCTACGGGATCGGCACGTCGCTCGCTTCCTCGAGGTGGCGAAGGCGGCCGCTCCGCAACTTAAGGGTGCGGAGATGATCCCCGCCCTGCGTCGGTTGGAAGCCGACCTGGATAATCTGCGCGCGGCGCTGGAGTGGGATCTCGACCGGCGTCCGGAAGACGGGTTGCTGATGGCGGCTACGCTGGAGTTGTTCTGGGTTTTTGCCGGACGGATCATGAACGAAGGCCGGAGTTGGTTGGAGCGCTTCCTCCGGAGGGATACGCAGGCATTACCTGACGAACTGGACGAAGCCGGTCGCCGCCGCGCGGCGCTTCGAGCACGAGGGCTTGCGGCGCTGTGCCAATTGATGAGTTCGTTGGGCGACTTCGAAGGATCAATTCAGCCAGGCGAAGAGGCGGTCGCCCTCGCACGCCGCGTCGGCGATGATGAGGCGCTGGCGACCGCCCTCTGCACGCTCGGCGACACCGCAGTATTCCTCGGCGACCATGACCGGGCAGAGCAGTGGGGCTTGGAAGCGCTCTCATTGTCCGGCGATGGCAGGGATCCCTTCATTTTCGCCAATGCGCTGCTGGCGCTTCTGCATAACTGCATCAAGGTGGGCCAGGATGCAAAGAAGGCGCGGCGCTATCTCGATATGCTGTTGCAGTTGAACCGCAGCTACAGCAATCCTTTCGTGCAGGCGCACACGCAACTCCTGACGGGGATGTTCGAGTGGCGCTTTGGTGACCCGGAAGTCGCCGTGCGCTATGTCAGAGAGAGTCACCGACTACATACGGAAATGAAGTCAGACCTGTTTGCCAGAATGACACACAGCGAGTTGGCCCATCTGTTGCGCCACCTGGATGATCGCGAGGGCGCACGCGCCCTGTACCAGGAGACCATTCGCGAGTGGCAGACGGTTGGCTCGGTCCCGGCAGTCGCGCACCAGTTGGAATCCTTCGCCTACCTTGACGTGGCAGAGGGCCGGCCGGCGCGCGCGGCCCGTCTGCTGGGCGCCGCCACGGCGCTGCGCGAATTTGCCGGCGGCGCCATGCTGCTGCACGAGCGTGAGGAGTACGATGGCGTGGTCGAAGCTTTGCGGGTTGCGCTCGGCGTAGAACCCTTCAACGCGAACTTCACGGCCGGCCGCGCGCTGGACATGAACGCCGCGGTGGCCTACGCGCTTGAATGATGCCGCTTATCCGCGCCCGTCCGCGCTCGTCCGCGTCCCCTCCTCATCCGCCCGCGTGACGCCGCCGATCTCGAATACGAAGTCGGGGCCATAGACCCCCGCGGGCGTCTGAAAACCGGGCTGAGTCTCTCCATCCAGCACGCGCCGCACGACCGCCAGCGCCGCCAGCGCCGTCACGACGCTGGAATGCGGCGTGTGCATCCGTGAGACCGCGCGGCGACCCGCGTCATCCGTGACCTCGCCCCATAGCAACACGTAGCCATTCTCCAGCGCGGCCTCGTCTGGCCCTTCGGGCAGCCGCCCCACCAACGCCCGCAAGAGCTTGCGTCCCGTCGCGCTACGGAACACGCCGCCCAGGCTGCCCGCGAGTTTCAACACCGTTGGCCCGATGGCCGGCATCGCAATGTATGTCTCGATGTCCGGGATGCCCGTCGTGTGGTAGGCCGTGAACACGTCACCCCACGGGATCGTCGCCGCCTGCGTCAGCCCTGCGCCGAAATCAATCTGCCGGACGCGCCACGCCGCGGGCACGGGGGTCAACTCACCATCGCGGCGCACCATCCCTGGGTTCTGCCCCATCTCGACCGCGGTGAGCGCGGTGCCGCGTGAGAATCCGCCCTCGGATTGGAACCCCAGCGCCAGGTGCGTCGCCGTGGGCAGCCGCCGCTTGAGGTGCGCCGCCAGACAATCGGATGGGACGACATCGTAGCCCACGCTGGGCATCAGCATAATCCCGGCGCGCCGCGCGTCGGCGTCCAGCGCATACAGGCCTTCATAGACGGCCATCTCGCCGGTGATGTCGGTGTAGTGCGTCCCGGTGCGGATGCACGCTTCCGCCATCAGGCGATAGGTGTGGATGTACGGCCCGGCGCAATGCAGCACGACCGGCGTCTCGCGGAGCGCCGCGTCGAGCGCAGTCGTATCTTCCAGCGCGAACGCCCGCCCCTCCAACCCCAATTCAGTCGCCAGCGCGGCGACCTTCTCAGGGTTGCGTCCGGCGAGGATGGGGCGCATACCGTGCTGCACCGCCGTCCGCGCAATCAAGCGCCCCGTGTATCCCGTGGCTCCGTAGAGCAGGAAAGAACGTGTCACGTAGTACCTCCCGTCAGTAGTCGCAGCAGCCAGAAGGCCGCCATCCCGGTCGCGATGGTCCAGAAGACGTTGCGCGTGCGCCAGGCCACGATGAGGCCTACGCCCAGCGCGACGGTCGAAAGGTCGAAGGTGAGCCGGCCCTGTGGGGCGAGCGCATCGGGCGCGATCAGCGCCGCCAGCACGGCGACCGGTACGTACTTGAGCCAGCGCCGGAACCACTCCGGCAATGTGCGCCCGGCCGCGACGATGCCCGTATAGCGCGTGGCGAACGTGACCGCCGTCATGCCCGCGAAGACCAGCCAGGGATGTGTGGGCATGGATTAGGCCGCCCCTCTGCCGCGTTCCAGCGCCAGTCCCAGCGTGCTGGCAAGGATCCCGGCGACGATCACATACCATGATCCCGGCAACAGTTGCGCCGCGGCCAGCGCGATGATGCCCGCGGCGAGCGCGATGACGACGCTGGTCAGGTCTTCCATGAAAGCCATCAGCAGCCCCATGAACGCCAGCGGGAAGATCAGGTTCAGCCCCCAGCGCGCCGGATCGGGGATTGCCGTGCCCGCCAGCCCGCTGATCGGCCATATGAGGTAGACGCCCCAGCTCGCGCCCAGCAAGAAACCTGGGCTGCCGCGGCCCTGCCGGTATTCAGTGATCGCGATCGCGTACGATTCGTCGGTCAGCCAGAAGGCCAGCGCGACCTTCCAACGCCGAGAAAGCCCGGTCAGGTAGGGGCCGATGGAGAGGCCCAACAACGTGTGTCGCAAGTTGACGACGAAGGTCGTGATGATGATCGTCAGCGCGGCTGTGTGGTCCCACAACCCCGCCGCGACGAATTGCGACGAGCCGGCGAAGACCGTCATGGACATGCCCCACGCCTGGAAGGGCGTCAACCCGGCCTGCCGGGCCAGCACGCCGTAGAGAAAGCCGAAGACGGCGATCCCCGGCATTAAGGGCGTCATCGCCAGCAGCCCGCGCCGGAACTCAGTAATGTTGTCTGACCGCATAGAACTCCCTGTGGGGATCTGTCACCTTGAGCGGGTTAACGATTCCACGTTCAGCGCGGCGAGAATCCAGCGAAAGGTCTCGGTCTCGTGGCGCGAGATGCTTCGCTGGAGCCTCAACGAAACGAGAGATGTTGGGTAGACCCGCTCACGGTGCCGTGACCAACGCCCCCGTCTGCGATTGCGTTCTGACTTGCACAAAAGCAGCGAATGGTAGAAAATAGATCATACAGGAAGCGCCAGATGCCCGCAAATCGTTGAGGGCGCACGCTTCGCTATGTTCGCTGCAAAGGAGGCAGTCCCATGGCATTCGAACTTCCCCCACTCCCGTATGCTAACGACGCACTCGAACCCGACTACTCGGCCACGACCATCAGCTTCCACTACGGGAAGCACCACAAAGCCTACGTAGATAACCTCAACAAGCTCGTCGCCGGAACCGACCTCGAAGGCAAATCGCTGGAGGAACTGATCAAGCTCTCCGCGGGCGACGCCGCGAAGACCGGCATCTTCAACAACGCCGCGCAGGTGTGGAACCACACCTTCTTCTGGAACTGCATGAAGCCCGGCGGCGGCGGCAAACCGACCGGCGACCTGGCCGAGAAGATCGACGTGGCCTTCGGTGGCTATGACAAGTTCGCCGAACAGTTCAAGGCCAACGCCGTGGGCCGCTTCGGCAGCGGCTGGGGCTGGCTGGTGCTCGACGGCGACGAGCTGAAGATCGTTAACACGATCAACGCCGACACGCCGATGACCAAGGGCCAGGTGGCGCTGCTCACCATTGACGTGTGGGAGCACGCCTACTACATTGACTATCAGAACCGCCGGCCCGATTTCGTCCAGGCCTTCCTCGATAGGCTCGTCAACTGGGAGTTTGTCGCGGAGAACCTGAAGTAGATTTCCGGTTCGTAGTGCGCTCTCCTGAGCGCAGAGGACTGCGCACTACGAACCCTGTTTCGCTCGTAGCGCGCTGTCCTCAGCGCTCAGGAGTGGGAAATCCTATGCCCCACACCGACTGGAAGAAAGATCTCAAGCCCCTCTACAGCCCGCCGAAGGGCAAATTCACCTTCGTGGATGTGCCGCCGCTCAACTTCCTGATGCTGGACGGGCATGGCGACCCCAACGTCGCGCCGGAGTACACGCAGGCGGTGGAGGCGCTCTACAGCTTGGCCTACACGATCAAGTTCGCGCGCAAGGCACAGGGCGTGGAGTTCCCCGCCGGCCCGCTGGAGGGGCTCTGGTGGGTGGCCGACCCGACGCAGTTCACGATGGCTGACAAGAGCACGTGGGACTGGACCGCAATGATCCTCCAGCCGGACGCGGTGACGCCGGAGGTGGTCGAGGCGGCGCGCGCTGAGGCGATCCGCAAGAAAGGGCTGCCCGCGCTGGAACAGGTGCGGTTTGAGACATACCACGAGGGGCCGTCGGTGCAGACGCTCTACCTGGGCGCATACGCCGACGAAGGGCCGACCATCGCCGCGCTGCACCGCTACGCCGAAGAGCAAGGCTACGCGCTCCACGGCAAGCACCACGAGATCTATCTGGGCGACCCGCGTCGCTCCGCGCCGGAGAAGCTCAAGACGATCATTCGCCAGCCCGCACGGAAGGTGTAACGCAGTAAATCCTTCGTAGTGACGGCTTATGCAGATTAAGGATTTACTCCGGTAATAGATTGTTGTCATGCCCCGGACTGGCCTGGGCGGTCATCTTCGTAGTCGCGGCTTCAGCCGCCGTGTGACGCTCCATGCGGCTAAAGCCGCGACTACGAAGATGATGATGAGGTAATTGTCACGCGGCGCAGCGTTAAGGTAGACAGGAAGAAGAGCAGCGCGTAGATGCCGAGGATCACAAGATAGCCCAGGCCGGGTTGCAGCCGGTTGAACGCATCGGCCAGCGGCCCGCCGATCCCTGCGCCGACGATCCCCGCGCCCGCGCCCGCCAGGTTCGAGACGCCCATGTAAAGCCCCGCCTTGCGCTTTGGGACGAGGTCCGTGCCCAGCGCCCAACTTGTTGCCATGAACAGTCCCGTCCCCAGCCCGATCACGCCGCCGGAGACCAGCACTAGCGGCATCGAGCGTGCGACGAGGAGCGGCAACGTCCCCACGCCCGCGATCAGCCCGGCCAGCCCGACCAGTCGCTTGCGCCCCAGGCGGTCTGACAGGTAGCCCCCGCCCAGCGCTGCGGGAAGCAGGAACGCCGCCACCACAGCCAACAGCACCGAGGTCATGGTCGCCGCGTTTTTAACCCCCACCACGTCGGTGAGATAATACTGCGCGAAGCCCTGCACCGAGCCGATCGCCGCCAGGAACATCAGCCGGTTGACCACCCACCAGATGAAGGAGCTTTCCCCCCTCGCCTCGGGGCCGATGCCCAGCCGCGCGCCGTAATAGACGCCGACGAAGATCGCGAACGCCATCGCGGCCAGCCCGGCGGCCCCCACGACGATCACCTGGGCCGGCAGGCTCGCTCCGCTGCCCGCCATCCCCAGCCCGATCCGGCGCACCAGCCAGGTCATCCCCTGCGTGGTCGCCACGAAGAGCGTCGTCAGCCCCACCAGCCTTAGGATCGGCGCGCGCAGGCTGTCGGTCGGTTTGACGCGTAGCGGCTCCTCACGCACGAAGAGCACGGTAATCAGCATGGTGACCAGGAAGCCCGCCATGATGATTCCGATCACCAGCCCGATGCGCCCCGCGTCCACCAGCGGGCCGATGAAGATTACCAACAGGATGGGCAGCAGCTCGAACGTCGCCTTGACGCCGGAGGCGCGCCCGCGTTGCGCTTCCGGCACGACATCGGGGATCAATCCCTGGAGCGCGCCCTGCGCCATGTTCGAGGACGCCTGGAGCAGGGCCAGGCTGCCGATCAGCGAGAGGAGCGCCGCGGAAATCCCGATCCAGCGCACCGCCGGGTCTATCCGGGTCGCCAGCAGCACCAGCGCGAGGAACACGATGTTGAGCAGCGCGCCCGCGGCGATGAACGGTCGCCGCCGGCCCCACTGCGAGGTGTTGCGGTCGCTGAACAGCCCCGCGAGCGGCTGGATCAGCATCGCCACGGCCAGCCCGATGACGCGCACGGTTGCCAGGACGCTGTTCTTCTCGTCGGGCGCGGCGAAGAGCGCCACCAGATAGGGCAGCAGCACCGGCGTGATGATCCCCGCGGAGATGTTGATGCCCAGCCAGTAGGCGTTAACCGTCAGGTTGTCAAGCGGTTGCCAGGGGCGGGGCGCCTCGGTGGTCATGCCAGGGCGTCGGGCCGCAACTCGCGGATTAGTTCCATGGACGCGAGCGCGTCTTCCAGCGTCAGTTCGAAAATCAGCGGCCCCGTGAATTGCGCTGCCATCAGCGTATCCAGGAAGCGGCCCACGTCGAGGTCGCCCTGCCCAAGCTGTTGATGGTCCTTCCCGTAGCCGATGGTGCGCTCCGGGCCTTGCCACGGGCCGTCGTTCAGGTGGACTTCCGCGAGGCGCGGCAGGCATTGATCCAGCGCGTCGAACACGTCAATCGGGCCGGAGAACCCCACGAGGACGTGCCCGGTGTCGAAGCAGATCGAGAGATCGAGCCGCTCCGCCAATTCCAATGTCAGATCGAAGGGGAACTCGATGGTTTCAATTGCCAGCTTACGCGGGGGTAGGCCGCTTTCGGCCAGCAGCGCCCGTAGGCTCTCCATCGCGTGGCCCTGGAACTGCCGCAGGATCAGGTCGCGCCCGATGCCGAGATGCTGCATCTGGTAGAACTCCGCGGCCAGCGGGCCGGTCGCGTGGAGCACGTAGACTTCGGGGTCGAGGGGCTGCACCGCGCGAATGGTGTCGAGCAGCGCCTGCACGGAACCGCGGCGCACGGGTTGCAGCGGGGTAGAGGGCTCGACCGACCACAGCGGCAGGTGGACGGTGTACGTGTCCCCCTGCTCTTCCTTAAGTTTTAGTAATGATGCGATGGCGGGGGGCGCGAGGCTTTGCGGCAGGAAGAGCGCCAGGTCGCCGCCCAGCTCGATGGGGTTGAAGCCGTGACCGTGCAGATCGCCCACCAGGGCGGCGTGATCGAAGTTCATGACGTGCTGCATCATCCCGGCGGGCGGCAGGCCGGGCGGGATCAACGCCACCATCTGCATCGCCATAATTCCGAAGCGCATAGGTTAACTCCTGCTCGTAGTGCGGCCGTAAGGCCGCTGCGGCTACAAACCTGCGGCCAGCCACAGTTGGCGGACGCCGAACGCGGCCAGGATCAGCGCCGACAGGGCGGTCAGGGCGTTGGCGACGCGCGGGTCAAGCTTGCCCGCGGAACCGAAGGCCACGATTAGCGCCGCCAGCGTCGCGATCATCGCCCCGTAGAAGCCGAACAGAAATACCGCCGCCGTCGCGGGGCCTGTGTGCCAGGCCTGCAACAGCATCGGCCCGGCGATCAGGCTCCAGAAGACGTAGGGGCCGGGGCTGACCAGGTTCATCAGCGCGGCGCGCAAGATGCTGGTACGGGGTTGCGTGTCCGCGCCCTCGCCCGTGGGAACCACGCGCCGCGCCCGCCACGCGCCCCAGGCCAGATAGAGGATGTAGACCCCGCTGACGAGATACAGTACGCGCTGCGCCCCGGCAGGCAGGCGCGTGAGCACGAACAGCACGAGGATGATGATCGGCAGGTCGCTGATCAGCGGGGCCAGCGCGGCGGGCAGCGCCCTGCGCCAGCCTTTGCGCAGCGCCTCGGAGATGACGTAGGTCTGAAATGGGCCGGGCTGGATGCCGCCGGTGAAGCCCAGCCCCGCGCCGGTGAGCAGATACGTGAGCATCAGCCGCCTACCGCGGCGTTGACGCGGCTTAATTGTTCCAGCGACCCCATCACCATCAACTGATCCCCGGCATGCAGGACGACTTCGGGGCCGGGTCGGATGTCCGCGTTGGTCGCGTTGGAAACGGCCACAATCGAGACGTCGTAGGCTTCTTCAACCTCGGCAACGGTGCGGTTGACGACCGCGCAGCCGGGCGTGACGGTCATCTCCACGATGTTGAGCAACGTTTCCCCGGCATAGAAGGACGCCTTGATGCCGCCGCGCATCGCGGCCGCGGCGAAGACGGGCGCGGCCAGCGCCGAGACGCTATACGCGGTGTGGATGCCGAACCCCGTTTCAACGCGCCGCGCCAGGTCGGGATCGAACATGCGCATCACGATCTTGATCTCCGGGTTCAGTTCGCGCGCATCCAGCGCGATGTCCAGGTTGGTCAGTTCGTTCTCCGTGGCCGGAATGATGACGTCTGCGCGCGCCACGCCTGCCCGTGTCAGCGTCTCAGGTCGGCGCGCGTCCGCAATCAGCACCGGAATGCCCAGCGCCTGCGCCTGTTCGACGAAGCGCCCCTCCGGGTTCTGCTCGATGCCGATCACGTCGCGCCCCATCTTCAGCAGCTCCTGCGCCACGCGATAACCGACTTTGCCGAGACCGCAGACGATGACGTGATTACTGTAGGTGGTTGCCATGGCTGCCTGCCATTTCTGCCCGCGTGATTGTTTGTCTATCAGCGCCGCGCCGAACCGCAACACCCCATCCGCCACGGCCACCAGCCCGACAATCGGGATGACGAAAAACAGCACGCGGAGGCCGGGGTTTTCGGGCAGCGGCAACTGGTTCTGGAAGAAGATCATCCCCAATACCGCATAGACCGACTCGGTCAGGTTGAGCCGGTCGCCCGTCTCCGGGTTGACATAAAACGTACGCAGCGCCAGCCCGCCGAAGATCAGGATGGTCGCGAAGAGGATCAGCGCCCCGCGTGACTCGCCCAGCAGCACGCGGGCGTCACGCGCCTGCGCCCTGAGTGACCGCCGCCACGCATTGCGCTTCGCCATAGCGTCAGCGCGCCGTTCCTGCCGTCCTCAGGCCATGCTTCACGAACGCCAGCCCGTCGCGGATGAAGGCCTCGCCGTCCGGGCAGACGTCGTGGAACATCCCGCGGCGGACGGCGAAATCCCCGAGGCTGGAGTTATAGCTTTCCAGGATCACGTAGCCGTCGAAGCCGATTTCGCGCAGGGCAGTGAAGGTGGCGTCCCACGGCACGAGGCCGCCGCCCGGCGCGCCCCGGTCGTTCTCGCACGCGTGCAGGCCCCACAACCGGCCCTGCATCTGGCGTACCGCCTGCCCGTAGTCACGCACCTCCGTCACCATGTGATAGGTGTCGAGCAACACCTTCAGGTTCGGGTGATCCGCCAGCTCGATCAGGCGCATGGCCTGGGCGGGCGTGTTGGCGACGTGGGTGCGGAAGTGGCTCATCGGCTCCAGCACCAGTTCGACGCCCAGCGCCGCGCCGTATGCTGCGAGCGCGCGTAGACCCTCCGCGGTGCGCGGGGACTCGTCCGCCGGAGGGATCCGGCGCAGCACGGTTCCGGGATGGCCGTAGAGCGCCCCGGTATAGGCCACCGCGCCCAGGGCGGCGGCCGTGTCAATTTGTCGCTGATGCCATGCGAGGCCGCGGGCGCGGTCTGTTGGGTCGTCCGCGGAGAGGTCGCACTCGACGGGCCACGCACCGCCGGGGCTGGCGACCAGCGTCAGGCCCAGCGCCCCCGCGCGGGCGCGCATCCGTTGCGGCGAGAAATGCACGTCGTCGCCCAGCGCGATCTCCAGGCAGTCCGCACCCAGCGCGACGGCCCGGTCGAGGCTGGGTAGCGCGTCGTCGGACCAGCGCTCCGTGAGGATGAAGCAGTGAAAGCCGAATTTCATACGACGAGCTGGTCGGCGTAGGCGAAGAGAGCGGGCATTCCGCCGGTGTGCCAGAACAAGATGTTGGCCGGTCGTTCCGGGTCGGTGAGCAGCCGGGCGGGGTCGCGGCGCAGGATGTCGAGCAGCCCGCCCATCGCGCGCGCCGTGTAGACCGAATCGAGGATGATCCCTTCCGTGCGCGCCAGCGTCAGGATCGCCTCGCGTTCCAGTTCGCCGAACACCCCGTAGCCGCCGCCCAGGTAGCCCGCTTCCACTCGCACGTCTGCCGGTGTAAATGTGTGCGTCAGGCCCAACCCTGCCGCCGTGTCGGTCGCCAGCCGCGCGACGTTGGCCTGCAATGTCGCCTCCGGTTCGTCAATGCTGATCCCCACGATGGGGACGGCCCAATCGGTCGCGGCCGCGCCTACCAGCAGGCCCGCCTGTGTGCCGCCGGAACTGGATGCGATGACCATTGCGTCCAGTTTCAGCCCGATGGCCCGGCATTGCGTGTAGAGTTCCTCCTGCGCGTTGACATAACCGCGCGCCCCGATCGGATCGGAGCCGCCGTAGGTGATGACGTAGGGGCGACGGCCCGCGGCGCGCAGTTCATCGGCCAGTTCGGCCAGACGGTTGAGACGGTTTTCGCGTGTCGTCCAGTGTAACGTCGCGCCAAGCAGTTCATCGAGCAACAGATTTCCGTTAATGTGTTCGGGCGGTGCGCCGCCCAGCACCAGATGACATGCGAGACCCTGATGGGCGGCCGCGGCTGCCGTCTGCCGGCAGTGGTTCGACTGGGCCGCACCCGTGGTGAGCAGCATATCGGCGTTCTGCGCGAGTGCGTCGGCCAGCAGGAATTCCAACTTGCGCGTCTTGTTGCCGCCGCCGGCCAACCCCGTCTGGTCGTCGCGCTTGATCCAGAACTCGATGTGCGGCGGGCCGCCGTGTGCTGCCAGCCACGCGCTGAGCCGCGGCAGCGGGTGGAGCGGGGTGGGCAGGAACGCCAACGGCACGCGGGGATAGATGGGGGTTGGGTTCACTGCTGTGCTCACTCCGGCTCGATCCGGCGCGCTTCCATGTAGAAACGCTTTTCGCGCGCTTCGCCCATCGAGAAGGCCTTGCGCGGCATCGCCCCGTCAACGATCACCGTCTTGAAGAAGCTGGACTTCGGAATCACCGGCAGACGAAGGCCCAGGTTGCCGGGTTGCGCGCCCAACCGGGCGGCGACATCCGCGCCGTGGACGTAATCAATGCGCGCGTAGCCGCCGCGCTGCTCCCAATCATCCAAGAAATTTTGCAATGTCCCAACGGGCAGATTGGACGTGGGCGAACTGACCGCGATGATGGCGAACTCGTTCTCGCGGATGACACCCACGAGATGATCGGGGCCGCGCTGATCGTCCACGCGTTGCGCCATTTCCATCTCGGAAGCGCATGGGATCAGATGGGCGCGCTCGCCGAAGTGGGCTGCGAGCGCCGCGGCGAGGTCGCCCTGCACGCCGAACAGCACGCGGTGAATCGCCTCGAATTTCAACCCCGCGTCGTGGATGTTCTCCACCTCCACCAACGCATAGCGCGCCGGGTGATCCATCCCGAGTTCGGCCTTGTGTTGCTCCCAGATAGACTTGGCGGTTGCCAGCGAGTGGTTGCCGTCACCCATCGCGAAGAGCATCACGGGGTTATCGGGCGACAGGTCATACTTGCGGGCGAAGGCGGCGGGGTCGGCCAGCGCGGCCAGCGCGGTCAGCGTACGCGCCGGTTCGCCCGGCGCATCCACCCATTGCCCGCGCAGATGCCCGCTGCCCAGCATCAGGTCGAAGTCATAGGCTGGATGCCGCGCCGTATCCGCGGCGGCCAGCGGCTCGATCACCGTGCCCTCGGGGTCGTCAATCAGGACGAGGATGTGCGGAACTTCCAGCAGCGCGCCCGACCGAATGCGGACGCGCGGCGGGATGCGTTCCAGGATCGTGCCTTCGGTGGCGCGGATCAGGCTGGTCGCATCCACGTCGTAGTCGTATTGCTCCAGGTCCAGCGCCAACATCAGGCCGCGCCGGGTTTTGCCGCCCACCGTGCGCTCGACTAACAGCAGCCCTTCCCGCTCGCTGAAGACGCCGTCCTCCAGATAGGCGCGCATCGCTTCACGGATGGCCGCGATGCGCGCATCTTCTCCCGGTGTGCCCAGCAGCACTTCGGGCAGCACCATGTGGTAGGTCGAGGGCGCGGCTCCGACCAGGCGCGCAACCTCTTCCCAATACTCCGGCTCAGAGGTGAACTGGTCGCACGCAATGACGGCCCAACGCCCGGGGTCAATCCCCGGCTTCGGCAACAGCAGTCGGGGGATGATCGCCCCGACAGGGGGGGGAGAGCTTGACATAAGTTTACTCCGCGCTCAACACGGCTCTTTGTTGGCTTCGATGAGCGTGGAAGCCACCTCATCGCCGATGCGCGCCGTCGCCTCGCTCGTCACCGCGCCGATGTGCGGCGAGCCGATGACTTGCGGCAGCGTGAAGAGACGGTAGTGGGTGAGTGGCTCGTTCTCGAAAACGTCCAGCGCCGCGCCGGCCACCTTGCCCGCGACCAGCGCGTCGTAGAGGGCGTCTTCGTCAATCACGCCGCCGCGCGCACAATCCACGATGCGCACACCGTCCTTCATTTTGGCGATAGCCGCGGCGTCAATCATGTGGCGCGAGGATTCGCTGAGGGGCACGTGCAGGGTGATGTAGTCGGCGCGGGCCAGCAGCTCCTCCAGCGGCAGCATCATCATGTAAGGCGCGGGGCCGAGGGTGCGGCTGTCATAACCGAGGACGATCATTCCAAGTGCAGCGGCGCGCGTGGCGACGGCTATCCCGATCCGCCCGAGGCCGATGATGCCCAGCGTCTTCCCCTGGATTTCCGTGCCGCCGAACGCCTTTTTCTCCCATTTGCCCTCGCGCAGCGATTGCGTCGCCTGGACGATGGGCCGCGCCAGCGCGAACATGAGGGCGACGGTGAGTTCGGCGACCGAGTCGGTGCTGGCGCCGGGCGTGTTGAGCACGCGGATGCCCTTCGCTGTCGCATAGTCGGCGTCAATGTTATCCACGCCGACGCCACCGCGCACGATGAATTTCAAATTTTCGGCCACGTCGAGCAGCGGTTGGCGCACTTTCGTGCGGCTACGCACCACCATCGCGTCGTAGGAGGCGATGGCCTCCATCAGTTCTTCGGGGGTGATGGTATCGCGCACGTCCACGTCAAGGCAATTGTCGCGCATCCGCTGGACGGCTGCCGGTGAAATGGGATCGCAGACCAGTACTTTCATGGGGCATGGCTCCTGTGCAGGTAAATAATATCTATCGCAAATGCTGTAGTCTAGGGCCTTGTGCCCGTCGTGCCCGTCGCCTATGCCCACAAGGGGCTAAACTACCCGTCTTCGGATAGATGCTTATTGCGTTATTGAAGGCCCAGAATGTCGTCAATCTCGCCGGTCAACCACGTCACGTCGTCCAGGGTCAGGTCGCCCATGTGGCCGATGCGGAAGGTTTTGCCCTTGAAGGGGCCGTAGCCGTCGGAGATAGTCGCGCCGCGCTTGCCCAACTCCTTGTTGAGCGCGCCGAAGTCGAAGCCGTTGTTGAGGATGTGGGTGATGGTGGGCGAGAGATAGTTCTCGTCGCCATACAGGCCGAAGCGGGCGCGGCCCCACGTGCGGCAATGTTCGGCCATCGCCAGGTGGCGCGCGTAGCGGTTCTCCAACCCTTCGGCGTACATATCGTCCATTTGCCGATCCAGCGCGTAGATCAGGCTGATTGCGGGCGTGGCGGGGGTGTTGAACTTCGCCGCAAACTTCTCGTTATCGAGGAAATCGAAGTAGTAGCCGCGGGTGGGAATCGTCGCCGCGCGGTCGAGCGCGCGCTGGCTGACGGCGGCTACGGTGAGGCCCGGCGGCAGGGCGAAGCATTTCTGCACGCCGGCCAGGCACACGTCCAGCCCCCAGCCGTCGAAATCAATCGGCGTACCGGCCATGCAACTCACCGCATCCACCAGAATCAGCACGTCGGGGTATTTCTCGCGCACCAGCTTCGCCATCTCCGGCGTCGGGCCGAGGATGCCCGTGGAGGTCTCGTTGTAGGTCAGGCACACGGCGTCGAACCCGCCCTGCGCCAGCGCCGCGTCCACGATCTCCGGCGTGACGGCCTGGCCGGGCTCCACTTCAACCACTTCCGTCTCGACGCCGCAGGACTTGGCGATCTCGTGCCAGCGCCGCGAGAACTCGCCGTTGAGAGTGTTGAGCACCTTCTTGCCCACGCAATTACGGATCGCGCCTTCCATCACGCCGGTGGAAGATGAACTGAACAGGAACACGCGCCGTTCGGCGTTGAGCAGGGTTTTGAGCTTGCTCTCGACGGACTGGTGTAATTCCGCATAGGCCGTCGTGCGATGCCCGATCATCGGGGTCGCCATCACTTCCAGGATTTCCTCACGCACTTCGGTCGGGCCGGGGATAAACAGCTTCTTGTGCATCGTCGTGCCTCCTTTGGGCAGGAGCAGAGAGTTTCGATGGGCGCGCAGAGAGGGGCAATGAGCGTCTGCGCGTCTACATACTACAATAAACGCACGCCCTTCGCAAGACGACAGAGCACGACTTTCCAAGATTCTCTCGCCTGCAGGGCGAGGGCCAGGATGAGAGCGCATGAGCAATCATTGCAGACCTTGCGCGGATTTTTGACAATTGACCTCGCGGGAATTTCATGTTAGACTTTGCACATTCCGACCACGAACACGGCAAGGGCCGTGACGAAAACGTGTGTACCGGTGCGCAGAAGGGCAACACCATGATGGTCTTACCCGATCCATGCCGACAAGCTGATCCATTCCTCATGATGCAACGTCCTCACGTTGCGATGACCTTGCTCGCGCCTCTCCAATGCGTGTCTCGATCTGTAATACGCGCGTTACCCCCCACACGAAACAGGAGGCAGCCATTTCACAAAGATCAATGATTTTACTCTATGCATGAAACGGCCAATCGAAAAACACCTTGACTCAGGAGGAGTACGACAATGAAGCGTACGATGTGGGTCGCCGTGACCCTTTTGCTGATCCTCTCTTCGCTGCTGGTCGCCTGTGGAGGACAACCAGCAGCGCCCGCCGCCCCTGCGGTTGAAGCGCCTGCCGCTGGGGCGCCTACCGCCGAAGCCCCTGCGGTTGAAGAACCTGTTGCTGAGGCGCCTGCCGCCGAAGCCCCTGCCGCTAACACCGGCGCTGAAATCACCGTCTGGGTGGACACCACCCGTGAAGCTGGCGTTCAGCTCTACAAGACGCTGCACCCCGATGTGGCCGACCTTGTCAACATCGAGCTTGTGGATCGTGGTCAGTTCCCCGCCAAGGTGTTGTTGTTCAACAACACCGGCTCCGGATGGCCTGATGTAGTCTTCGCCGAACCGTTCCCGTTGGTCGCGCAGGTCGCAGATGAAAATCACGCCTTCCCGCTCGATCTCAAAGACTCGGTGCCGTCCGAGCTGATTAATGGTTTTGCGCCGGGCGCATTGGACCCCTGCACGTTCGATGGGCATCTCTACTGTCTGCGCAATGATCTGGCCCAGGTCGTCCTCTGGTATGACGCCAAGCTGATGGAAAAATGGGGTTACACTGTTCCCACCACCTGGAAAGAATATGAAGAGCTTGGCGCAATTGTTGCGAAGGATCATCCCGGCGCGCTGGTTGGAACCTGCGGCGACGACCAGTGTCTGACATCCTACTTCCAGGGCAGCCGTTGCCCGGTGGGTCAGGTCATCTCCGGCACCGAAGTTCGTATCAATACTCAGGATCCCAAGTGCATTCGGGCCGCCGAAATGCTCGACCGGATGATCGCCAACAAATCTGTGGATACGCTGAGCCCGTTTGATCCGGCGTTCGTGGACAAAGTCAAGGCGGGCAATCTGCTCATGCTGCCGGCGGCCTCCTGGTATGGCGAGTATGTATTCGGCGGCAAGCCCGATAGCACGTACTACCAGACTGCAGAAGGTCAACTCGGCGTCGCGTTGCCCCTCAAATGGGAAGGCGAAGACCAGATCTTCACCGGCTTCCAGGGCGGCTCGGCGTGGTCCGTATCACGGCACACCGAGAACCCGGAACTGGCTCTGGACGTCGCGAAGTTCATGGCAACTTCTCATGAATACCAGGACACGGCTGTCACCTTCCCCGCGTTCCTGCCTGCCGCCGATGTCTGGGCGAAGACTGTTGCCAGCAATCCGGTTTACGCTTTCGACCCCTACCCTGTGCTGAAAGAGGCCGCGGGCATGATGACCCTCGAGGGTTTGGGGAACATCCGCTACGACTGGCAAAGCGCCTGGAATACCGATGTGATCGCCGCGATTCAGGCGGGCGACACGATCGTATCTGCGCTTCCTAAACTCCAGGAGAACTATGTAGGCCTGGCTAAGACGCAGGGGTATGATGTCGTAACGCAGTAAGTTAAGACACCGTTAGGCACACCGACCTTCGTTTGCGGAGGAAGCAGGTTGTCCCTGCTTCCTCCGGCTCCAAAAAACCGCCCGTTGGGAGGGAACCACCGTGGCAACTGATGCCGGCGCTATCGCCGCTCAATCTTCTGGTCAAAAGAACACGCTCAAGAGCGCCTGGAAGCGTTGGGGATTCAAACCGGCGCATCTTCTTGTGCTGCCCTATCTCATCCTGCTCATCGCGTTTGGCGTTGGCCCCGGCGTTTACGCGCTGGTCATCAGCTTCGCCAAGTTCGAATACGGCAAACCGCAACTGTTCGCCGCCGGCTTGAGCAATTACGTTTCCGCGTACACTGATTTCCGCTTCCTGGGTGCGATGAAGAATGTCGGGTTGTATCTGCTGATCTCCCTGCCGGTGGGGATTCTGGGCGTGATGTTCATCTCGCTTTTGCTGCACGCCCGCCATGATCGGTATGGCGACGCCATGCGCACGATCTACTTCATTCCCGGCGCGGTGGCTGGCCCCACGGCCGTGCTTCTGGCAATCTTCATGTTCGACCCCAACATCAGCCCGTTTGGGCCGATATTGCATGGCATGGGCTTTGAGACGGTTAATGATGTCATCGTTGAGCGCCATCTGCCGGTGATTTTTACCCTGCTGGGCGTATTCGCCGGTGCAGGCGGGTGGATTGCCATTTTCTACGGCGCGCTTAACAACGTCTCAGAAGAAGTGATCGAAGCAGCCATCATGGACGGCTGTAACGCTTTGGGTTTGGCGTGGCTCATCAAAAGGCCGCTCATCATGCCGTTTATCGTTTATATGGCGATCCTGACGTTTGCGGGCAATGTGCAGCTTTTCGCCGAACCGCAGTTGATCGGCGCGGCGAACGTGGCGGGCATCAGCAAGTATTGGTCGCCAAATCAGTTGGGCTATGCATTCGCGTTCGAGCAGGCCAACTTCGGCAGCTCGGCGGCGCTGTCGTTGCTGATGGTCGCGATTGGCATTCTGGGCGCAGTGCTGATCCTGTCAACGACCAACATCTTCAAGGCAGATTGATTAAGGTTTGGATAGCGGAGGCGTTATGAGTGTGACGATTAATGATTCCGGCGCAGAGAGCGGCACGGCTACTCAGGTGAAAGCGTCAACGGGTAAAAACTGGCGCGCCGCCGACGAACTGGGGTCGGTCAGCGCGCCGTCGCGCATTGTGTTGCTGTTTGTGTTGGGGTTATTCTTCGGGTTGCCGCTGCTATGGCTCTTGCTGGCTCCCACCAAGACTGACAACCAGCTTTTCGATCTCTTTCCTCTGGCCTTCGGCTCCTTTGCACGTGTGAGCCAGGCCTGGGATAATCTGCTGACGTTCCAGGGCGGCACCGTTTCACGCTGGGCCGTCAACTCCATCTTTTATACAGTGACGGCTGTCGGGATCAGCCTTCTGGTCTCCATTCCTGCCGGTTACGCGCTGGGCACGGCCAGATTCTCGGGGCGCAGTTTCGTCCTGTGGGCCACGTTGATCACGATGATCCTCCCCGGCTCGGCCCTGGTGCTGCCGCTGTTCCTGGAAATGAACCTGTTCGGCCTCGTCAACACGCCCTGGTCGGTGATTTTGCCCAGCGCATTCTATCCTTTTGGGGTGTACCTGAGCTACATCTACTACTCGGTGAGCCTGCCCAAGGATTTGATGGCGGCCGGTCGTGTGGACGGCTGCAACGAGTTTCAGCTTTTTCAGCATATCGGCATCCCGCTGGCGAAACCCCTCGTCGGGCTGATCGTTTTCCTGAGCTTCACGGCGAACTGGAATAACTACTTCCTGCCCTACGTCATGCTGAACAAGATGAAGCTCTATAATCTGCCGGTTGGGTTGCAGGCGCTCATCACCGGTACCTCGGCCTTGCGCCCCACCTTCGCCAGCGATCTCCCGATCAAGCGGGCCGAAGTCGCGCTGGCGGGCGTCGTGCTCGTGCTGCCGGTGATCCTGATCTTCCTCTTCGCCCAGCGCCTGCTGGTCAGCGGCCAGCTCACCGGCGTGATGAAAGAGTAAGACGGGAGCAATTACGAATTACGCACCCTCGCCCACAACCTCTCTGGGGGCGGGGGTGTCATCTGTACGATCCTGCGTAATCCGTGTTAGCCCGCCCTCACCCTGTCTCTCCCAGTGGGCGAGGAGCCTCACGCCCGACTTGCCGCGCAAGCCCTTTCTGTGTTAAAATCCGCGCGTTATGGCCCTCATGCCCATCATGTTTTATCCGAGGATCGCGCAATGTCCGTAGAAGAGACCATCGCCTCCACTGATTTCGTCCGCGAGATCGTCAACGAGCACAACCGCAACGGTCGGTTCGCCGGTCGTGTCCACACGCGCTTCCCGCCTGAGCCGAACGGCTATCTCCACATCGGCCATGCCAAGTCCATCAACCTGAACTATGGCGTCGCGAGCGAGAACGGCGGCAAGTTCAACCTGCGCTTCGATGACACCAACCCCACCAAAGAAGAGCAGGAGTACGTAGATTCCATCATCGCGGATGTGCGCTGGCTGGGCGCGGATTGGGGTGATCGTCTCTTCTTCGCGTCCGACTATTTCGACCAGCTTTACGGCTGGGCGGTGCAACTGATCGAGGCTGGCAAGGCGTTCGTCTGCGACCTGACCGCGGAGGAAATCCGCGAATATCGCGGCACGCTCAGCGAGCCGGGCAAGAACAGCCCCTATCGCGACCGCTCGATTGCGGAGAATCTGGACCTCTTCGAGCGGATGCGCGCCGGTGAGTTCCCCGACGGCTCACGCACCTTGCGCGCGAAGATTGACATGGCCTCGCCGAACCTTAACCTGCGCGACCCGATCATGTACCGCATCGTCCACGCCGAGCACCACCGCACCGGCGACAAATGGTGCATCTACCCGATGTATGATTGGGCGCACGGGCAGTCTGATTCCATCGAGGGGATCACGCACTCGATCTGCACGCTCGAGTTCGAGGACCATCGCCCGCTGTATGACTGGTATCTTGACTCGCTGGGCGTCTATCACCCGCAGCAGATCGAGTTTGCCCGCCTCCAGCTTACCTACACCATGTTGAGCAAGCGCCGCCTGAATGAGTTGGTGCGCACGGGCGTCGTCTTCGGCTGGGACGACCCCCGAATGCCCACCATCAGCGGGTTGCGCCGCCGTGGCTACACACCAGAGGCGATTCGCGATTTTTGCGGGCGCATCGGCGTCTCCAAGGCCAACACCACGGTCGAGATCGGTCTGCTGGAACACTGCATCCGTGAAGACCTGAACCTGCGGGCCGACCGCGTGATGGTGGTGCTACAGCCGATCAAGGTGGTGATCGAAAATTACCCGGAGGGGCAGGTGGAATGGGTCGAGGCGCAGAACAACCCGGAGGACGAGAGCGCCGGCACGCGTATGTTGCCCTTCTCGCGCGAGCTGTACGTCGAGGCCGAGGACTACCGTGAGGATCCGCCGAAGGGTTGGTTCCGGTTGGGGCCGGGCCGCGAGGTGCGCCTCAAGCACGCGTATTACATCACCTGTCAAGAGACGATCACGGATGAGGCGGGGAAAGTCATAGAGTTACGCTGTAATTATGATCCCGAATCGCGCGGCGGACAGACGCCGGACGGGCGGCGCGTCAAGGGCACGATTCACTGGGTTTCCGCGCCCCACGCGGTGGACGCCGAGGTGCGCCTGTATGACTATCTGTTCACCACAGAGGACCCGAACGACGCGCCGGAAGGACAGACCTGGCGCGACAACCTGAACCCCGCATCGCTGGATGTGCTGACCGGCTCGAAGGCTGAGCCGGGTCTGGCGCACGTGACCCCCGGCGCGCGCTATCAGTTCCTGCGTCAGGGCTATTTCTGCGCCGACCCCGATTCCGCGCCCGGCAAACCGGTCTTCAACCGCACCGTCGGCCTGCGCGACACCTGGGCCAAGCTGGAGAAGAAGGGGTAATCTTATTCTTGCTCGTAGTGGGCACGTGTGTGGGCAAGGGGCCACGATTCGCAGAGAACTGCGCACGAAGAGACAGAGGGCACGCGGAGAAGCGGGGAACGCCGGGAAAGAC
>JBBQRS010000088.1:0-19915 GCA_038214535.1 Anaerolineae bacterium
CGGCGGGACGCTCTCGGCGCTCATCTGCGCGGGCGGGCTGCTCTCCCCGGCGCTGCGCAACATCGAGGAAATCCCGCACGTACCGGTGGAACCGGAGTTCGAGCTTGCGCCGGTTCCCGAATACCTGGAGGGATAAGTCAGCTATCCGAAACATGCGCATCGCTCCCCAACGGCTGAAGCCGTCACTACGAAGGGAAAGATACGATGATTTGGGAGTATTCGGATAGACACTAAATCAGCTCAGATGCTGCCGGCACAATGGCCTTTGGAGGTCGTGTCATGAAAATCGGAGTTCTTGGGACAGGGATGGTGGGGCAGGCCCTCGCGGGTCGGCTCAGCGAATTGGGCCATGACGTCATGGTAGGCACGCGCGACGTGGCGGCAACGCGGGCGAAGACGGAGCCCGGCATGATGGACAACCCGTCCTTCAGCGTGTGGCAACAAGATCATCCGCAGGTTAAGCTCGGCGCATTTGCCGAAGCGGCGGCGCACGGCGAGGTCGTGTTCAACTGCACGTCCGGCCACATCGCACTGGCTGCGCTCGAGCTGGCCGGGGCAGCGAACCTCAATCACAAGGCGCTGGTTGACGTGTCGAACCCGCTCGACTTCTCGCGCGGGATGCCGCCCAGCCTCTTCGTCTGCAACACCGACTCGCTGGGCGAGCAGATCCAGCGCGCCTTCCCGCAGGCGCGCGTCGTCAAGGCGCTCAACACGGTCACTGCCGGGGTGATGGTACACCCGGAAGCGCTGGCCGGGGGCGACGATTCGATCTTCCTGTGTGGCAACGACGAACGGGCGAAGGCGCAGGTTGCGCAAATCCTGCAAAGCTTCGGCTGGCGTGACATCCTCGACCTGGGCGAGATCACCAGTGCGCGCGGCATGAAGATGCTGATGCCGGTCTGGCTAACCCTGATGGGCGTGTTCCAGACGCCGATGTTCAACTACAAGGTGGTCCGCGGCGGCGCATAATCCTCACACTGTGGGCAGGCCGCCGATAGTCTGCCCACAGTGCTGAAACATCACTTGACAGCGGTGTAGGTAAGTCGTATAATCGTCATACAATGAGGTCACACGTATGACGATAGAAACATTTGACGTACATGTAGGCAAGAAATATCAGGTAGTCATTCCACGCGCCGTGCGTGAGGTACTGAGTCTGGAGTCAGGCGACACGTTGCTCTTCATCATGGATGGCGACAGTGTCACTTTGCGCGCCCGCCCGGCAAGCTTCACCCAAACCCTGCGCGGCCTCCACAGCGAACTTTGGGGTGACGACCCGGATGCATGGCTGGAAGCGGAGCGGGGCGAATGGGAGTAGCGGCATTTCGGGCCGAGCTTCGCCAGGCCGGCCCGTTGTTACTCGATACGCCGGTTTTTTCATACCATCTCACCAATCACCCAACATATTCCCACCTGACCACGGCCCTGCTGGAGTTGGTTGAGTCGGGCGAAGTCAAAGCCATGACGACCACCGTGACGCTCGCCGAGTTGTTAACCTTACCGGCGCAGCAAGGCAACGATGAAGCATTGCTGGAATATGAGCTTTATCTGACCCACTTCCCCAACCTGATTATCGCCCCGCTGGACAACGCGCTGGCGCTTGAAACGGCGCGCGTGCGAGGGCAAACGCGCCTGCGCACGCCCGATGCCGTACAGGTTGCAGCCGCGCGCTTGCACGGCGTCGGCGCCCTGGTCACCAATGATCTTCGCTGGCGCGGCAGGTTCCAATCGCCGCGGCTTCTGCTCCTCGATGATTTTGTGGTAGACTGACCGTGATAGGATGTAGCGCACAAATCATCTATTGAAAACAGCGTTGCAAGGAACAGAATGCCGGCACAACGGTCTCACCCGGATCGTATTCGATTCGGGATTGGCGAATGGTACGGGCGTCTTTATCATAAACTGACAGTTGATGAGCGAAAATACTACGCTCAGCTTCAGGGGATGCCCCGAAAGTCAGCAAGCCGACAAATTTGTCCATTCTTGAGCAGCGAACGAACCGTCTTCTGTTCAAAAGCCGGCGGCGTATGTTCGGTGCGCCGTTACGCACAATCCGTTGACGGCGACAGCGCCGAACTTATTGGCGATGAAACCGGTAGACTTCGCACCGTATGCCCAAACCGGTTTCGCGAGGAAGGGATGGTTTACGCTTGGGTTGGCGAGGTGCTCCTCAACGATAGTGCGCCGATGGTGATTAACGAGGTGGGCTTTCTATCGAGCGTTACCGAAAGCGGCGTATCAACGGATGATGTCGGGCGTATAGATCAGGTGCTGGTTGTCAATGACTCAAATCCGCTGGAGTGGTGTGCGCTTGAAACACAAGCGGTCTATCTTTCCGGTGACAGCATCCAGCGCGACTTCCAGGCGACATTAAATTATACAGGGACCGGCTTTCCGTTTCCGGCGGGGCGTAGACATCCGGATTACCGGAGCAGCGGACCAAAGCGCCTGATGCCGCAGTTACAAATCAAGGTTCCCTCTTTGCGGCGTTGGGGCAAGAAAATGGCGGTCGTGGTTGATCGTGACTTCTTTGAAGTGCTTGCGACGATGGGACAGGTGAACGATGTATCAAATTCGGACATCGTATGGTTTGTTGTAGACCTTGTTGAATACGAAGCCCACGGTGTCGCGCACCTCGTCAGGGGAACAACATATATGACCACGCTTGAACGAGCGGTTGAGGGATTGACCGCAGGTGTTCCTGTAGCGAAAGATGAGTTTGAACGGCGAATTTGTCGAAGCTTCAGATTCAGTCCCGCACGAAACGCATCGAAGATTCGCAGCCGAGCGAATTGCCGGAGTAACATTACGAGAGGGCAGGGATGGTTCAACCATATCTGATCGGCGATGACTATCAGGTCAAGCCCGTGAATGTAGCGAGCGTTCCTCAGCGCTCGCCTTTTCGCTATCCGGGCGGCAAGACCTGGTTAACGCCGCATCTCAGGCGGTGGTTACTCAGCCTTCCGGAACGACCGGCCCGATTCTGTGAACCGTTTGCCGGCGGTGCAATTTCAAGCCTGACAGTCGCATTCGAGAACCTGGCCGACCATGTGGTCATGGTCGAACTCGACCACCAAGTGGCTGCCGTCTGGCATACTATTTTGCATGACGACGGCGGCGCTGATTGGTTGGCGAAACAAATTCTAAGTTTCGAGCTTACGCGTGAGTCATTGGATGCCGCGTTGGCGATCCCGGCGCGTCAGACGCGAGGGCGTGCCTTCCAGACCATTCTGAAGAACCGCGTTTATCACGGTGGCATCCTCGCTCCGGGTTCAGCGCCGGTCAAGCGGGGCGAGAACGGTAAAGGAATCACCTCTCGTTGGTATCCAACCACACTGGCGCGACGAATTCTGGAGATCGCAAAGTATAAGGGGAAGATAGAGTTCCACGAAGGCGACGGTCTTGCGTTCCTCAATCTATGGGCAGAGAGCGAAACAAGCGCCTGGTTCATTGATCCGCCCTATACTGCCAGCAAGAAAAAAGCCGGCAGCCGACTATACACGCATTCCACGCTGGACCACGAGCGACTCTTTGACCTGGCCGAAAATCTCGCCGGGCCATTCCTGATGACATACGATGACGATCTGGAGATTGTCGGTCTGGCAGAACGTCATAACCTGAAGACCGACCGGGTTGCCATGAACAACACCCATAACGCCACCATGAACGAGCTCCTGATTGGGCGCAATTTGGACTGGCTCAAACCGCGTTGACGATCCGTCGGCGCTAAACCCGCTCCGCTTCCTCCCGCGCGATGCGACACCAGCGGACGACACGCGACGGGTCGCCCCGAATAGTGTGGTTGTCCTTCATCACCACTTCGACGCGGCAACCGCGCGTGACTTCGAGGTCACGACGCAATTCGGCGCGGACCGCGTCCTCATCAAATGTATCATACGCCAGCGCAGCCGGGGTCGGCTTCATCGAGTAGACGTAACGGTCGCCCAGCAACTCGACCATCACCGCCCGGTCTGACCACGGACTGACACTGATCCGCCGTAAACGGGGCAACGTGGCAACGGTTTTCCAGCGCTTATCCAGCGGCTCGCAGCAGCCATAGCAGTTCAGCCCGAAGCGCGCCAACAGGGGAAGCTGGTAGGGCAACACGAACTCCGCGAACATGCGCGGCGACACCCCCACCGTCTCCTGGCTCTCGCCGAAGCCCCACATATCGCGCAGCCGCACGGTCCCCGTGTAGTCTGGCCCGGGCAGTTCATCGCTCCACCCCAGTCCGCCCGAACCGACGTAGCTGCCTTCCCAGTTCGGATAGAGCAATCCCGCCGCTTCCAGTGCGTCCAGCATTGCGCCCGTGCCGTCGCTCAGGAAGCCCATCAACCGGTGCAGCATGGCGGGCCGCTCGACCATATCCAGCATCAACTGCTCGAGCCCGCGCAGGTCGGCCAGCGTCCAGGTCATGCCGGTCGTCCACCACCACGATGTCTTCACGCGTACCGTGAGCAGGTCGCCCAGCGTCTCGGCGGCCAGCGCGGTCAATCGCGCCGTGCCCGCGAAGTCCACGCGCACCGTGGGGTAGTGCAGCTGCGCGAGGTCATCCTCGGTCTTGATGGGCGATTCCCAGCGGTAGGACCCGCCCGCCTCGCCGCCAATCTTGATCGGCGCGAGGCCCCAATCGGGCGCGTCGTGTACGTGTGACACGTCGAAGAACGGCAACAACGTCCGGTCGTCGCCCATTTGCTCGCCCCAGAAAAGCTCGCGCTGCAAGCGAAACTCCCACGCGCGCGCCGTCGGGTTGACGCATGCCAGACTCGACTCCGGGATGATCTCGTGCCACGCATTCTCCGGGTCGCAGAAGATCACCGGGCGCGTGGCGTCCAGCCGGTTGTGGACGCGCCACAACGCCGCTTTCTCCTGCTCGATGGGCCGCGCCGCCAGCGCGGCAACCTGCGTGGCCAGCAACCGCAGTAAGTCTCGCTCACGCGCGTTGATGACCAGCTCGCTGTCATCCAGCAAAGACGTGTCTTCGATCATCGCAAGAGTGGAAGGCATGGCAGGCTCCAACGTTGGATTGCAATCATAACGTCATGATTCTAACACGCGGAGTGTCGAGCGGGAAAGCAGGGCAGGAATTCCAAATGTAACCGGAGTCGAGGCTTCAGCCGGTTACGCCCATGACTCTTGTTGCCGCAAAAACCGGGCTAAAGCCTCGACTCCACGCCTGACACGCGCCTACAGTTGGAATTCCTGAAAGCAGAATCAGGCGCGTGCAAACACAATGCATGTATGATATGCTGCGCCCGTTCTACGACAACATAGAGACCCTGGGATGGAGCATGCACATGGCGACAAGATCAGAAACGGCAAGCGTTGAGCAGGGCGGGCGGTTCGCGCGGCTGCGCGGGTTGCCGCGCAACGTCTGGGCGGTGGGGTTGACCAGCTTCTTCATGGATATCTCCAGCGACATGGTGATTAACCTGTTGCCGCTCTTCCTGCTGGGGGTGCTGGGGGTGCGCGCCGAAGTCATCGGCGTCATCGAGGGCTTCGCCGAATGGGCGGCCAGTTTCTTCAAGCTCTTTTCGGGCTGGTTCTCGGATAAAGCCGGTGAGCGCAAGTGGCTGGCCGTGCTGGGTTACGGGATCTCCGCGATATCCAAGCCCTTCTTCTATTTCGCCGCCACCTGGACCTGGGTGGCCGGGGCGCGCTGGGCCGACCGCGTGGGCAAGGGCGTTCGCACCGCCCCGCGCGACGCCCTGATCGCCGATTCGGTGAAGCCGGATCAGCGCGGCCTGGCCTTCGGCCTGCATCGCACGATGGATACGATGGGCGCGATGCTGGGACTGATTATCGCGCTGGTCGTGGTTCTGGTCGTACAGCGCAACTCGACCAGTCTGGGCCGCGACACCTTCCAGACCATCGTGCTCATCAGCATCGTCCCCGCCTTTCTCGCCGTGCTGACGTTGGCGATCGGCGCGCGGGATGTGCCGGTAACCGGCGAGCGCGCCGCGCCGAAGTTTGCCTTCCGCTCGCTGGGCAAGCCGTTCATGATCTTCATCGTCATCATCTGCATCTTTACCCTGGGCAACTCATCGGATGCGTTCCTCACGCTGCGCGCCCAGAACGCCGGCCTGAGCGTCGCGGGCATCCTGGGGATGCTGATCACGTTCAACCTCGTTTACAGCCTGATCTCGACCCCCGCCGGTGCGCTCTCCGACCGGATCGGTCGCCGCAAGTTGATCGTGGGCGGCTGGCTGGCCTATGCGGTGATCTATTTCGCCTTCGGCCTGGCGCAAACCGGCTGGCAGGTATGGATGATCTACGCATTCTACGGCATCTATTATGGCATGGCCTACGGCACGGCCTCGGCGCTGGTGGCGGATCTCGTCCCCGCAGAGGTGCGCGGCACGGCCTACGGAACCTACAACGCGGCGCTGAGCATATCTGCCCTGTTTGCCTCGATCATTGCGGGTGTGTTGTGGCAGAACGTCGGCCCGGCGGCGCCGTTCCTGTTTGGCGGCGCGCTCGCCCTGGCCGCCGCGCTGCTGATGCAGCTCTGGATGCCCTGGGATGCGGTGGCCGCGTAGATAGAAAGCGCGCTCCCGCTTCTGTTGGATGCGAATCTCTCGTAACTCCTCACTAATCTCCCATGACCTGACGCTGAACAAATACAATTTCTGAGCGCTTTGACATCTTACGAGAACAGCAGTAATATAATCATAGATTGACGTAATGCCGCCGCTGCAATGGGCGACGCTGCTAGCAAGGCTAACGTTCATGCACAGATTCAGCACTGAGTTCCGCAACGCCGCCAGTACTTCCGACGGTCTGATGCAAGGTGGCAGCCGGCTTGCTGCCCTACAATATGCCATCCGACCCTCAAGACGGCGCCAGGTAAGTAGTGGGCGTGTCTTCTCCACTTATGCGGGCGCGGATCCCTCTCAACTGCGCCGCCCCTTACCTTCCGACGGTGATTTAGCCGCGCCATTGGTTCCCCGGCGGTTAAATTGGCCGCTTGCGTTTTCTGCGGGCCACCCGGCCCATGTGAAAGGAGCATAGAGCTCGCCGCCATACAGCAGCAGCCAAACGTGCAATCTGCCCGCTGCATTCTCTGGCTTAGAGAATGCGTTCCAATTTCTTGTAACACTCACCAGGGAGGAAAAAGTCATGTCAACCAAGCTTTCGCGCAGATCGTTCTTGCGCATCGCCGCCGGCGCTGCCGGCGCTTCGGCCATCGCCGCGTGCGCCGCCCCCGCTGCGCCCGCAGTCCAGGCCCCCGCAGCGCCTGCTGAACCCGCAGTCGCGACTGAAGCCCCGGCCGCACCCGCCGCAGAAGAACCTACGGCTGCACCCGCCGCAGCAGCAGCAACCGCGACCGTTGAATGGTGGGACGCACAGACCGGTGTGGATCAAGAAGTCACCGAGAAGATGATCGCCACCTTCATGGAAGAAAATCCGGACATCAAGATTAACCGGACCTACATCGCCCAGAGCCAGAACACGCAGGCGAACGACAAGCTGTTAACGTCCATCGCCGCGGGCGAGCCGCCCGACATGTTCAAGTTCGACCGCTTCATCGTGGCGCAGTTCGCCGCACAGGGCTTCCTGACCGACCTCACCGCCTACGCGGAAGCATCCGGCGTGAAGGCCGAGGACTTCTGGGATTTCGCCTGGCAAGAAGCGAACTACCTGGACAAGCTCTATGCGCTGCCCCTGGACACCGATACCCGCGCCCTCTGGTACAACAAGGACCTCTTCACCGCGGCCGGGCTCGATCCGGAGAAACCGCCGCAGAACGTCCAGGAACTGCAAGACATGTCCGACGCGCTGACGGAAAAAGGCGCCGGCGACCGTATCACCCGCTGGGGCTTCCTGCCCACCGCCGATCAGGCCTGGACCTATACCTACGGCTTCGCCTGGAAGGGCGAATTCCAGGATGCGGCCACCCGCAAGATCACGTGCGCCCATCCCCAGATCGTGGAATCCATGCAGTGGCTCAAGGGTTACGCAGACCATGTCGGCGTAGACAACATTGATGCCTTCGTCGCAGCCTGCCAGGGCAGCAACTGCAACGATCAGAACGACTACTTCTGGACGGGCCAGGCCGCCATGGTCGTCAGCGGCGACTGGAAAGTCGCGCAGGCCAAGCGGTACAAACCCGATACGAACTTCGGTGTGGTCCCCATGCCCGGCCCCGATGGCCCGGCGCCCCATGCGAGTTGGGCCGGCGGCTGGAGCTACGTCATGCCCACCGGCGCCAAGAACCCGGACGCAGGCTGGAAAGTCCTGAACTGGACGTGCGGCCCGGTCGGCCAGGCCATATTCAACAAGGCAACCTACCACATCCCAACCAACAGGCAAGCCGCCGCGGATGCGTACTTCGTCGAAGACCCGCTCCACAAGGTCTTCATGGATCTGCTGCCCGTATCACATACCCGGCCGCCGATCCCCGCAGGCAGCCTCCTCTGGGATTCGCTGGTCGCATCTCGCGATGAGATCATCCACGGCCAGAAGGAACCGGAAGCGTCTCTGCAAGCCGTAGACGACAAGGTCAATGCCGAACTGGAGAAGCTGGGCTACCTCAGCTAATCTCTTGATTAACCATCTGGCGACGCGAGTTCGCTGCGAACTCGCGTCGCCAGACAAAACCCCTCGAACAGGAAAACCGGATGACCGCATCAAGTCAAATTGAAGCCGCACCCCCTCGTTCGCCACGTTGGTCACGCAAGAGCCGGCGCAACACTTTTTGGGGCATTCTTTTCGCATCGCCGTGGCTCATCGGTCTGGCGCTCTTCTGGGTGGGGCCGATCATCGCCTCGTTCTACTACAGCTTTACAGAGTTCAACGCGATCAAAACGCCTGTATTCATCGGCCTCACGAACTACGTGGACATGTTCACCAAGGATGACCTGTTTTGGACGGGTGTATATAATACGCTCTATTTTGCCGTCGTTTCGATCCCGTTAGCCATTATCACGGCCTTCGGGTTGGCGCTCCTCCTCAACGCCAAAATCCGCGGCCAAACCTTCTACCGCACCGTGTATTATCTGCCCGTGCTGGTGCCGGAAGTCGCCCTTGCCCTGGTGTGGATCTACCTGTTCAACCCGGCAACCGGGCTGATCAACGTCCCGTTTGACTGGTTGGGCATCCGTGGGCCGTGCTGGAACGCCTGTCCGCAATGGGCCAAACCCACCATGGTGCTCCTCGCGCTCTGGATCATCGGCAATCAGGTGGTGCTCTATCTGGCGGGTCTGCAAGACGTACCGCAAGAGCTCAACGATGCGGCATCCGTAGACGGGGCCAACGCGTTCCACCGCTTCCTCAACGTCACCCTGCCGATCATGACGCCGGTGATTTTCTTTCACCTGGTGACATCGGTCATCGGCGCATTCCAGTTCTTCACCATCCCGTTCATTATGACCGGCGGCACCGGCGCACCCGCCAACAGCCTGATGTTCTACTCCATCCTGCTTTATAAGAACGCGTTTGCCTATTTCAAGATGGGCTATGCATCGGCGATGGCCTGGTTGATGTTCGTGGTCATCCTGGGCATTACCCTGGTGATTTTCGCGAGCGCCCGACGCTGGGTCTACTACGGTGGTGTTGACCTTTCATAGAGGAGAAGTCGTTGATGACGACGCCAGTCACAGAAGTCATTCCAAAACAAAGCAGCGCCACCTTGACCGACGCTAAGCACACACTACGCAACAGCCTGAAGCACGCGGTGCTGTTGCCTGCGGCGTTTCTTTTCCTGTTGCCCTTC
Organism: Anaerolineae bacterium; assembly: GCA_038214535.1. Taxonomy (GTDB): domain Bacteria; phylum Chloroflexota; class Anaerolineae; order CG2-30-64-16; family CG2-30-64-16; genus JBBQRS01. The sequence continues at coordinate 9,716 of JBBQRS010000088.1, forward strand.
ATCTGGATGCTATCCACATCGTTGAAATCCGATGCACAGCTCTTCACCTATCCGCCCGTCTGGATCCCAAATCCCGTCCAGTTTTCCAACTATCCCAACGCGGTCAACTATATCCCGTTCTTCCTCTACCTGAAGAACACGTTGACCATTACGGTCTTCAGCGTGATCGGCGCGACGATCTCCTGCTCGCTGGTCGCTTACAGTCTTGCGCGCATCCAGTGGCCTGGCCGCAAGCTCTTGACCCTGCTGACCATCGCGACGCTGATGCTGCCCTACCAGGTCACGCTGATCCCCGTGTTCTTGATCTTCAAGCGGCTGGGCATGGTCGGTGATCTGCGCCCGTTGATTTTGCCGCAGTTTTTCGGGGTGGCTTACTACATCTTCTTGCTGCGCCAGTTTTTCGCGACGATTCCGATGGAATTATCCGAAGCCGCCTACGTAGACGGCGCGAACGAGTTCCGCATCTACTGGGCGATCATCCTGCCCCTGGCCAAGCCGGCGCTCGCCACCATCGCCGTCTTCCAGTTCATCGCTTCCTGGCGCGACTATCTGGGCCCGTTGATTTACCTCAACGACCAGAAGCTCTACACGCTCTCGCTGGGGTTGCAACAATACAGCGGGCAATACGGTCGTGAATGGGGTCTCCTGATGGCAGCCTCGGTGCTCTTTACCTTGCCCGTGATTATCATCTTCTTCTTCACGCAGAAGACCTTCGTGCAGGGCGTCACGCTCTCCGGCATCAAGGGGTAATCCACCGACTCTTTATTCACTCCTTTTCAGTCCACGCGCTAAAGGACCAAAATCCACTCGCGGAGTGTACTCCGCGAGTGCTGACTTTTATCGCCGAAAAAACCGGCTAAACGCTTCGACTTCAGTCACATCTGGAACCCGTGTCTGCCATACTTGACGAAACCAACCTTCGACCCTAGAATAGTAGCCACACAAGGAGTTGAATGTGGCTACTTCGCGTAAAAAACCGGGCGACGCGCCGTCCGAAATCGGCGTGCGTGAACTGAAGAACCAGGCCTCGCGCATCCTGCGCACCGTGCAGGAAGAACGCGCCGAATACGTCGTCACCGTGCGGGGCAAGCCGGTCGCCGTATTGCGCGCCCTGACCGAGGAAGACCGCGACCGCCAGGCTCACGCCGCGGTCGAACAGGAGCTCCAGGCAATGGCCGGGCTGGCGGTGCAGATCGCCGCGGGCTGGCAGTCGCCACGCTCCGCGGTGGAGTTGGTCGCAGAACAGAGGCGGCCCTGATGCCGGTGATTGACGCCAGCGTATACGTCGCGCTGAGCAACGCCGGAGAGGCGGCGCACGCGGCCAGCTTCGCATGGCTCCGCCGCACGATCGAAGAAGGGGCCGCCATCACCGCGCCAAATATCATTCTCGCAGAAGTCGCGGCCGCGCTGAGTCGTGGTCTGGGCGATCCTGCATTGGCGCTTCAAGCAGTAGCAACCTTACAACAGTCAAAGATTATCACCCTGATGCCGGTCTCTCAATCGCTTGCGGAGTTGGCCGCGGTGATTGCCGCGCAACATCGCATCCGGGGCTGTGACGCGATTTATGTGGCGTTGGCGCAACAGACCGGCGACGCCCTGGTGACGCTCGACCAGCAGCAACTAGCCCGCGGCGCGGCTGTGGTCTCCACCCACCCGCCGTTATGACTTTCTTCTTCACCACAAAGAAACGAAGAAGATTCTCTAAAATTCTTCGTTTCTTTGTGGTGAGAATCGTAAATCACACTGGAGGCATGAATGACCCTCAATCCTGAATGGCTGCACCGCTTGCTCAACTGGCGGCGCGAGCTACCGAAACACTTCTACACCCCCCTGGGCGCAGTCGAGTGGAGCGGCTACACGACCACCGACGTCCTATCGCCCGCCGACGCGAAGCAGGGCAAGTTCGCTCCGATGCCCGCCGGCACGGCCTGGGGCAAGAAATGGGACTACGGCTGGTTCAAGGGCAGCCTGAAGTTGCCTGCGGAGGCCGTCGGCAAGCGTATCGTCTTGCAACCCGAAATCGGCGGCCAAACACTGATGTGGGCCGATGGCCGGCTGTTGGGCTGCCGCGACCGCGAACACGAAAATGTGACGCTGGCGATGCGCGGCGTGGCCGGGAAGCAATACGACCTGCTGGCGAACTGTTACGCCGGTCACGGCGAGCGGATTGTCGGTGAAGGCCCGGTGCCCTATGGCGTCTCCGGCGTGCCCGAGCCGCCCGAACCGATCACCCGGATGGGTGAAACCACCTTCGGCGTCTGGAACGAAGACTTTTACCAGCTCTGGCTCGATGTGGAGACCCTCTACCAGACGCGGGAAGTGTTGGACCCCGATAGCCTGCGCGTGGCCGAGATTGACGCCGGGCTGAAAGACTTCACGTTGATCGCCGACATGGAACTGCCATTCGACGAGATGGCCGAGACGGTGCGCCGGGCGCGCAAGCGGCTACAACCGCTGCTGGAATGCACCAACGGCTCCACCTCGCCGCTGCTCTACACCATTGGGCACGGCCACATGGACGTGGCGTGGTTGTGGCGGCTGCGCGAGACGGAGTTCAAGATCACCGGCACCATCGCCAACCAGCTCGAGCTGGCCGCCGAATACCCCGAGCACAAGTTCATCCAGAGCCAGCCGCACCTGTTCTGGATGATCCAGACCCTTTACCCCGAAGTATACGACGAGGTCAAGGCCGCGGTACGGGCGGGCCACATCGTGCCCGAAGGCGGCATGTGGGTCGAGGCCGATACCAACCTTTCCGGCGGCGAGGCGCTGATCCGCCAGTTCCTCTACGGCAAGCGCTTCTTCCGCGACGAGTTCGGCGTGGAGTGCGAGCTGCTGTGGCTGCCCGATGTGTTCGGTTACTCCGGCCAGATGCCGCAGATCATGCGCGGATGCGGCATCCAGTATTTCGCCACACAAAAAATCTTCTGGACCTACAACGGCGGCGACAAGTTCCCGTATAACCTCTTCACGTGGCAGGGTATTGACGGCAGCGAGGTGCTGGCGCACATCTTCAACGACTATAACAGCGACACCGATCCGAAGGCGCTCACCCAGCGCTGGCGCGACCGGGTGCAGAAAGATGACCTGAAGAGCATGGTGCTGGCGTTCGGCTGGGGCGATGGCGGCGGCGGGCCCACCCGCGACCACCTGGAGTTCCTACGCCGCGCGGGTAACCTGGAGGGCATCCCCCGCACACAGATGGCGTCCCCCATCGCGTTCTTCAAAGACGTGGAGCAAGACGGCATCCCCGACGCGCACTACGTGGGCGAGTTGTATTTCCAAGCCCATCGCGGCACCTACACCTCACAGGCGAAGACCAAGCGCAACAACCGCAAGGCCGAACTCGCGCTGCGCGAGGCCGAAATGTGGAATGCGACGGCGCAGGCGCTGCACAAGGGCGCCTATCCGTGGCAAACCTTCGATGAAACGTGGCGCACCGTGATGCTGCACCAGTTCCACGACATCCTGCCCGGCTCCAGCATCCAGGCGGTCTACACCGAGGCCGAGGCCGCGATGGGCGGGGTCATCGAGACCGCCGAGACGGTCGCGCAGGCCGCGCGCGAGGCGTTGACGGAAGGCTCCAGCGCGGTGACGGCCTTCAACTCGCTCTCATGGACGCGCAAGGCGCTGGTGTTCCTGCCGTCCGGCGCGACCGGGCTGGTCGGCCCCGATGGTCAGGTCGCGCCGGTACAGGCCACCGCCGAGGGCGACGCCTGGGCCGAGATCACCGTCCCGTCGTGCGGCTGGGCCACCTACGAAGGCGCAACCGAGACGGCGAACCCGGAGGTCACGGACGCCGCCGCGGCCAGCCTCAACCCGCCCGTGCTGGAAAACAGCGCCTTGCGGCTGGAGTTCAACGACCGGGGCGAACTGGTCTCGATCTTCGACAAGGAGATCGGTCGTGAGCTGGCTGCCGCGCCCGGCAACGCCTTCCGCATGTATAAGGACGTGCCCAACTGGTTCGACGCGTGGGACATTGACAGCATGGCCGAGGCGCAACCCGTGCCGCTCGATGCCCCGGCGACCTTCGAGTTGGTCGCGACCGGGCCGCTGATGGCCGCGCTGCGGATCACGCGCACCCTGCACGATTCGGAGATGTCACAGGTGGTATCGTTGCGCCGGGGCAGCCGCCGGGCCGATTTCGCCACCGATATCGAGTGGAACGAACGCCACAAGCTGCTCAAGGTGGCCTTCCCGGTGAATATCTACGCCAACGAAGGCATCCACGAGATCCAGTTCGGCCACATCCGGCGGCCCAACCACCGGTCGCGCCCGTTCGACGCCAACCGCTTCGAGGTGAGCAACCACAAGTGGACGGCGCTGGCCGAGGAGAATCGCGGCTGCGCCATCCTGAACGAGAGCAAGTACGGCGTCAGCGTGCTGGGCGACACCATCGCCCTGACGTTGCTCAAGTCGGCGCTCGCGCCCGACCCTGTGGCCGACCTGGGGCATCAGAGCTTCACGTATGCCTTCTACGCGTGGAACGGCAGCTTCGCCGATAGCGACGTGGTGCGCGAGGGATATGACCTGAACGCGCCGGTACACGTCGTGCCGGGCGACGGCGGGCAGTTCTCGCTGCTCTCGCTCGATGCGCCGAACGTCGTCGTGGAGACGGTGAAGGCTGCGGAGGATCGGTCGAACACGCTGATCCTACGGCTCTACGAGGCGAAGCGCATGGCGACGCGCTGCACCCTGAAGCTCGGCGTGCCGGTCTACCGAGCCAGCGAGTGCGACATGCTAGAGAACCCGCAGCGCGACCTGGACGCGACGGCCGATAGCATCGCGCTCGACTTCCGCCCCTTCGAGGTCAAAACCATCCGCGTAAAGCTCGGATAAACCCATCACCACGAAGGAACGAAGAAAAAAATTAGTATTCTTCGTTTCTTCGTTCCTTCGTGGTAAAAAGGCATGATGAACGAATATCCACTGACTGAGCGGGCCGGGGTGAGGGCGAGCTTCCCCGGCCCGCAGCTTGAGATGACCGTTGCCTCGATCCTGGCGGGGAACACCCCCGCGCGGTTGTGGCTGGGCGACGGGCTGGCCCTGCTGTGGGATCAGGGCAACAACGTGTTCTATCTCGCGCAGAGCGGCACGCCCCAACCTGAAGCCGCAGCGAGCCTCGCCGCGCTGATTGCGGGACCGGTGCGCGCGGCGGCGCTGGAACGCGGCCGGCGCTATTTCCGCGCCCGCGCCTTGCCGCCCCTGACGGCCGACCTGCTGCAAACCGCCTTCGCGCCCATCCCGCTCCGTTCCGTTCACAAGCGCTTCTACCGCTTCACCGAGCCTGCGCCCGGCCCGCGCCCCGAACCCACCGGGGTCACCTTCGGCCCGATTGACGGCCTGCTGCTGGGCTCAAAGGGGACAGCCAACGTAGACGCCGTGCGCGGCGAGATCGGCTTCATGTGGCCCTCCCTCCAACGCTTCTACACCCACGGCTTCGGCGTCGCGGCCATCGCCCATCGGGCGGTCGTCTGCTGGTGTACCGCGGAATACGTGAGCCCCACGATGTGCGGCATCGGCATCGAGACGATGGACGGGTGGCAAAATCAGGGGATCGCCACGGCGGCGGCGTTCCGCTTCGTGCGCCGCGCCCTGGCCCACCACATGATCTCCCATTGGGAATGCGACGCCGAAAACCTCCCTTCCGTCCGCGTGGCCGAGAAAGTCGGCTTCACGTTCCTCGAAGAAACGACCTTCCAGACCGGCTTGTTCTGATTCACGGAGGAAGTACACAGGGAAACAAGTAGACAAGGAAACCAGTGGCTTTTGAAGGCCCTTCCTTGTCTCCTTGTTTCCTTGTCTCCTTGTTTCCCCCCGTGTCGTGTGCTATCGTTTCCTCATCCAAATGACTGCTCCAACGGAGGGTTCATACATGAAAGCTCTCGTCAAGAAGTACGCCGAACCGGGGTTATGGATGGAAGACGTGCCCATCCCCGAATACGGCATCAACGATGTGCTGATCCAAATCCTGCAAACCTCGATCTGCGGCACGGACGTGCATATCTGGAACTGGGACGCCTGGGCGCAGAAGACCATCCCCGTCCCCATGACCATCGGGCACGAGTTCGTCGGGCGCGTGGCCGCCATCGGCGAGAACGTACACGACCTGAGCGTGGGCGACCTGGTTTCCGGTGAGGGGCACATCGTCTGTGGACGCTGCCGCAACTGCCTGGCGGGCCGGCGTCACCTCTGTAAAGATACGCAGGGCGTCGGGGTGAACCGGCCCGGCGCGTTCGCCGAGTACCTGTGCATCCCCGTCACCAACGTCTGGCACGCCGACCCATCCATCCCGCTCGATATTCTCTCCATCTTTGACCCGTTCGGCAACGCGACGCACACCGCGCTGGCGTTCGAGGTGTTGGGCGAGGACGTGCTGATCACCGGCGCGGGACCGATCGGCGTCATGGCGACCGCCATCGCCAAACACGCGGGCGCGCGCTACGTGGTCACCACCGATGTGAACCCCTATCGGCTGGCGCTGGCCGAACGGATGGGCGCGACGGTCGCGCTGGACGTGCGCGCACATCGCATCGCCGAGGCGCAGCAGATGCTGGGGATGAAAGAGGGCTTCGACGTAGGGCTGGAGATGTCGGGCAACGCCGGCGCCTTCCGCGAGATGCTCGTGAATATGTGCCACGGCGCGAAGATCGCCATGCTGGGCATCCCCCCCGACGAAATCGCGATTGACTGGAACACCGTGATCTTCAACATGCTCACCATCCGCGGCATCTACGGCCGCGAGATGTATGAGACGTGGTACCTGATGCAAAGCATGATCCAGTCGGGGCTGGATATCTCACCGGTCATCACGCACAAGTTCGATTACACCGAGTTCGAGCAAGCCTTCGAGATCATGCGCTCCGGCAACTCCGGCAAAATCATCCTCACCTGGGCGTAGTAGCACATAGAAACCAGGTTTCTCGGCATAGCCGGAAACCGGGTTTCTGATGCGTCTCCGCGTGAGTCTCAGACCATGCGCAGAGCGCGGCCCGGGGCGAGGATGTAGGGCGGCAGGTAGGCCGGGATGTTGGAGAAGGGCAGCACCTCCGGTTTCAGCCGGATGCCCAGCGCATCGGCCATGAAGCCGCGGCGCGCCTGGATGCGCCCCCACGCTTCAGGGTAGCGCGCGGCGAACGCCTCACGCAGCGCCGCATCGGCCAGCGCGATCCCGTCCTCGATGTTGCTCGTGTAGTACGCCGTGCCCGTCGCCGGGATCACATCCACTTGCAAGGCCATCCCCGACTGCAAACACTCCGTCGAGCCCCTGTAAATGGGCGAGTTCACCCACTCATCGAGGTGGATCAAGTGACCGGGGTTCAGCCCCACGCCGAAGAACGCGTCGCCGATGCGGCTGTGGATCACGTCATACACCTCGCCCCCCGCCACGCCGATGCACACCGTCTCATACCACGCGGCAATCGCCTCGAAGTAGGGCGCGACCAGTTTGCCTACATAATCACGAATCTCATCGGGCAGCTCCTCGGCCCGCTCGACCAGGAAGCCGGCGCGCGTGGTGAGCGCCCCCCACGGTGAGTAGCATACGGTGAACGGCTCGCCGCGCCCGATGACGCGCGCCGTGGGGCTGGCCATCCCCAGGAACGCCAGCGGCCCGGCAGACAGGAAGACGTGTGCCGCCAGCGGCAGGCCGTTGATCCGCATCAGTTCCGCCGCCTCGAGTTCCGTCATGCCGGGGCGCACGCCGAACACTACATCGCGCACCGCTTGCGACGCATAGGTCGCCGCGAACTCGAAGCGCGCCAGTTGCTCCACCTCGTTTTCGGCGCGTAGACCATCGGTCGCGCCCATCAGCAGGGCGTTCGCATTGTGCACGCGCGCCGGGTCGCCGGTCAGGGTGCGCAGCATATCGGCGATGTAGGACGGAATCTCCAGCCACGCTTCGGCGTCCGGGCCGTCAGTCGCGCCGAAATGCTTCCACCCGGCCACGCCCACCGTCGCGCCGCGCGTGACCCCGGCGGAGCTAAGGATATCGGCCAGCGGCTTGCTGTCGCCGCGCGGCTGCCCCAGCAGGCTGAAACTCTGGAACAGCACCACTTCGAGGCTCGCCAGGATCGGGCTGATGCGCACGTAGCCCAGTCCCTCATTGCCGACCAGGATCAGCGGTTTGGCGGCGGCGCCCGCGGCGAGCGGGATCACCAACAGCGCCTCCTCGAAGCGCGGATCGAAGCCGGTCAGATAGGTCAGGTTGGCAAAGTGCTCCCGGTCGCCATAGACGATCATCACATCGAAACCGGCATCGGCGGCGCGCCCGCGCAACCGATCCAGGCGCGCGGCGTAAATATCAGGGGAGATGATCGGTTCGACGGTGGGTCGCCCGAAGTCAGGCAGGGTGATCTCAGCAAGCTCGGCGTGTCGCGGCATGGTTGGGCCTTTCAAGTGGAAGGTGTTTTCGCATCCGCTATGTTACGCCTTGCGGACGCTCGCGTCAAACCGCGAGAACGAAGATTAATTTCCCCTTCGCTTCTTCGTTCCTTCGTGGTGAACTCTGCTCCCCCAAACGCGCGGAGTGCGCATCTGAGGATGCGCACTCCGCTTATCCCTTGTCTACTTGTTTACTTGCTTCCTACCTCACCCACACCGTCGCCTGGCACGGCGGCGGGTAGTTGCTCGTCTGATCCACCACCGTCAGGCGGATGGTGTAGACGCCGGAGGGCAGGATGTCGGTGTTGAGCGCGCCCAGCGTGCCCTGCCAGATCGGCCATTGCCCGCCGAAGAACCAGTGCCAGTCGGTGGGGTTCACGCCCGCGCCATACTCCAGCTTGTAGAACTTGAAGTTCTCATGGAACGCGTTGCCATTAATCACCACCGTACCGGAGACGCGCGCTCCTGTGCCGGGTGAGGAAATCACCGAACGCACATCGGGGCAAGCGGTTTGCACCGGCGGCCAGATTGGGTGCACCGGGTCAATGATCGGCGGCACAGGCGGCCAGATCGGCTGCACCGGTTGCACCGGCGGCGAAGGCCAGACCGGCAACGGAGGCACAGGCCACACCGGCGGCTGAGGTTTCGGCGCAGGGCGGTTGCAGCGCGCCGGATGGATCACCAACACGCTGCCCACGAAGATGCGGTCAATGTTGCGGATGCCGTTCCACTGTTGCAACTGCCACACCGACACGCCGTAACGCGAGGCGATGATCGTGAGGTTGTCGCCGCGTGCGATGCGGTAATACACCGGCGGGCAGCTTGAACCTGCTCCGGTGGATGGGGCCGCCGCTACTGCCGGAACCAGGATGGCGCTGAGCAGCAGCACGAGGATCATGAGGACGCTGAACTTACGCATGGATGAAACTCCCTTCTGAAAACGATGAATCACGATGCGCCGCCGGCGCGTATCCGGCAGCATGACGGCCAGTCAAAAGAATACACCCAGATTATACTACTGCGCGCAATTATGTCAAGACTCAAATCTTACACGATCAAGAGAAAGAAACAAGGAAACAGGTAGACAAGGAGGCAAGGAGGCAAGGAGACGCAGCAGGGCTGGGGCGTTTCACGCAACGAAGGTGCGCGGAAACCGGCGCGGCAAGCAATGTGAGCTTAGGGCGAAGTTGGGGGAGCTTGCCCCCCGGAGACACCCCCGTCAATCGGTCTGAGGTGTCTCGGGAGCACATCGCGCCGATGACGACGCGCCGGAAATCAGCTACGCGCCCGGAGCCCGATAGGTGGGGTGCATCTTGACCGCCGCGTCCACATCCTCCGGGGTCAGCAACACGGTGACATCGGCGGTCGCCCCGCCGGCCGCGTTGACGATCAGCGAAAGCGCCGCGGCGCTCACGTTGTTCGGCAGGTCCATAATGACGTACAGGCTGGTATCGCCGAAAGCGTAGTAGAACGCGTCCACCTTGCCGCCGACCGAACCCGCCAATGCCTCAACCGCAGCGCGCCGGCCGGTGCCGCCTTCCTTCAGCAGCCCTTTCAAACCGTCCACGGAATAGTTCGCCCGAATCAGATACTTTGCCATCTCCCTTGTCCTTTCATGGGGTCGCCGGGCCGGCAAGATCGAGACTGGCGCGAGATCGTGCGGGATTGTTCCGGTAAATAGACGATACAAATCACTCACAAGTACCTTACCGGATAACGACAAATTTGTCAACTCGAAATACACGCGCGAAGGTCGGCGCAACGCAGGCAGAGCGCGCGAGGCAACGCGCCCGTTCAGCCTTGGTACGTCACGATGCC
>JBBQRS010000089.1:0-19644 GCA_038214535.1 Anaerolineae bacterium
TGTTGGCACGAAACATGCTGTGGTTCCTACCGCCCAGACAGGGCTAAATCGTTACCTGGGAGCCAAGCGGCCCCTGCAACCCATTGTAGCCATTTCTTAAGAAAACGCGAGTCTGCGCTACCCTTTTTTCAGGGGACTCAACCTTGTAAATCCTGTCCATGAATGACGGAGTTCCCCCCTCACCCGGCCTCTCCCAGAGGGAGAGGGGCCATGCACTAAACGCACAAAACCCGTCGTAACGTCCGTTCGGCCAATGACTGAATCGCGCTCTCTTTGTATTCCGTGGACCAGCGGCGGCCCGTCACCGCGATCATGATCTCCGCGGTTTTTGCGCCCGCTTCGGCCAGCAGGGCGTCGGTCGGTTGGCGGCCCATGAGGATCGCTTCGACCTCCGGGTAACGCTGCGACCGCGGGGTCGCCGCGCCGGTCGCCATGCGCACGTAATCCACCTGCCCGCGGGAATCCAGATGCCCCGCGGCGGCCACGCTGAGCCTGGAGATGGCCTGCGCGTTGCGACGGCCCAGCTTGGTGAACGCGCTGCGTGCGCCGGTCGGAGGCAAAGGCAAAGTAAAGTGCGTCAACAATTCGCCCGGTTGCAGGGCGACCCGGTTGGGGGCCTCGATCAGGTCGGCGACAGGCAAGGACCGCGCGCCGGTCACGCTGCGGAGGTGCGCCGTCGCCTCCAGGCAAACCAGGGGCGGCGTGGCATCGGCGCAGGCGGCCGCGTTCATCACGTTGCCGCCCAGCGTGCCACTGTTGCGAATTGCCGGCCCGCCCACGCTCAAACACGCTTCAATCAGACACGTGGCCCACTCGCGCAGCAGGGCGCACTCCTCGGCCTCAGTGTACGTCACGGCCGCGCCGATGATGATCTCGTCGCCCCGACGCTCGATGATCTTCATTTCGGGGACGCGGCTGATATCCACCACGCGGTCGAACGGTGGCTTCTCGTGGCGCAGATAGACGAGCAGATCGGTGCCCCCCGCTAACGGGCGGCTGATGAGGCCCGGTTCGGCGAGCAGTTGCGCCGCTTCTTCCACGTTCCGGGCGCGCACGTAATCAAATCTTGGCATGTAACCTTCCTCGTCGGTGCAAACGGAAATCCGTCATCCGCCCACAACCGTTTTGAGTAATTGAACCCGATCGCCGTCGGACAACGTAACGTTAGAGCGCACATGGAAATCGTTGAGGCTAACCAGGGGGCGCCCATCGCTGTAAGGAATATTCAGCGTCCTCAGCAGATCGTCAACGGTCGCGCCGTCCGGCAACGCCACCAGAGGCAACGCCGCAGACACGCCCACGTCCATCTGCCGGGTGAAGTGCTCCCGGCCGCCGAAAAATTTCACATTTACGGTGATCATGAAGAAAGTACGTTCCGAAGACTTCCTGATGGTGTATCTCACAACGAGCTGTCTACGGGCTGGGCAGGCGTAGAATACCATAGGTCACGCGAAGCGCGCCAGTACCCGGTTGGGCCATTTTGTGGCTTTTTGCGGCGCAACCCCGCTCACGGCATTATAGACGGTAGCCCACCAGACCCCGCGCGGCCTCGACGATATCTTCCACCTGCGGCAAGACGAAACGCTCCAGGTCGGGGCTGTAGGGCAAAGGGACATTACGAGCGGCCACGCGCATGATGGGACCGTCCAAAGATCCGATCCCCTCCTCGGCGACCATTGCGGCGATCTCCGCGCCCGGCCCCAATCGTTTGTGGGCCTCGTGGGCGATGATCAGGCGGCTGGTCTTGCGCACGGAGGCCAGGATCGTCTCCTTGTCCAGCGGCACGAGCGTACGAGGATCCACAACTTCGACTTCGATCCCCTCGCCGGCCAGGGTCTGCGCCGCCTGCATCGCCATGGGCAGCATCCCGCCGATGGCGACCAACGTCAGGTCGCGGCCCTCGCGGCGCACGACCGCTTCCCCGAATGGCGTCGCGTGGTCGGCGTCGTCGGGAACCTCACCCTGCACCGCGTAGAGCATCTTATGCTCGAAGAAGAGCACCGGGTCTTCGCCGCGAATTGCCGTGCGCAACAGGCCCATCGCATCGGCGGCGGTCGCGGGGACGGCCACTTTCAGACCCGGCACGTTCATGAACCAGCCTTCGGGCGACTGCGAGTGTTGCGCCGCCGCCGAGCCGGGAGCGCCGGTCGTCACGCGGATGGTGAGAGGGATCTTCGCCTTGCCGCCGCTCATATAGCGCGCCTTGGCGACCTGGTTGACCAACTGGTCGCCCGCCACTGGCATGAAATCGCCAAACATGATCTCGATGATCGGGCGCAACCCGACCATCGCCGCGCCCAACCCAGCGCCGACGATCGCCGTCTCGCTGATCGGCGTATCCCGGACGCGATCCTCGCCGTATAACGTCACCAAGTCGCCGCTGACGCCCCAGACTCCGCCAAACGCCCCCACGTCCTCGCCGATGAGGACGACGTTCGGATCGCGGGCCATCTCCTCGCGCATCGTTTCGTAAATCGCCTGGCTATATGTCATCGTGCGCATTACGTACTCCTGCAAATTAGAAAACTAGCCCGTCGTGTGTATCGGCGTAGACCCCGGCGAGTGCGGTTTCCGGCTCTGGCTTTGGGCTGGCGGCGGCAAACGCTACCGCTTCATCGAGCGCGGCCTGGACGCGTCCTTCGACCCCGGTGATCTCGGACTCGCTGACCCCGAACTCCGCGAGCAACCGCACGCGGAAATCGGGCACGGGATCATGCTGTTTCCAGTCGTCCATCTCGGCCCGCGACCGATAGACCATCGGGTCGCCTTCGTAGTGACCGCGCTGCCGATAGGTCTTTGCAACGATCAGGGTCGGGCCGTCGCCGCGGCGGGCGCGGTCTGCGGCCGTCTTCGTGGCTTCATAGACCGCCAGTACGTCGTTGCCGTCCACCGTCACGCCCGGCATGGCGTAACCCTCTGCGCGCACCGCCAGGTCCGTCACCGCGGCCTGCTTATCCTGCGGCGTGCCTTCGCCGTAGAGATTGTTCTCGCAGAAGAAGATTGCCGGCAGTTTCCACAACCCGGCGAGGTTCAGCGCCTCGTGGAACGCGCCTTCGTTGGTCGCGCCGTCGCCGAAGAACGCCAGCGCCACGCGCGGCTCCCGCTTCTGCTGGAACGCCAGCGCCGCGCCGGTCGCGATAGGAATGCCGCCTGCCACAATGCCGTTCGCGCCCAGGATGCCCAGGCTGAAATCGGTCATGTGGAGCGAGCCGCCCTTGCCGCCACAATAGCCCGTAGTGCGCGCCGCCAACTCCGCCATCATGTAGCGCGGCTCGCCGCCCTTGGCGATCAGGTGGCCGTGGCCGCGGTGGGTGCTGGTGATGACGTCATCAGATGCTAAGGCCGCGCACGCGCCGACCGCGGTGGCTTCCTGGCCCACGCAACTGTGGATGAAGCCGGGGATCAACCCCGCGCGCCGTTCGTTGATCGCGCGCAGTTCGAACTCGCGAACCAGCGCCATCTGGTGGTACAGGTCGAGCAACATTTCAGTAGTATAAGGTGTCTCGGACACAGGTCCCCCCCAATCTTTCCTTTTGTAGCCTGATCGGCCACTTCGTAGTGACGGCTTCAGCCGTCATACTGCCCCCAACGGCTGAAGCCGTCACTACAAAGGAGAATGACAGACAGTTTTCGGCTAGATACTATGTCAAACGAGCGCCCTGCCGCCGTCCATGAAGTAAACCGCCCCGGTCGCGAAGTCACTGTCGGCCAGGAAGAGCACGGTGCGGGCGACATCTTCGGGCCGGCCGACGCGCTTGAGCAGCGAGTTCTCCTCGGCCCACGCGATCTTGGCCGCGTTCGCCCCCTCGGGCAGCAGCACCGTGCCGGGCGCAATGGCGTTGACGCGCACGTGCGGCGCAAGCTCGGCGGCCATCACGCGCGTCAGGGCGACCAGCCCCGCCTTGCTGGCAGCATGATGAGCGTAGCCAGGCCACGTTTGGTAAGCGGACAGATCCGTGATGTTGATGATTAATCCGGATTGTTGGCGCAACATATGCGGCGCGGCGGCCTGGCTCATCAGGAAAGGTCCGGTCAGGTTCACATCCAGCGCCGTCTGCCATTCGTCGCGGGTGATCTCCAGAAATGGCGCACGCAGCCAGACGCTCGCGCTGTTGACCAGGATGTCCAGACGGCCATAGTGTGCGATAACCTGCTCCACGATACGCGCCGGCGCGCCCGTCTCGCGCACATCCATCGGCAGCGCAAGCACTGTAGGCGCATCCCCACCCGAAGCGCCCGCCTGCGTGATCTCGGCAATCGCCGCATCGGGAGATTCCGACGGCAGGTGCGTGAAAACCACGTGCGCGCCGCGTTCGGCCAGCGCCATGCAGATCACGCGCCCGACGCGCACCGCGCCGCCCGTCACCAGCGCAACCTGGCCTTTGAGTGAAATCGGATTAAGCGTCACGACATGCTCCCATATTTTAGGTGCAACGCACTTCGCAAGTGCGTTGCACCTGGTTATCCCTTTACGAAAGGTCCGCCCGACGCATCAGCGCGGCGACGGCGTCGTTGCATTCCTCGAACAGCGCCGCCTCATCAAGCTGCGTCATGCGTCCGGCCTGCACCAGCACCTCGCCTGCGACGATCACCGTATCCACGTCTGCGCCGGACGCGTTATAAACCAGCGCCGAAGCCGCGCTGTGCATCGGTTGGCAACGCGGGTTATTCAAGTTAACAATCGTGACATCGGCGGGCGACCCCGGAAGCAATTCCCCGATCCGGGGTTGCGTCTCTTGCGTCTGCCACAGTCGCGCGCCGCCCACGGTGAGCATCCGCACCACGTCGGCGGGCAAGAGGGCCTGCGCGTCGCCGGTTGCGTGTTTCGCCAGCAGCGCCGCGACCTTCGCGCCCTCCAGCAAGTCTTGCGAATTGTTCGAGCCGGAACCGTCTGATCCTAATGCCACAGGAATTCCGCGATCCAACATGCGCCGGATCGGGGCCGCGCCCGACGCTAGGTACATGTTGCTGGTCGGACAGTGGACGACGACCGAACTGGATTCGGCAATGAGGTCGAGTTCGCCATCGGTGACGTGCACCGCGTGGACGAGTTGCACATCGGGGCCGAGCACGCCCAGGTCGGCCAGCCACTCGATGGGCCGCTTGCCGCATCGCTCGAGTTGCATATCCACTTCGTCACGCGACTCGGAGACATGGATGTGAATCGGCGCGCCCCACGAACGGGCCAACTCGGTCGTCATGCGCATCGCCTGATCGGAGCAGCGCCACGCCGCCAACGGCCCTGAAGCAACGTGAATACGTCCGTCCGCCGCGCCATGCCACGTATCATGCAACCACGCAAGGTCTGTCAGGATATGATCCAGCGGTTCGCCAGACGGCCCCATGTCTACCCAGCCGCGTGCGAGCACCAGTCGGCAACCCAATTCGGCGGCGGCCTGCGCAGTCGCTTCAACATAGTCGCGCCCCGGCAGCTTGTGGTGCTGCACCACATTCGTAGCCCCGCAACGCAGATTCTCAACCAGACCGAGGCGCGCCGCAAGGTACATCTCTTCGGGGGTCATGGCGGTCTGCACCGGCCAGATCACTTCCCACAGCCAGCGCAAGAGCGACCGGTCATCCGCCAGGCCGCGCATGAAGGTTTGCGACAGGTGGGTATGGCCATTCACCAGACCAGGCATGACCGCCATGCCACGAGCTTCAATCAGCAGGCCGGCGTTTGTCCTGTCGTCAGGCGGAGCCTCGCCGTCGCCCGTCGCGACAATGCGATCGCCCGTAATCCCCAGCCAGCCAGAACGCTGATCGAGCCGCTCAGCGCCGGGATACACGAGCATCCCATGTTCGATGAGAATATCGAACACCTCACCCACCGATCAGCAAGGCCATCGGTCGCTCGACCAGTTGCTTGATCCGCTGGAGGAAGCGCGCCGCCGGCGCGCCATCTACAATGCGATGATCGAAACTGAGGCTCAGAGTCACCATGGGGCGAATGACGGTTGCGCCGTCGCGCGCGATCGGCTTCTCAACGATGCGCCCCACGCCGAGGATCGCGGCCTGGGGCGGGTTGATGATCGGCGTGAACCCGTCAATGTCGAGGCTGCCCAGGTTGGTGATCGTGAAAGTCGCGGCCTCGAAGTCCTGCGGAAGCGATGCGCCTGCCATGGCCCGCGCGATCACAGCGTCGTAGCCGCGCTGGATTTCCGCAAGCGGCAGATGATTAACATCCCGCAGCACAGGCGTCATCAGCCCGCGCTCGGTGTCCACAGCCAGGGCAAGGTGAATGTCGTTCAGCAGATGGATACCATCGTCGTCAAGCCGAGCGTTGAGATACGGATATTCCCGCAAGGCCCGCGCGACCAGGGCCACCAACAGGGTGTTGAAGGAGATCTTGATCCCGGATGCGTCCGTCGCCTCAAGCTCCTGGTTGAGTTGTGCCCGCGCGGACACGAGATGGGTCGCCTCGGCCTCGGTCATCAGGGTGACGTGGGGCGCAGAAAACGCGCTCTGGCTCATGCGCTCGCCGATGACCTTGCGAATGCCGGTCAGGGGCACGACGGTCTCAGACATCAGGACCGTTTGAGGCTGCGACGCGACCTGTGGAGACGGACGGGATGCCTGCTCGACATCCTCACGGACGATCAGCCCATCGGGGCCAGATCCAAGAATCCTCGCAAGATCAATGCCATTCACCGCAGCAATCCGGCGCGCGAGTGGCGTGGCCTTGATCCCCAATGCGGCCGCGTCGGGCAGGGCAGCCGTTTCAGCGGCCAGCACATCGGCGGCATGGATGCGCCCGCCCGGCCCACGTCCACTGACGGCGCGCAGGTCAACGCCGCGCTCGCCTGCAAGGGCTTTGGCCCTGGGCGTCGCTACCAGGCGCTGATCGGCGCGCTCTGCGGGTTGGCCTGAGGTCGCGGCCGCTGTGGGAGCCGCCGTGACAGGACGGCTTTCTTCACGGGTGACAGCGGCAGGCCGTTCGGCTTCACCTGCCGTCAGGACCACGCACACCGGCGTGCCGACAGGGACTGAGGCGCCGGCGGGCGTCAGGATTTCGGACAGCACGCCGGCGCGGGCAGACGTCAGCTCGAGGGTGACCTTTTCCGTTTCATAGGTACACAGCGGCTCATCAGGCGCGACCGGGTCGCCCGGCGCCTTCAGCCACTCTGTGATCGTCCCATGGGTCATGGTGAGGCCCAGTTTGGGCAAGATGATTTGCATCCGGCGGGCCTTACGACTTGACGGCCTCGAAGCCGACCATCTTGTTATTGGCTTCATCCAGGAGGCGTATGCGCAGCGACTTCAGGCTTTCAGGGATCGTCAACGGGTCAACCTGGAAGTCGGGGTTGGCAGTATAGCATTCCGGCAGGCGATAATTGGGGATCTTCGGACTGAGATGGTGGATGTGATGGTAACCGATATTGCCGGTGAACCAGGCCAGCACGGCCGGCAACTGATAGAACGAACTGCCGTCCAGCCCGGCGTCCAAGAAACTCCACTTGTCTTTCCGCTCCCAGTATGTGCCTACGAAGTTGTGTTGCACGTAGAAGAGCCAGACGCCCGCGCTGGACGCGAACACCACCACCGGCAACGCGCTCAGGAACACCGCCTTGAAGCCGGCAATCAACCCCAAGACAACGACAATCGCCAGCATCGCGAGGTTGGTCAACCAGATATTCTGTGTTTCACGCTTGCCGGGGCTTCCCAGCGGAAGGCGATGAATCACCGAGAACATCACGGTCGAACCAATTGTGAATAAGAAAAGCGGGTTGCGAAGCACCCGATAGCCGATCTGACGAATTCGTGAGGCGGCCTTGTACTCTTCAACGGTCCAGGTGGGCACATCGCCGACGCCGCGGCGATCGAGGTTGCCCGCGGTCTTGTGATGCACGGAATGGTCATGTCGCCAGTGGTAATACGGGGTTATCGTCAACACACCAAGAATCACGCCCAGGGTTTCGTTCGCCCGCCAGGTCTTGAAGAACGAACCATGGCAGCAGTCGTGGAAGATGATGAAGAGACGCACCATGAAGCCTGCGGCGAAGAAGGCGAACACCAGCGTCAGCCAGTAGGAAACATGTACGCTCCAGAGCATAGCCGCCCATAGCAGCGCATAAGGGATCAACGTATTGACAAGCTGCCAGATGCTACGGCGAAGATCGGGCTCGGCGTAAGGAGATACCATCTTCGGCCAACTGGTCTTAAGAGTCTCGTTTGGGGTTGCTGTCGTCATCCATTTACCTCACTCGTGGTCTTGTTCTTATCATACCACGAGCGGGCGAAAAACGTGCGCCGGCCATCGCGCAGAAATTCCAAATATAGGCGCTTGTCAGACGTGGAGTCGAGGCTTCAGCCGGTTTTTGCGGCAACCAGCGCCACGGGCGTGACCGGCTAAAGCCTCGACTCCGGGTATATTTGGAATTCCTGAGCTATCGCGTCAATCGCGGGTTCTTAACAAGTCATGCTGAGTTACCCATATTGCCGGGCAACAAGAGTAACTCAGCATGGTCGCACAGCATATTATCGAATAAGGCCGTAGCTTTCAGCGGCATCTGCAGGGGCGACGCCTCGCTTCACCACGTCACACAGCGCGCGCTGATATGCCTGCGGATCAGGTCGCTGAATGGCGTTTCTGCCGAAGACGACACCCCGCGCACCCTCGGCGATGATTCGCTGCGCCAGCGCCAACGATTCTACGACATCTGGAATCGTGTGACCTCCCAGCCCCAGGATCGGCAAGGGACAACCATTGACGACTTCAGGGAATGCGGTCGTGTGGAAGGTCTTGATCAGATCGGCCCCAAGTTCGGCGAGGATACGCGTGCCGCGCAACACCTGATCGTGCATCTCCTCCGGGCTGAGGTTGTCGCTGTCATTGGGGAAGCACTCGCCCACCACCGGCACGCCCAGCATGGCCGCTTCTTCGCGTAAGCGCGAGAATAACTCGACGTTGCGCGCGTCGTTCGCCTCATCCCCGGTCTTGAGCGTGAGGGAGATCAAGACGATCTCCGCCCCCAGTGCGACGGCCTCGCGCACCGAAAACGCCGCCACCGTCTGCGCCCGGCTATACCCCCACTCGAAGCAAAACACGGTGCTCCAGTTGATGCGCACGATGGGGATCGGCGCGCCCTTGAAGTTGAAGACCTGGCGCAATCGTTTGAGCATCCCCGGCGAGACCAGCACGGCATCCACCGACGGATCAATCTGGCGCGCCGTCTCCGGCAGATTCTCCATGCCGGGAATAGGACCGTCCATATAGCCGTGGTCAATCGCGATGACCACGGCGTTTTCGTCACGCGTAAACAGCTTCTCAACACGTAAGTCAGTTCCGTTCACGGCATCCTCTCTTCGTCGTTCGATCATTCAGTAGTCTGTA
The DNA here is from genome assembly GCA_038214535.1 of Anaerolineae bacterium. GTDB lineage: Bacteria > Chloroflexota > Anaerolineae > CG2-30-64-16 > CG2-30-64-16 > JBBQRS01. The sequence continues at coordinate 9,332 of JBBQRS010000089.1, forward strand.
AAATGGTTTTTATCATTATGATACTCCCGCGGAGTGCGCATCTTCAGATGTGCACTCCGCGGGGTGATAAAAATCTGCTTTGCAAACTATTCAGGATAACACGCCTGATCGGTTCAGTGTGCAGTCTAGCAATCAGTGACGGTCTTGATGTCCAGCAGATAACAGAGATCGAGCATCTCGTCCGCATAATCGCCCAACACGGCCGCGAAGTGCTGCGACTGGACGTGATCCAGGATACTGCGCACGCTGCCGTCGGGATAAAACTTGACGCTGGGCCACGACGGCAGCGGCACGCCCATCTCAACCCATTGCGGCGGATCCTTGCCCTCGCCGGTCGCAAGGTGCATCCGGTAGCCCGCGTTGTCCTCAGACAGGCAGGCGAGCGTGAGTCGCCCGGTCTGCATCCGAGAGCAGAAGACCAGCCCCTCGAGCAAGACGGTGGAGATCGGTTTGACCATGGGCCGGCCCTGGATCATCTGTAAGGGGATAAAACCGTCAACCCCCAGCAGGATCCATTCCGGGTGATGCTCGTAGTGTTCGAGGAAGGTGACCGGCTCGCCCGAGATGTACTTGAGCATCAGCTCGGCCACCAGGTTGCCAACGTCATCCTCATCCACGTAGGGATAACCCGCCGTCGCCGTGAGGGCAGAAGGCACGCTGTGCACCACGCCCATGTGCGCCGGCAGCCCCTCGACACATTTGTACGAGATCGCCTCGAAACCCTTCTCTTTGCAGATATCCACCGTCGCCAGATAGAGGCGAATCGAGCGATCCATCGCATCCGCAGAAGGCTCACCTAGCGGATACTCCCAGTCAGCGGTGACACGGGTTGTTTCGGCGCGTACCATGTCGGCGTCCAGCGCGTTCATGCGCCGTTCGAGTTGCAGCATGTCCACGCTTTCCACCTCGACGCCGGTGACGCCGCGCAGCTTCGTCACGTTGAATCCGGTGGTGTACAGCCCCATATCATTGAAGCCCACGATGCCCACGCGCGCGTGGCGCAGGCGCTTCATGGCCCGCGCCGCCCGCCCGAATTTGACGATCCCCGCCACATCCATGAGCGTATCCGGCGCGTTGAAGAGATACTTGTACTTGATGCCCCACAGTTCCATCGGATAGCGCAGCGCCGTCGAACCCGCGCCGGCGGCGGGCGAGATCAGCGTATCGCCCTCAGTGAAGCCGCCCTTGCTGTAAAGGACGATCGGCTCGTTGCGAAACTCATAGAGAATCCTCGAGGCCGCGCGCGGATCAATCCAGTTGATCACGTTCACGATCAGGAAATCCCACGGCTGGGCCTTCAACTCTTCGATGGCGCGCGCCTCTTGGCCCAACGCGAAAACGGGGTCGGTGCGCACCAACTCGATGCCGGCCTCCGTGATCTGGCGTTCGGCGTCCGCCGAGATCGCCAGCAGACGATCCGGCACGTAGAACTCGGTGCCCAGTGAGACATATCCAGCTTTCAATGCTTCCACAGTAGCAACTTCCTCCTCAAACTCGAATTAAGTAGTAGATCGTAGACGGATTCCAGGACGGTTGCGGGCCAATCTCAAAGCTAAGCACGCCATCTGCATACTTGGTAGGGAGCTTTGTCACGAATTCCCCGTGCTGGCTGATGACGATCACCTTAAGGTTGGGGCGATCCGTCTTGAGGCGAATCTTCGCCTGAATCGGTTCGATGCGCACGGGCGCGTGGCCGAAGTCCAACTGCCGGGTGTGCGCCTCGTCGTAGGCCGCGCCCGTGTTATCCGAGCGACCGACCGCCGTCAGCAGCATCGAATCGGAGCGTTCGAGCGGTTCATCGGTCAGGGAACTGAGCGCGATGGTCGCGAAGTCGGTGGCCGACTCCAGATCCAGCCCGGAAAGCTGAATTGGGCCGGCGGCCCCCAGCAGGCCATACGCGGCTTTGGTCCGCGGCGTATCTATCCAGCCATAGCCCTTTTCCCAGCTTCGCCACAGTTCGCCGGTGTCGGCGGCCACCTCACTTTCGGTCTCCGCGATCATTGGCTCCACCGCGCCCCAGATGGTCGTCGCTTGCTCATCGCGGGCCTCGGGTAGGCTGATGGTGAGCTTCTGATATTCCGGGGCGGCAGCCAGCACAGCCACGTCATCCGGCTTCTTCAGCAGCCATTGCGCCGGGTCATCGTCGAGCCACACCGTCGTCCCTTCTTCGGCGGGGCGCACGTCGCCGCGGCGCAGGATCAGCGCGGCGTGTTGCCACAGGCCGAACTTGGCGGGGTCATTACCGGCATCGAAATGATTGCGGTAGGTGATACTGTTGATGGTCTCCGCGCCGCCGCCCAACCGATCTTCCGCGGGCCACGTGCTGTAGCGATAGGTGTGAATCGTCAGGCCGCTCCAGCCCTGGAACGCCGCGACCGCCGCATAGGCCAAGGGGCTTTCGGCGCGCCATTCGTCGGGCCAGGCGTGGTCCCACTCGGAGACGAAGAACGGCTTGTTCGCTAGGCGCGCCAACGAAAGCGTTGCAAACGCATTGCGATAGGCCTTCACCATGGGCTGCGTGCTCGTCCCGGCGCTCTCCCACAAGGGAAAGTTCCAGTAGACGTGTGAATCGGAAAAGTCCACCACGCTTTGCGCCGCTGTAACGCCCAGGTTGATAGACCAGTTGGTGCCGTTGATCGGTATCTTGACCCCGATCTTGCGCAGGTGCGCGATCATCTCGGTGTAATAATCCTGCATCACCGTGACCAAAAACCCGGCCAGTTGCGCATCCGGTGTGCGGAAATCTACAGGCAGCGCCGGGGGCGGCAGATCTTGTTCGTCTAGCCACGCGAGATAACGGGTTTCTAACCGCGTGCGATACGGTTCCAGCGTGACCGGGTTGGCAAAGAAATCGCTTTCGTTGACCAGTTCGCTCAGCGCGATCCCCGGATCGTCACAATAGGCCAGCCCGGTATAGGGGTTGACATGCGTCCAGAGCGCTTCGTTGAACTCCTTTTGCAGTTCGATCAAGCGCCGGTCAAAGTAGAGGTAGGGCTTGGCGGCCTGAGGCAATTCGTCAACCGCATCCACACCGTCGCCGGGCCGAAACTGGCGATAGGTCAGCAGGTCCAGATAGAGGTAGATGCCCTCGCGCTTCAGGCAGTAGATCAGATAGTCGAGACGGTCGAGGCTCTCCGGATCAAGGGTCCGCGTATGATCTTTCGGCTGCGCCCGATTGAACTGGAACAGGTTGGGCGTCGCCCACTCCGCGTCCATCTGATGCGTGCGCACGATGTTCACGCCGAACTTAGCCAGGCGGCGAGCGACCATTTCGGCGTAATCGTGAGGCGGGAAGTTCGCGCCGCTGTTGAAGTTTGTCCCCCAGAAGCGCGCCTCCATGCCATCCGCAAACATCAGCTTATCGCCTGCCGCGCGCAAGAAGCCGTGCTTGCCGGCCGGTTGTTCGTGCGCGAACACGAAAGAAATATCTACCGGGACGTTATCATCCCAAGAGAGAGTGAACGGGGTCAAGTTGTCTGACATGATGGCCTTTCCTTAAGTAAGTTAAATTAGTCTGCGAGCCTGCGCAGCAAGCGCCGGCCCGTCGCGCACATCGAATCACCGGCTTCAGGCACGAGCCGGCTGGCGTCGCCAAAGCGCGCCTCGTAGCCGCCGTGTGCGAAGGCCTCCGTCGTGGGGACATAGCCGTGCCACCCATTGCCCAACTCCATCACAAACGTGCTGGCAAACGGGGAGTCATGCTTGGTGCGCAGGCCGAACTCCACGAAGTACTCAGCCGGATACGCGACAAGGGCGACGTCGCCGATTGCCATGACCTGGACTTCGACATCCTCGACGAGTTCACGCGTCCCCACACGACGCTGCCATTCCCACATGCCGAGCGTGCCACGGGCGAACCAATCCTCTTGCCAGAGCGCGGATTCATACGCCTCGGGTTGATCCAGGTTCTCCCAGTTGCGCCAGAAAGTCCACTCGCGCCCGTACATGCGTTGATGCTGCGCGTGCAAGTCCACGTCTTCCGGCCGTTGCTCCAGAAACCACTTCGCCTGCGCAACCTGTTCCGACGTCGGGCGGCGTTGCGGAATGTGCAGGGTCTCGCTCGCAACCCGGATTTGTGGCGCATCCACAGTTCTTGCAGATTCAAGCGCCTCGCTGGCCTTGTCGGCCAACGCCTCGCCCATTTTGCGGGTATAGGCTGTGCCGTGTTCCACCTGTGGGCGAGCTGCTGACATATCAACCTGCCAGACATTCCCGGCGCAGCCCTGCAAGAATCCAAACACGCCGCCATAACGCTCGGCCAGGCGGGCAACCAGCGGCCCTGGATAGTCCGCCGAGTACTCCGATTGGTCAGGCCCGACCGTGGTGTGGCAAGTGAAGTTCACAAGCCCACCGAGCACTGCGCCGTCCATCCCTTCCGCCATCAGGATCTGTAGTTGAGGATCGGCAGGTCCTTCCATCCGCACAAAGTCGGGAATCCAGTGCGGCCCCTGAGTGCCGACTTGTTCGCCCTGCGACGTGCGATAGATGGGCCGGCGATTGAATGCCCAGCCGTCCGCATCAATGCCGGCGACCTTTAGCCGGGCCGGTTTGAGATTCGCCAGGGCCTCGGTAGTCGCTGCGGTCAGCCGGAGCCGGACGAAATCCAGGTAGTCAAAGGCGGTGTCTTCGTCCATGATCGCCGTCATGTGCGGCGCCCAATGGGTGTGAGTGCAGGTAATCATCACCTGAGACGGGAGTAACCGTGTGCCCGCCGTCATCGCCTGACGATAGTCGGCTACGGTCTGCGCGTTCAAGAAAAGCAAGTCGAGAGCGACGATCGCGACCTGCTCTATGCCGTCATCAAACACGGCGACGCGCGCCATGAGCGGCCAGGCCGTGCCTTCCCCCTTTTGTGGGGAAGGCATACCGGCTCGGGCATACCCGGCCGCCGGCGTGATGTCCACCTCCCCAAAGCCAACTCTAAGCATAATTTCCTCCTTCAGAGGCAAAATTTCGGATCGTCATGCTCATGCAGCGTGGGCCTGACGCCGTATGTCGTGTCTACCTGTCTCATAAGTTCATCCGCCATGGCGGGGGAGCTGCAGCGAGTCTGCAACAGCACACCCTCGGGTCGGAGTTCAGTCAATAGTGTGTTCACTTCCCAGGGTTCACAACTTAACACAAGCAGCTTGCCGGCCGCCTGGATAGTTTGAAGCAGGGGAATCCACTCGGTCATTTGTGCTGATTCCGCGCCAGGCACCCACTGAATGCCATTGAGGCCTGGCAATCCAAGAAGTGTTTGCAGATGTGTCAGCGCCCCGGGGCCATCCAGATGGAATATGGTGCGTCCAATCCAGGCGCACTGCTGCTCTACCGCCGGCATAAAGAAGCGGTCGAACATCCGGGGCGAGATCATGGCATTGAAGTCACATTCAACAGTGACCGCCGGCTGATCGGACCAGATTCCCAGCCAATCCGTCCAACCTTCCCCATAGGTGTGGATGATCTCGAAACATCTTTGATAGTAATAAAGCCAGGCGTGATTAATTTGCTCAATTGCGGGCAGGACACAATCAGGATGATCCAGCAGATCCATGGCGAGGCGTTCAGCGCCCCGTAGAAGGGCCAAAATTTCACCGCCTCCCTGGAGATCCGGGATGCCGACCGTATAATTGCCCAGGCTTCTTTGCGCGGCAAGTTCAAGAAGGACCTGAGATCGCTGCCACCACCAGTTGTCAGGGTCTACGTTTATCTGCGGCGCCTCGTCCCAACTGTGTATTATGGGCTCAGCCCAACCACTGTTACTGATGGGTTGCACGTGGTAAGGACATCCCAGATACGCCGCTTGGATCGCTGCCAGGCTCCCCGAAACCGGGAAGACCAGCGGGAAGGCGTCGCCCGCATAATACGTCTCTACAACTTCGCGCTGCACCCGATCTACAACCTGAGCCGGATCGGTGAACCACTTGAGTAATTCCTGCTCGTCATCAGGCGGCGACGCCAATGCGACGGGTTCACGCGGCGCGGTGACTTGAATGATGGGACGATCCAGAAGTTCACCCTCCCACCACGCCTCGAAGCGGGCACGCGTACGCAGCCAGTCGGAATCCGTCGTCATCTAGCCCTTCAAAGCGCCGGCCATCATGCCCGAAATAAATTGACGCGAGGCAAAGAAGAAAACGACCAACATCGGCACTGTGGCCAGAGCAGCGCCGAGGAGTTGCAGGTGGACCGTGCTGCCTCCCCATCCCGAGAGGTTGGCAACCATTAGCGGAAGCGTGAATTTCTTCACGTCGCTCAGAATGATGAGTGGCCCGATATAGTCATTCCAGGCGTTCATGAAAGTCATGATACCCAGGGCGCCGAGACCCGGTAGAATCACAGGCAGCACGATCCGTGCGTAAATTCCGAAGTCGCCCGCGCCATCAATCCTGGCAGCATGCAATAATTCATCAGGTACGGTCTGGATAATGACCTGACGCAGCCAAAAGATGCCGAAAGCCGGGGCCATGCCGGGGATAATCAGCGCTCGAAAGCTGTTTATCCAGCCAAACTTTCCCATCATGATATACCACGGGACGAACGACAGAGCCGCAGGGAGCATCATCGTCGCCAGAAGCATGAAGAACAACTGCTTGCGGCCAGGAAAATCGTACTTCGCGAACGCGTAGCCGGCCAACGAACAAAAGAAGAGCTGGGTGATCGTGGATGTGATCGCGATGAAAAGACTATTGGCATAACTGCGAAAGAACGGCACCCGGTTCAGAATTGCTTGAAGGTTGACCCAGAATTCTCCTCCGAACCACAAGGGGGGTGGGAAGCGCCCCATCAATCCGCTGAGCGAGTGCGTGCCCGAGATCGTCAACCAGTAGAATGGGAAAACGATCACCAAAGTCATGATACCCAGTACGACGTACACCATCACCGTGCCGGGGTGCAACCTCAAATAGTGCGTTACACTTCGCGCCATCATCGGCCTCCACTATTCGTCCGCAGCTCTACCGAAGAACTTGAGATTTACCATGCTGAGCATCAGAATGAGCACAAACATCACATACGAGACGGCAGCCGCATAACCAAATTGGAACTGACGGAATGCGCTGTTGTAGAGATACATGAACATCGTCAACAGGGAGTTACCCCGGCCCCCCAGGCCGGCGCCGCCCTGACCGCTCGTTAGCAAGAAAGGCTCCGCAAAGAGTTGCAACATGCCAATGCCGGAAAGGATAGCCGTATAAAGCAGGGTCGGGCGAATGAGTGGGAGCGTGATACGCATGAAAGATTGCATTGTGGTCGCACCATCCACGCGTGCCGCCTCGTAGAGTTCGGCAGATATGGACTGGAGACCCGCAAGGTACAGGACGACGTTCCACCCCAGCCAGCGCCAGATAAGCAGGATTGCCAGCGTGACTTTCATGGGCCAGGGACGAAGCAACCACATGATCGGCTCCAAACCGACCGCCTGGAGACCGGCATTCACCAGACCGCGCTTATCGAACAGTACCGAAAAAACAAGCGAAACTGCCACAACAGATGTAACCACAGGCGAGAATATGCCGGCCAGGTAAAGATTACGGCCGCGCGAGATGAACCGATCCAGGAGAAAAGCGATGAAGAGGGCCAGCGGAAGTCCGGGAAGACTGGCCATTAAGATGAAAATGAAGTTATTCAGGCACGCTTTCCAGAAAAGGCTGGTGGACAGGACACGGGCATAGTTGGCAAATCCCACGCTTTTCATCGGACTCATGATGTCCCATTGATGGAAGCTCAGGAATAACGAGTACAGCGGGGGAAAGATCCCGAACACCAGAAACAGGATGAAGAACGGCGAGATGAAGAGATAGGCCCACCGGTTACGCTTGATCGCGCGCCAGCTATGGCGCGCGGATTGCCCGTAAGTCGCCGTGGACTCAACCGATCGTGGAGACGCCTGGGGTGCTTCTACGGAATTATCCATGGGTTTTTCTCGCAGGGAGCTCCAACGCCCCCGACAGGCGCGCTATGCCTGTCGAGGGCCGGAAATCGCGCTAGCCGATCTGTTCTTTGATCGCCACGTTGGCGTCATCGAAGGCCTTCTGAGGATCTTCACCCTCGTCCAGCACACGCGCCAGCGCCTCTGTCACGGCCTGAACAGCCACTGAATCGTTCAGGGTCTGGTAAATCGTAGGCACGTTATCCGCATTCTCGGTAAAGATGCCGAGCCAAGCTTGATCACCATAGAACGGATCAGGGTCCGTGAAAACAGGTAGCTGATAACTTTCCTTCCAACCAGGCAACCAGAGTCCCGCTCCACCCTTCAGATACTTTTCGATACCTTCCAGAGAGGCCACACAGTAGCTAATATAACTCCAGGAAGCCTCTTTATTCTTCGATTGATCGGGTATCAAAAAGTAGGAACCGCCGAAGTTAGCGTTTGCACCACCAGGAAGGGGCGCAACGCCCCACTTGCCGGCGCTATCTGGCGTGTATCCGTGGAGGATAATGTCCCACCACGCCGCGTAGGGATAGGCGCCGATGACGCGCTTCACCATCATATCGCCCCACTCATTCCCCCAGATCGACACGTTTGCGTCGAGCCCGCGCTTCCGAAAGTCCTGGGCATAGGCGGCTGCGTTGACGAAGGGCTCCGTGTTGACGATGGGTTCGCCATTCTGATCGAAGTATGCCTGGCCTTGCTGCTGCCTGAATACCTCAAAGAGTTCCGAGGCGTTGGCCAACATCCATTGATCGCCCGCTTCCTTCACGGCCTCTGCTGCGACCAGGTAGTCATCCCAGGTAGCCGTAGCGGCCGCAACGCTTTCGGGGTCGCTCTTGATGCCGGCCTTGTCGAAAACGTCGCGACTATAGAAGTTGGCTGCAATGCCAATATCGGTCGGTATACCCAGTATCTTGCCTTCCTCTGTAGTCACAAGATCAAGGCACCATTTCAGCCATTCGTCCTTGCGTTCGGATATCATCGGGCTTACATCCGAGATGCCGTTACCTCCACGCAAGGTGAAATTCATCATGGAGCTATACTCCTCGAAGGCAATATCAGGCGCGCCGCTGCCGGCGGCAATACTCGCCAGCAACTTGGTAGTCGTATCGGCGAAGTTTGTCGGCACAAAGTTGATCACGTAGCCGGGGTTCTGTGCCATCCAGTCTTCGGCGACCGCCTTCTGAGGGGGGATAGAAATTTCCTGCACCCACATTTCGATGCTGGTCTCTTCAGTCGACGCCGGGGGCGGCGCGGTTGTGACTTCGGTTTCGGGGGCAGCAGGTTCTTGAGCAACAGGTTCTTGCGCAGCAGGTTGTTGTGCGGCCGGGGCAGCACAGGCTGCCAGCGCCATGATCCCACTTGAGCTCACAGCGAGCTTCAGAAACGCACGGCGAGAGATTTCGGACTTCATTTCGTCTTCTCCTTTTCGAGCTGGACCTCGGTCCATTGCTTACGATGCGTTACCTATCTGGCCGGATTCAACTGAGTTTTGAATTATCTCACCTCCTCCATAACGACTTTCAGGCTATAAACCATCGCTGACTCTTCGCTAACAATCCCGCGCTAAAGGCCTTCACAGCCGTGTGGCCTAGCCCAGCAGCGGCACGTCCAGCCAGACGCCGCCCTGCATCGCCGATTCGTGGGCGATCAGACCGGGAATGGTGAAATCCACAGCGCGCACGACGTCAATCGGTGGCTGGACGCCACGCTGAATGGCCGAGATGAAGTCTCGCACCATGTAGTACTCGCTTGTGCCGTGACCGCCGCTGTGCGCCTCAGGCGGGGCCGTCACGTCAACGGTGTTCCACGTCGTGACCTGCGCGCCGGGATGTTTGGGCATCTCATCCTCAAGATAGAGATAACCCGTGGTCTCGCCCCAGCCCGCACCGCGACCGTTTTCGACGAAACCTTTGGTGCCGTAGAGGGTATACCACACCATGTCGGGGTGACGGACGACGGCCTGGCTGCGCAGAATCTTGATCACCGCGCCCTTCTGGGTCTGGAACAACCCCACTTCCATGTCGAGATAGGCAATCGTCTCGCCGGGATATTTGTTCAGCCCCGTCTGCACACCCGTGGCGCGCACGATGCGGTCATCCATCAGGGTGAGCAGCGGCCCGAGACAGTGCGCGCAATACCAGATCGGCGCGCGGGTATAGCGCCATTGGCGCTCGCGGTTTTCGGGTCTACCAACAAGTCCGTGATTTCGTGCAGATACTCGCCTTCGGCGTAGTGAATCTTCCCCAGCTTACCAGCATCAATCAACTTCTTCCACTTCTGAATGTAGTCGAAGTAGGTGTAGTTTTCCGCCATCATGTAGGCCTTGCCGGTACGCTTGACGGTTTCCACCAGCCGTTCGCAATCCGCAACGGTATAGGCGGCGGTCTGCTCGCAC
>JBBQRS010000090.1:0-19473 GCA_038214535.1 Anaerolineae bacterium
ACGGCTATCACAAGCACCAGGTAAGATGTGAGCACCAACAGCGCCGCCGGGTCGCTCAACCCCGTGGTCTTTCCGCCAGGGATAAAGACCACGAATATCTGCATCAGAAACGCAAGGGGAATAAGCCATGCGCTCCGAAACTCGATACGGCTCAGCCGCGAGAGTTTTCCCCCACGCAGCACCGCGATGAGCAGGCTGACGATGATTGCCGCAACTAGGATCACAGGGCGACCCTGGCAGATTTGCACCTGCTCAAGCTGTTGAAAAAGCGCTGTTGCTCAAAGTCCTCTGTCACGATCACCGGGCCGGCAATGAAGCCGGGCTTCAGGTGAGGCAACCTGATTCTTAGAACAGGAAGGCCTGCGGCCACCCGATTGCGTTCGGCGCGCCGACGGACATGGCCAGCAAGATCAGCGTGATGATGATGAAGACGACCTTGACGAGCTCGGGCCTGACAGAAACTTTCATGAGACTCCTCCATAGTTAAATTAAATCTTGTAGGGTTGGAAAGAAAGGGCCCCGGGATCTTCAAAATGTGGGCGATGTTGCCGGGGCCACTTGTGCGCTCTTGTCGGGGACGATTAGAGCCCGTCAAGACTACACTGTATTCTTTATAACATGTGCCTATGAACGCGGCTATGAACGTGAAGCGAGAAAGAGACGAATTAATGTTAATGTCTCTTAATGTTTCCCGTTTCGGATCCGGAGGTAGACGGAGGTGGTTTCTGCGGATGGCGCGGTGTTGAGTTCTTGCAGGAGAAGCGCGGCCAGCTTCTCATAATGCTGTAATGCCTGCGATCGCTGACCCAGCGCCGCGTACGAAAGCATGAGTTGCCGGTGAGAATCTTCCCAGAATTCGTCATGCTCAAGCGCTTTGCGGCAGAACTGAACCGCCTGGCGATGGTCGCCTTGTTCGGCATAGAACGCCGCCAGGCGTGAAACAGCCATCAGATACCGTTGGCGCAGTCTTTCCCGGTGGGCGAATGCCCAATCGGAATAAATGTCTTCGAGGAAATCGCCCATGTACAGGTCAATCGCTTCGCTACAATCCCGGCTGGATCTTTCACAAAGCGGCTCGATCCGATCCGCTTCGGCGGAAAGCGCTTCGAACTGTTGTACGTCATACGAATAGTCAAGATCGGTGTTGAAGGCGTAGCGTTCGCCGTTATAGCGGATACAGTCTTTCCCTGCGGCGCGGCGAACCCGATAGAGGGTCGCGTGGAAGATGCTGGTCATGCGGGAGGGCGAGTGATCCGGCCAGAAGATGTCACCGATCTGTTCCTTGCTGCGATTCGGATTGTCCAGCAGGTAAAAGAACAGTTCACGGGCCTGCGCCGAACCCCAGTCTGACGGGCTCAACGACACACCATCTCGATAGACGATGCCCGGCCCCAGCGCGCGGATTTCCAATGCCGGCTTCGGCTCGCGGTCAACTTCCGGGGCTTCGCCGTTTCCGGGTGTTTTGCTCAACGTGTTACGGAACGCCTCGATGCGGGATAGCAACAGTTCGATGCGCGGATCGTTAAGCCGTCGGGCCGCATAACGGAGCAGGGGCAGGGCGCGTACGCCACTGACGATGAGAAACTGATCAATGCCGGCTTGATAGGCCAGATCAACGGCGCATTGCAGGCTGTTGAGCGCTTCATCCCGGTGCTTCATGTGATAATGTGTTTTGGCCGAGTGGAAACAGACGCGCGCCAGATCAGCCCTTGCGCCGGTCGGTGCGAGCAACGCGTGCGCGCGATCCAGATGTTCCAGCGCCTCAGCCGTGTCGCCGCTGTCACTGAATAATGCGCCCAGCGAAGTTTCCACGAAACCAATCTCGCGCCCGGAGTGATGCTCTTCGGCTTCTGCCAGCGCCTGGCGCAGCAGCCCTGCGGCCGAGGCGTAATCCTGCTTCAATCGCGAGGTGTTCCCCAGCGCATCCAGGGCATACACGGTCAGGAAGCCGTCGCCCACACGGCTGGCCTGATCGAGGGCGGCGCTATAAAGGTTCTGACAGACGGCGTAATTGCCGAGATCGCGCTGTACGTCGCCCATGCCGGCCAGAACGTAGCCTTCGAAGCGTACCTCGGCGGCTTCACGTGCGCGCGAGAGGGCTTGCTCGAAGAGGCTTAGCGCCTGGTCATATTCACCGCGATGGTGGTGGTTTACGGCCATGCTGTTCAGCACATTCGCGAGGGCCGCGCCGTTGCCGATCTGTTCCCACAGCGCCAGCGATTTAATGTAGTGCAAGTCGGCGCCGGTTGAGTTGCCAAGCGCATGTAAGCAAACGCCTAGCTCCTGGTGCACCGTAGCGATATTATACGAGCTGGACAGCCGCTCATAGAGCACCAGAGAGCGCCCTAACTCCTGATGCGCCTGATCGAGCTGTCCCAGACCCAACAGGCCCTGGCCCAGCTTGCGATGCGCTTCCGCGCTTAACTGTACATCCCGGCCATCCAATAGGTTCATCGCCCGTTGGCAGGCATCTACGGCGTCCTGATACTTGCCTTCGCGGGTTGCGATGGCGCTCTGATAGATCAGCACCATCGCCTGCCCTCTGGGGCTGGGCGACGTCTCGAACTTTTCGACAGCGCGTTCCAGCGCCTGGCGCGCCAGGGGAATCTCGCCGCGGATGATATGAATACGCGCCCGCGTCACGAGCATTTCGGCGGAACGATTTAAGATGTCGGAGGGCAGGTCGTCGAGCCAGCTTCGCAGCGTCTCCAGACGCCCCGCCTGAAACATCGCCGGGGCGGCCGATTCCACCAATTGACCGGCGTGCGCGAAATCCTGCGCCTGAAACCAGTGATAGATCGCGTCATCGGTCTGGCCCCGCTCTTCGAAGAGCAATGCCGCTTTGGCATGAAGGGCGCGGAAATCGGATTCCCTTTCGCGTTGCAAGCGCGCTTGAAGAAATTCCTGGAACAAACCGGAGTACGTATACCATGCGCCCGGCCCTTCGAGCCGGGTCAGGAACAGGTTGCGCTGCTCGATCCACTCGATGAGGTCCCGTGAATTTCGGATACCGAGGAACTGATCGCAGACATCCGGGTTCAACTGGCGGAGGACGGAAGAATCCTGGAGGAAGCGCCGGATTTCAGCGGGCTGCTGGGAGAAGACTTCACGTGCGAGATACTCGAAGATCTGTTCGGGGGTGCCGCGCACGCGGGCCAGGTTTTCCACGAGGCCGCGCCAGAAGGTCTGTGCGGTGAGCAATATCCCGGTGATCCACCCATCCGATTCGCGAGCCAGCCCCTCCGCGGTATCATCCGGCAGATAGAGATTATACTGATTCTGGAACAGCCCTTGAATCTCCTCGGCGGTAAAGCTGAGGTCCGCCGTACCCAGGCCGGCGATCTCTTGATAAGCCGCGAGGCGAACCAATGGCAACGCAGGCATGGTGCGGCTTGCCAGCAGGATGTGGCAGTTCTCCGGCAGGTAGCGCAGTAACAGATCGAAGAAGATTTGCACGGCCTGGCTGCTTTCTGCCAGATGATAATCATCAACGATCAGCAGGAAATATTCGGGGATGGTGTCATAGATTTCGTTGACGAGCACCGTCACCATAGACTGCGCATCGAGAACCGCGCCGGCCATGCCGCGCAACAGCGCCTGCGAACGCTCGCCAAAGGTCGCGAAACGCTGTTTGATGGATGCGATTAAATATTCGAAAAGGGTGGTCGCATCGCGATCCGTTTCGTCGAGGGCGAGCCAGCACACGGGGAGATCGGTGTTGTGTGCAAAGTCAATCAGTAGTGAGGTCTTGCCGCAACCCGGCGCGCCGGAGATCAGGATGAGTTTGCGTTCTACCTGGTCATGCAGGAAGTCTGTCAGGCGCGGCCGATGAAAAATGCCTTGTCGCTTGCGCGGGACAAGGATTTTCGTCACGATGATGCGCGAAGTTTCTACGTTTGCTACCATACCATCCTGTAAAGACAAGCGCATAACGCTGTGAAGAGGTAGACAGGCATTCTATCGGTTCGTAAGCGTTTCGTCCAGGACTTTGGTTACAAGATCGACCACGAATCACGAGGTCACGAGCTTAACTTCGCTGACTTTGCCATCGTCGAGCCGGAATCCGCGCAACGAGGGTCGCGTCGGATCGGCAAGACTGCAAATGATATATACGGCATCGGGATAATATGCCTGGGCAATGTCGGTTGTGGAAGGCGTCTCAGGCCCACTCGGGTGCGAGTGATAGATGCCGGCCAGCTCAAGCCCCGCCGTGTCGAAGCTGATTTGCAAGGCCAGGGTATCCACATCGAGTTCATAGGCGACGCGTGGCTTCGGCGACACGTTGCGTCCTCTATAAAGGGTGACTGCCTGGTTGTCGCGGCCCGAGATGATGCCGCAAACCTCTTCGGGATACCCGGCGCGCGCGTGAGAGACAATCTCGGAGGCCATAGCGACAGGAATGCGAAACGATGCCATCGGTCGGCCTGCGGTCGTCGTTTAGAGTTGGGTTGGTTGGTGCGCGGATCCAACCAGAAACGGGTTGGATGTCCGTTCTTCGCCCACGGTGCTGGTGGGGCCATGCCCTGAAAGCACCGCGTAATCGTCGGGAAGGGTCAAAATCTGTGTGCGAATGCTTTCCAGCAGGGTCGGGAAATCGCCATCGAGATCGGTGCGCCCGATGGAACCCCGAAAGAGCGCGTCGCCGGTGAACGCGCGGCGCGCGGCGTGATCCACGAGCGTGATCCCGCCGGCGGAATGGCCAGGCGTCGCGCGAATCTCAAGCGCCAGTTCCCCAACCTCCACCGTCGCTCCGTCTCCGAGATAGCCGCTCACCGCCGGGGGGTCGCCCGGGTCGTGGCCCAGCCAGGCCATGCTGGTTGGTTGCATTTTAGCCAGCAGCGCAACGTCACCCTCATGGATGAAGAAGGGCGCGCCGGTGGCCTCCTGCAGGGCGCGGGCGGCAAGCAGGTGATCGAAATGGCCGTGCGTGGCAATGATACGATCAACTGTCCAGTTGCGGCGTTCGAGCAAGGCCAGGATGGCGCGCAGATTGTCACCGGGATCAATGACCACGGCGCTCTGCATCTCTTGAGAACCGAGAACGTAGCAGTTAACCTGCAATGCTCCGACGACCAAAGTTTCGAGGTTCATGCGGCAAGCCTACCATATCTGGGGGCTGGTGTCCAGAAGACCACAAGGGGAAAGCCGCGTTGTGACCAGGTGCAACGCACTTCTGAAGTGCGTTGCACCTTCGTCTTACTTTACGGCGCTTTGACCTCGATTTCACCAAGATAGGCTGTACCGGCGGGGGTGTCAAAGTCCGGCAGGAGGGTGAGACTCAGACGATACTGGCCGGGGGCAAGATCGGCGGGCAGCAACAGGTCGTGATCGCCGCGCACGATCTCGTTCTGATCCCACACGCGCGTCGGATAGGTTTCGCCCGCAAGTGGGGCCTGTAACTGCGATACGATCATGCCGCCCCGATCCGTCAGGGTCAGGTCCATCCACCAGTCGGCGCGGGGCTGCACATTGGCCTGCCAGTAAAGGGCCAAATGTAACAGCTCGCCCGGATTTAACGGTGTTTCCGGTGCGTGGCCGAAGCCGCGCTTATAGCGGTCATGCCCGAGCAGCGAGATGCCGCCGAAATCGAAGCGGTCGGGATGCTGCATTTGAAGCGCCTCAAGTGCGGGGGGTGTGGTAGAGCGCGACACCGTGATCGGCGGCAACGCCAGATGATCCGCGCCGTCGGGCAATTGGAGGCGTTCCAGCGTTTCGATGTCATACAGGCCGACGATCCGCCGGTAGGAGCCAGGCGGCGTCCCGGGCGGGATCAACAAGCCGTGATTGTCCACGATTTCATCGCCGGCTTGCCAGGTGTTTGTGGGCCGGCTGCCGCCGCCCGGCTCGGCGTCGAGCTGTGCCACAACCTGGTCACGCGGGTCGAGCAGTTGCACGAAGACCTTGTAGCGGTTTTCCGGTGACTGGAGGGCGCGCCATTTGAATTGCATCTGCGTGACCTCACCGGCAGCAGGGGCCAGGTTCCAACCTTGATAGTCAACCAACGCAATGTCGTCGCCGAAGCGCAGGTCGAGGTCGGCCTGCTGCTCGTCCGGCGGGCGCTGTTCGGGCATCACGTAGACCGTCATCCGCACATCGCCGCGCCACTGATCGAGCGTCTTGTAGCCGCGGGTATCCAGCCAGTTTGCGATCACGCCATCGGGATCGGCTTCTGGCGCGCCCCAGTATATGGCATAGAGTTTTTCGTGATCGAGCAGCTTCTGTAGATCTTCGGCAGTCGCCGCGGGGTCGAGCGGGCGCTGGCGCGGTAAGGCGTAGACTGGTAAGTCACCGTCGTAATAGTAGTCAAAAACTTCCAACTGGCCCGGCGCGTCCAGCACGATCGCGTCGCCGGGGTGGCCCGTTGCCATGATAAAGCGCGCGATGCCCCGATAGTCGTCGCGGAAGGCCGCCGGATTGGTAAAATAGCGGTAGAGCGCCGCGCCCGAGACGCCGCCGACGAGGGCCAGAGAAACAACGATCCAGAGAGGAATCAAGAACTGCGCTGCGGATGATGAACCTGATTCCGTCGCGGTCGCTCGTTGCTCGCGCGCCTGGAGCCAACTTGCCGGCCCCACGACGGCGCGCGCCAGCAACAGCGAAACGGCCGGGCTGGAGATGAGCAGGAACTTGAGATAGGCTTCGCGATACAGACCCAGCGCCAACAGGGCAAGGGCCGGGATCAGCGCCCAGGCGGGCGTGACGAGATAACGCAATACACGCGTCGCGCGCGCCTCCGGTTCGGCTTTGACGGGCCACGCCGCCGCGCCGATCACGGCCAGCAAGCCGACGATCCACGGCCCCCACTTTGCGCCGCGCAACAGTGAGGCCGGGCCGACGGTTAGCTCGGCGAAGACGGCGGCGACGCCGGTGAGCAAGTCGGGCCGGTCGGGCGGCGCAGGCCATGAGGCGATCTGGCGATAGGCGGGCAGCGCCCAGGGCAAAAACGCCAGCCCCGCCAGCCCGACCAGTGCGGCCCATTGTAACAGTCTTCGCCACGCGTCGTGTGTTGCCCGATCCAACCAGAGCCAGATGAGGAAAAGCAGGGTTTGCAGGGCGATGATGACGGGGAAGAAGTAATGCGTGTATAGCCCGGCGATCCAGGTGACGACTAACAGACCGCCGATGATAAACCGTATGCGTGGCTTTTCGCCGTCTTCATGCGCCTTCAGGTAATGCCAGAAAAGCAGCATGGCGAGTGCAGCTTCCAGCGCCAGCAGCATGTACATGCGCGCTTCCTGGCTGTAGTACACCTGGAACGGGGCCAGCGCGGCGATGAACCCCGCGGCCAGACCGGTGATCGGGCTGAAGAGGCGCCGGCCCAGCTCGGCGATCACCCAGACCAGCACCACGCCGAAGATAGCGCTGAGCGACCGCAGCGCCAGTTCGCTATTTCCAAAATAGCGCGTCCAGAGGCTCAAGAGCCAGTAATACAGGGGCGGGTGGATATCACCGCTCGCGTCGCGCGCGATCTGGCCCAGCGAGCGCGCGGCCAGCGCGGCGCTGTTGCCCTCGTCCGACCACAGGCTCTGGCTGCCGAGCGCGTAGAAGCGAATCCCCGCGGCCAGCGCCAGGATCAGCGCCAGCAGCGTGATGAGCAGGAGATCGTCGCGCGGGGAGCGTTTCATGGCGTCACACCCGCCTGCCGGCCGGTAATATATGCCTTCATGCTCAGATAAACCGGCTGCAACGTGAAGTCGGGGTCCACGAGGCGGAAGTACGCCTCGGGGCGGCCCTGCTGGAACCACTCGTCGGTGGCTCGTTTCATGTACCAGGTGTTTACCACGCCCGCCCAGGGCCATTCCTGCCGGACGCGTTCGTATGCTAACGGCGTATAGCGCGCCTGTTGCTCCAACGTCACCTGCCCGAAGCGTTTGTCGGCGACGTCATCCGGCACGGCGCTCCACCCCATCTCGCTGATCCAGATCGGTTTGCCCGCGTCGCCGTTGGCGACCATCAGGTCGCGCACGAACTGGGGTCGCCCGAAGTTCATCACGCGTGGGTGCATCCGCCGGTCGGTCGGCCCCGACCACAGCCCGTAGCCTTGCATCGCCACGATATCGAAATAGGGCGCGGCTCCGGCGTCGTACATCCGCTGGAGGAAAAGCAGATCGTTCAAGGCGTTGGTGGGCGCGGGCGCGGCGGGTTGCAGGGCGATGGTGCTCGCCAGCGCGCCGTTAATGATGACGACGTTCGGGTCGGCCGCGCGCGCCCGCGTCGCGGCGATCTTCAGGAGTTCCGTGTAGTCTTCCGGGCTGATGGGGTAGCTGCCCCACTCCGGATAGATGTTCGGCTCGTTCCACATCTGGTAGTACTTAATACGCCCCTTGTAGCGGTTGACCAGCGCGTAGACGAAATCCCCGTAGTCCTCGTAATTGTCGGGCGGGGCGAATGTGCCGACTTCATCGCCTTTAGCGCGGCTCCACGATGGCGGCGTGCTGACGCGGACGATCAACTCCAGGTCGTATTTTTCGGCCAGGTCAACGATCTGATCGTACTTGTCCCACGCCGACTTGGCGGGCAGGTTGCGCCGATCCTCGAAATCGCCCTTGCCATGGATCTCGATGTCCTGCCAGGGGAATTCTTGTCGCAGCCAGTGGAAGCCCGCCTCCGCCGCCAGGCGCACGGTCTCTTCCCGTTTGGCCGGCTCGACCTCTTCGTTCAGGAAGACGTTGACGCCATAGGGGCTGAGTCCGTCGGGCGCGACGAGGGTATCCCCGGCGAGGTGCAGGCGCGGCCGTAGCGCATCGGCGACGAGGTCGGAGAGGCCCTTGAGTTGGGAGAACAGCTTTTCCTCGCCCGTCCACGAAAAGAGGCGCGCGTCGACGCGCGGCCAACTGTTGAGCGCGACGAAAACAAGCAGCCCTGTGAGCAGGACTGCGAGGATGGCGGGGAGGCGGGAGCGTCTTCGCTGGGTGCGGGCCATACGGCGGCGCCGTTCAGTTGCGAGTTAGTGATTGAGGTTCAGAGGAAAGGGCTGACTTGAAAGCCCTTTCCTCACGATGCCATCGTTGGTTCAATCCGCGTTCACCTGCCGCGGAAGACGATGTTGGTCCACTCGCCGGTAACGCACTTGTCGGTAATTGTTGCTGTGAACACATCGGATTTCGGCGCAGGCGGGCTGCCAATCTGCTCCGCGTTGATGCCGCCATCGCCGATCCCGGAAGGACATTCCACGATGTAGATCTTGATGGGGCCCTGACACGCGCCGTCGCCACAGGGGCTGAAGCCCCAGTTGCCGTCGCCCTGCCCGCCGCTGCCCGAAAACTTGATCTGGCGCGGGCCGTAAAAGTCAATGTAGACGCAGACACCATTTTGTGGCCCACCGTCCGGATATTGCACCTGACCGCTGAAGTGTGGGACGCCGCACTGGGGCGCGCCTCTGGCGCTGCCCTCAACGAACATCCACGGATACGTCGGCGCAGGCGGCGGGGCCGGTTGGACTGGTTCGGGCGCGGGCGGCGGTGCAGGCGGCGCGGGTGGATTGGTCGGTCGCGGGCGCGCGGTCGGCGGCGGGGCCGGGATGTTCTCGGCCACCGCGACGGCCTCGGAATTGCCGCTCAGGCTGACCAGATCGGCGGATACCCAGCCCGACCGACCATTGTAGTCGAACTGATACCAGTCGCCCGCCGGGTTCGAGCCGGTCACGTCCGCGCTCTGCCCGCCGGCCAGCGTGCCGATGCGCGCGTAGTTCGTGCCGGGGCCGCTGCGGATGTTGACATTACGCAACGCAGTGAACTGCGGAATCGGCTCAGGGGTCGGGGTGGCAGTTTCTTGGGGCGTCGCCGTCACTTCAGGTGTAGGAGATTCCGGCAGCGGTGTCTCTGTCGGGAACATCTCAAGCGTCGGTGACGCGTCTACGGTCGGTGTGAACGTGGGTTTGGGCGTTTTTGTGGGCGGCGCCGGTGTGGCAACCGGCCCAACCTGGGTGCAGCCGGCCACGAGTATCAAAACTGTGATGGCCGCTACCAAAAGGGCTGCGGTACGTCGCATGGGTTCTTTCACCTCTAAACGTGCTGGGCGCGCCCATCGAGGCGGGCGCGTATGTGGGACCATTCTAGCATATCGTGCGCCCTGTCTCAAATCGGAGATGTGCGCCGCCTTCATGAGACGACGCGGGCGGCGTGTCGGTTCCCCACGCAGTGGATGAAGTAGCTTACACCCCCCTTCGTAGTGACGGCTTCAGCCGTTGCTTTTGATTTAACGGCTGAAGCCGTCACTACGAAGGGGAGCGGCTGAAGCCGCCACTACGAAGGGGGGTGGATAGATATTATGAACAGTACCGAATCGCCTGTTGCACCGGCGCGGATTCGGGATTGAGCTCCAGCGCCTTATTGAGCCATTTAAGCGCGTTATCACAGTCATCGAGATATGAGTAAGACAGCCCCATGATGTAGAAGAACTCTTCGTTCTCCACGCCCAGCTTGAACGCTTGATCGAAGTTCTCGATGGCGGCTTCCCAGTTGAGTTGCGTGTAATAGACCTGGGCCAGATGCGCGTAGCTTAGGCCAAACTCCGGGTCCATCTCAACGGCTTTTTTCAGGATGGAGAGGGCGCGGTCGGGGTCCTCGGCGAGGGCGCTGGCATGGCCCAGCTTATCCAGCGCGACCGCGTTATCGGGGTTGGCGGCGACGGCCTTCTCATATTCTGCGATCATGGCGTCCATGTCATTGAGCGCCAGATAGGCGTTGCCCGCGGTCAGGCGAATGTAACCCAGATTCGGCGCAAGCTCGGCGGCCTTGTTGAGGGTTTCGAGCGCCTCTTCCTGACGCCCCTGGGTGTCCAGCACGTAGCCCAGGTTGCGCAGGGCGATGGGGTTCTCCGGGTCGAGCTCGACGGCTTTCTGGGCCTCTTCAAGGGCGCGTGCCCAATTATTCTTGTCGGCGTAGACTTCGGCCAGGATGGCGTGCGCTTCGGGCGAGAGGGGGTCCTGATCTACGGCGTAAAGACCGATTTCCATCGCCTCATCGTATTTGCCGCTCCAGTCGAGCGCCATCGCGAGGATCGCATTGTTCAGGGCGCTGTCTTTCAGGGCGACTGCTTCCTTTGCCAGCTCGATGCCCTTATCCGGGTGACCGAGCAAGATTTGAAGCCAGGCCTGTTGGCGCAACGGTTCGTCATTCTCCGGTTCGAGCGCGGCGACGCGCGCGTAGGACTCCAGCGCCGACCTGAAACGCCCGGCCTGATAGTGGTCTTCGGCTTCGGCGAGGAAGCTGATGGCCGAACGTGTGGGCGTGGGCGTGGGCGGGAATGGGTCGAAGGGATTTTCGAAGAAGGCCGTCCGCGTTGCCAGAAGGTAAACGCCGACGATCAGAACAGGTACGATGAGAATAATTGCCAGCCAGGGGGAACGCCGGCGCCGGCCGCTATATCGCCGGTCAATATACATTCAGGAACTCCATAAGTTACGTTGTCAATCGGCTCAAGTATAGCATGGCGTTTTGCGCCGCGCCAATTGTATCCAGAATCGCGGCGTGGATACCGGGCGCGCCGTTGCTGGTGACGATATATCGGCTGTCGAGCATCCAGGGCCGGTCGTGGGCGTCTGTGACCCTGCCTCCGGCCTCTTCGATGAGGAGCGCGCCGGGGGCCGCGTCCCACGGTTTGAGTTCGGCTTCCCAATAGCCATCCAGCCGCCCGGCGGCCACCCATGCGAGCGCCAGGGCCGCGGAACCCAAGCGCCGCACGGCGTGCGCCGTCCCGTCCAGCGCGGCGAACTCGGCCAGGGTTGCGGGCGTCGAGTCGCGCCGCCCATAGGCGAAACCGGTAGAGAGCAGCGCGTGGGTAATGTCGGGCGCAGCGGAGACGTGCAGCGGCGTCTCGCCCGATGTGGTGCGCAGCCACGCGCCCGCGCCGGTCTCCGCCCAATAGACCCTGCCCGCGCCCGGTTCACAGGTGACGCCGAGCACGGGGCGACCCCGGTAGGCCAGCGCGATGTTGACGCAGAAGAGGGGCAGGCCGTGGGCGAAGTTCGTCGTCCCGTCCACGGGGTCAATCACCCACATCCACTCGGCGTCGGGGATGCCGACCCCGGCGCTTTCCTCGGCCAGGATTGCATGGTCAGGGAAGCGTTCGTGAATCGCCGCGAGGATCAGCGCTTCAACGGCGACATCCGCGTCGGTGACCAGATCCGCGTAATGCGTCTTGGTGCGGATTTGCCCTGCATCCATGCGCGCCTGGAACTTCAGTGCGAGCGCGCCGGCCTCGTGCGCCAACTCGACGGCAAACTCGCGAACCGTGTGAAGCGCAAGGTCATTCGGCAAAGTCGTCACTCCTCGAAGATGGTTTGCCTGCGTTCGGCAGCCCGCGCAGTCCCGCGCGCAGCAGGTTCGAGCGGAATTGCTCCCTGTCCGGCCCGCGCACGTCCAGCATCTCGGCGATGCGCCGGCGGTGGCTCAACGCCGCGCGCGGGCAAACCGGCGGGGCGGGGGGAAAATCGGCGGCGCGGGCGAAACGCGCCAGGTCACGTTCCGGGATGTAGATCAGCGGGCGGATCAGCCGGAAGTGGCCGCCAAAGTACTCGGCGTGGGGCGCGAGCGTCACGGCCTGCCCGCCGTAAAGCAGGTTGAGCAGCGTGGTCTGCGCCGCGTCGTCGGCGTGATGCGCGTAGGCCACGACGTTGCATCCCAACGTTTCCGCCGTCTGGAAGAGCGCCTTGCGGCGCAGCCACGTGCAACGCTGGCAGGTCAGGGGCGGTGCATCCCTGTCTCCCAGCGCAGGCTCGACGATCTCGAACCGGATGCCTTCCTCGCGC
Organism: Anaerolineae bacterium; assembly: GCA_038214535.1. Classification (GTDB taxonomy): domain Bacteria; phylum Chloroflexota; class Anaerolineae; order CG2-30-64-16; family CG2-30-64-16; genus JBBQRS01. The sequence goes on from JBBQRS010000090.1 coordinate 12,752, forward strand.
AGCCAGTTTTCCAACGGTGCGTGCGACGCGGTGATCCCGGTCTCATCGCCGCGCACGTGAATCGCGGTGAGCTCATACGGGGTCGGATCGTAGGCGCGCCGGATGTCCAGCAAGCGCAGCAGCGTCAGGCTGTCCTTGCCACCCGACACGGCGACGGCAATCCGGTCGCCGGCGCGGATCATATCGAACTCGCGGATCGCGCGATTCACGTCGCGCAGCAGGAAGTGCGCGGCGCGCGACAGGTCCGGGTTGCGTCCTTCGATTTCACTCATGCGTTTAGTTGTTCCCAGGCCGCCCGCAGCCGTTTGGCCGCGCGCATCGGAACGTAGGTAGCGCCCGGCTCCGGCTCGTTGGGCCGCCCACCGTGAAAATCTGTCCCCCCGGTTGCCAGCAAATCATGGCGTCGCGCAACGGCCAGCAGATATTCTACGGTTATCGCATCGTAGTTCTTGTAGTAGACTTCGATGCCCATCAAGCCCGCGACTTTCAACTCCGGCAGCGCCGTATCCAGATCCAGCGCGCTCTTGATCGCGCCGCCTGTATCGTAGAAGACCGGGTGCGCGTACACGGGGATGCCTCCCGCGCGCCGGATCAGGGCGCACGCCTCGAACGGGCTGAACTTCATGCGCTCCACGTAAGCGGGGCTGTCGTGGCTGATATAGCGCGCGAAAGCCTCGTTGATCGAGGTCACATGACCCGCTTCGACCAGGGCGCGGGCCACGTGCGGGCGGCCTACGGCCCCCTCGCCCGCGATCTCAAGGATGCGCTGGAAGTCCACCGGCGCGCCCATCTCGGTGAGGATTTCGGCCATGCGCCGCGCCCGCCCCACGCGCCCGTCGCGCAACCGCGCCGTTTCAGCTCGCAGTTCGACGTGCGTGTGATCCACGTAGTAGCCCAGCACGTGAACCTCTGCGCCGGGAACATCGGTGTTGATCTCGATGCCGGGCACGGCCTCGATCCCGGTCTCTGCCGCTGCCGCCAGCCCCGCGGCGATCCCCTCGACGGAATCATGGTCGGTGATCGCAAGCACCTTGATGCCCAGGTGCGCCGCGAGCGCGACCAATTCTTCCGGGCTGAGCGCGCCGTCGGAGGCGGTGGTGTGGCAATGCAGGTCTACTTCATTCATACGCAGACGGCTCCAGGGTAAGATAGCTCGTTGCTTCGAGCAGATGGAAATATGCGAGCGCTTTCGCCGGATCACAGGGCTTGCCCGTTTCCAGCGCGACGCAGTCCGCCACCTCCGCCACGCTGCGCCGTCCGTCGGCCCAGTATTGCAACAGCGAGGTCACGTCATAATGCAGGGTTTCATTCAGCGCCCACAACTCCGGCAGGCGTTCAGGGGCCGAGGCTTGCAGGCACATCGCGGTGTCAATCGGCCCGCGGGCCAGCCGGCGCGGGATGAGCGTCGCGGCTTCGCCGGGACCGGGCGCTTCGAGTTCACCGTCAAACGCCATCTCGCTTGCGACCAGCGCCTGCTGCTCCGCATTCGTGCGGTTGACCCGTTCCGTGAGCGCACGTAATCGGCCAACCTCCTGGGGTTCCAGCCGGGTGAGCGTGGAGAGCGCCGTCACCATACAGGTCGCCCGGAAATCGGCGGCGCGGTGATAGTTGAGCCATATCTGTGTGCGCTGCGTTGCATCGGCTCGCTGTAGTGTTTCGAGGGTTGCCAGGGCCTGATGGCCCGCCTGTGTCGCATCGCGCGCGACCATCCAGTCGCCCAGCCAGCGGGTTTCGGCCGGCCCTGCCGTGGCAAGCCACCACGCGTAAGCCACTGTCAGCGCGCCGGATCGGGCCAGGCTGTCCGGGCTGACGCGATCTGGGGTGTCCGCCGAGGTGTGATAGAAGCGGTCGGGCCACTGGATGAGCATCGGCGTCGGGACGCCGACCGTGGGGTCGGAGAGGATGTAGTGATCGGAGCCGCCGCTGAAGCCGGTTTCCCTGTGGCGCTGCCCCGTGGTCAACGGCTCGCGCAGCCATGCCAGCAGGTGATCGGCGAAGGCCGCGCCCGCCAGCGGTAAATCCACCAACTCCCACACGCTGCCGGTCTGGCATTGGTCTGCACCGACCATGTCAAGGTTCAGGCCCGCGACCCAGCGACCGCGCGCCAGGTCTGCCTCATGCGCGGCCAGCCAGGCATAGGTTCCCGTCATTTCGGGAATCCAGATGCAGCGGATGCCTCGCCGCAGCGACGCTGCTGGATCATCGCGTTGCATCCGTTTCAGCGCGACGGCGGCTTCGAGCAGCGTCGTGGCCCCTGAGGCGTTGTCGTGCGCGCCCGGTTTCGGGTGGCACAGGTGGCTGACCAACAGCACTTCCTCCCGTTCCGGGTGGTTACCCGGAATCCAGGCTTCGACGACTTCGTACGCGCCGGCATAGAAGCGCGCCTCGATCTGCGCGCGGACCCGGACGGTTTGCCCGGCGGTCAGGCGGTCGCGCAGGCGGCGACCCTGGCGCGGGCTGAGCACGAAGCCCCAACCGTCGGGTTGCGTCTTGCCCGCCCACCAGAACGACGTGTACTGGCGCGCGTCGGGCAGGTCCAGGGGGGTGCGCCCGCTCATCCCCATGCCGTCGAAGAGGATGCCCGCCGCGCCGCGCTCACGCACGGCCAACTGTTGCACCTGCGCGATGGGCCGATCGGTGAGGATCAACTTGCCGCGCACGTCAACGCCCGCGTAATCGTCCGGGTGGCTGCCGCCCTTGCCGGGCAGCACGACGACCTCGTAATTGCCGTCGGCTGCGATGCTGCGCTGGATCAGGCTGGTGGGGATGGCCGCGAAATCACACAGCGTCTCGACCGGCCTGGGGTCGTCGCCCAGAAGGTGCAAACCGGCGGTCTCACAATCCCACTCCAGGAAGGAAGGCGTGCTCCAGAAACGCGCCGCGCCATCCGCCGGATAACTGCGGATGACGACCTCCAGCCCCTCGGCGGCGAGTTCGCCCGCGATGTAATCGGCGGCCGCGCGATAGCCGGGGCTCGCCTGAATCCGGTGGAACCCGCTGATGGCGATGACGTGACTATGCGCCCGGTCGCCGGAGAAGGCGCGTTGGGCACGCTCGACGAGAGGTTCCATCACAAGTGAACTCTCCTGAAAAATGGTGGATGCCGTCGGCGGCAAAGGTGACGCGCTGAAGGCAAGACAACCATTTTAGCATACGCGTCAGATGCGCCCAAAGCGTCCTCGTGCGCGTTCCTTTGGCATGTAGGCCCAGCCTCGCTATAATGGGGCGAGAGTCGCTCGAATTGGAGGCTATTTGCCATGCGCGTGAAATTCCCGTTTTTTATCCTGCTGCTCATGTTGGCGCTCGCGGCTTGCCAGAACGCTCCGGCCATCCCGGCGACGCCGCCTGTCGTCAACGAAGGCGCGACGACAGCCGTCCTGAATGTCAACGCGCTGCCTGAGGGCGCGCAAATCCTGGTGAACGGCGTCGTCGAAGGCGCGTCACCGCTCACGCTGGAGCTGGCGCCCGGCGTCTACACGCTGACGGCGAGTCTGGCCGGCTATGCATCATCGGAAGATACGCTCACACTGGAGGCCGGCCAGGAGGCGATTTATGCGCCCGAGCTGGCCGATATCGCGTCGCCCGTGGTGGAACTGATCACCGACCGGACGGAGGTAGGGTGGAACGATACGCTGACCGTGAAGGTATCGGCGACGGATAATGCGGGGCCGGTGCGCCTCGAACTGCTGCTCGGTGACGAATCGCTCGCGTTGATTGATGAAGGTGAGTTCGCGACGACGCTCATTCCGGCGGACACGCCGGGGATGACGCCGGGTCGCGAGATTGCCCTGCGCGCGCGGGCGACAGATGGCAGCGGCAATATCGGGGAGGCGACCGTCCGGTTGCGGGTTGGCGATGAGAGCCTCGCGGCTGCGGCGGCGACGCTCGAACCTGCGCCGGCGGAGCTGGTTGCCGCGACGACTGTGACGCCGGAGTCAAGACCTATCATCGGGCCGGGCGTTACGACCACCGTGACCGAGACTGTCCACTACGAGGTGACCGAAATCACCTTGCCGACATACCCGTATGCCGAGCATCTTTCTAAGACCACCGATCCGCTGATGGGCGACTATCCGGTCATTGTGCTGGATCGGGCTGCCTATGAAACGACGCCGCAGACCCCTGCGCCTGTGCTCTACCGTTTGTTGACGCTGGAGAACAGTTATCTGAAGCTCCAGTTCTTGCCCGACCTCGGCGGGCGGTTGTATGGCGTCACGTTCAAACCGACCGGCAACGAGGAAATGTACCAAAATCCGGTCGTCAAGCCCACGGTCTGGGGCCCCGGCAGCCCACCCGCCCCTCAGGGCGCGAACTGGTGGCCTGCCGTCGGCGGCATGGAGTGGGGCTTCCCGGTAGACGAGCACGGCTACGAGTTCGGAACCCAGTGGGGTTTCGACAATGTGACCACGCCGGATGGCGGCGTCATGGTGAGCCTCTTCACGCGCGATCCGAAGTTGCCGCACATCGTGGTAGATATTACCCTCGAACCGGATCAGGCATTCTTTACGATGCGCATCCGCATCATCAACCCCTGGTCTGAGGCGTTTCGGCTCAAATGGTGGCACACGGCCGCGCTGGCCCCCGGCCCTGAGAACACGGTGAGTGAAAACCTGCGCTTCATCTGGCCGGCCCAACGTGTGAGCATCCACAGCACCGGCGACCTCGCGTTGGAGGCCGGGCAAGCGTTGAACTGGCCGAACGACGCCGGTCGGGATCTGAGCCGCCTGGGCGAGTGGTCGTCCTATCTGGGGCTGTTTCAGCTTCCGGCGGCGCAAGGGGGCTTCGCTGCGGTTTATGATCCGTCCGTCAATGAGGGGATGGTCCGCACATACCCGCCGGAGACGGCCAAGGGCGCGAAATTCTTCTCGGCGGGGTGGCAGCAAGCGCTCGATCCGGGCTTGTGGACGGACAACGGGTCGCGCTACGTGGAGATGCAGGGCGGCCTGATGCCCACGTATGCCGATTGGTACGATCTCGGCCCCGGCGAGGAAGTTGATTGGACGGAAACGTGGTATCCCGTAGCGGGCATCGGCGACGTGACTTACGCGGGTGCGGACGCGGCGGTGCGCGTGGAGGCCCGCGGCAAGCGGCTCAGCCTGGGCGCGTTTCCCACGCAACCCTTCGAGGGCGATCTCAAGGTGTCCCTCGAAGGCGCGGAGATTCTCAGCCTACCGCTGCAAATCTCGCCGGAAAAGCCTTTCGTGCAGGAGTTCGATTACAGCGGCGGCGCGGTGCGCGACGGAGATATTGTCGTGTCGCTGGTTAACCGGCAGGGCGCGAAGATCCTCGAGTATCGCGGCAAGATCACGCTTCAGTGATCTGCTTTTGACGCCCCGGATGGAATCGGCTATACTGCGAGCAGTTCGGGGCGTGGCGCAGCCTGGCAGCGCGCTTGATTTGGGTTCAAGAGGTCGGAGGTTCAAATCCTCTCGCCCCGACCTGGTTGGCTGATCGCGGGTAGCAGATGGCTGATAGCAGAGGGCGAGGGTGAGAAGCACGGCTTATTGGCTTCTTGTCGTTGCCAGTTTCTTACCCACCAGACGAGAACCTTCATCGCGGGTGTAGCTCAGCGGTAGAGCCCCTGCCTTCCAAGCAGGATGTCGTGGGTTCGAATCCCATCACCCGCTCTTTTCAGAGGGTCCCTAGCTCAGCGGTTAGAGCGGCCGGCTCATAACCGGTTGGTCCTCGGTTCGAATCCGGGGGGACCCATATTGCTGGTGCTAACGGTCCCCTCGCAGCTCCGCCTCCCTCCGTGCTCCAATCGCGTTGAGCGCCGGGCGGGCTTCCTCGTACATGGGGGTGGCGAACAACCCGCAGGCCCGATCCATGTAGGGCAGCAGGCTGGCAGAGAGAATCAGCAGTTGCTCGTCGGTCTCCTCGGTCAACTCCGGCATCAGGTGCACGCCTCCGCTCAGATGCTCCACTACCACTGCCAGATCAAACCATTCGTTTTCGGTGGCCTTAAGCGGCGCTCCCTGCGGACCAAGCGCCACGAAAACGTCATCATTGTCCCGCATTACCAGGATGCGGCCGCACGATGGCGACTCGAGCACCACCGTCCAGTTGCCCGAATTGTCATATTCGCGGAGGCCGATGGTGGCGAACTGATAGCGCTCGAACAAATAGCGGAAGTTGTCGTATACGATTAGGTCTGGTCGGGTTGTCATGCTGCTGTCGCATCTCCCAGGGTCGGCTGTCAGCGCAGCCTGGCATTCAGTCGGAAGTGTACTCAGGCCTAATAGTAGCTGAGCCCGCTAGAGCCGACAAGGCTAAACCTCACAATTGCCAGCCGCCCGCCAAAAGCTGCTGGTTCGACGATGCCTCGCGCCCGAAGCTGTGGTATCATGGGCCAATGGCTATGGGGGATTCGTAGGCATGCTGCGATGCAGGCAATTTGCCCATAGCAATGCGATTAATGCGTATGGGATCTTCCATGCCTGGGCGAAGCAGCGTGGTACAGTGATTCTCAATCCATCTCAGGAGGTGTCACATGGCAAAAGCGAATCCCATTCAGTTGGCGAAGTCCCTTAAGGGTACCAAGTACCCCGCCTCAAAGGCCGATCTGGTGAAGGCTGCCAAGGCGAACAAGGCTGACGAGAGCATTTCGGCGCTCGTGGGCCGCCTGCCCGAGCAGAGCTACGCCCGTCCAACCGATGTAGCGGCCGCAGTCAAAGCGCTTTCGTAACGCAAGACGGCTTGCATCGTTGAGCCGAATATACAAA
>JBBQRS010000091.1:0-19261 GCA_038214535.1 Anaerolineae bacterium
TGGTCTGGGTCCGGCTCAAACAGGTCGCCCAAGAGACCGGCCGCACCATCTATCAGGTGAAACACGGCCTCTTATCCGACTATCTGCGGCAACAACTCAAATCGCCGACCATCAAGATGGTCCTTGCGTAAGTCCTATTAACAATTTTAAACTTGAACAAGAATGTTAAACTGTTGTTGATGTTAATGTTGTTGTTTAAGCAGCAGGCAGAAAAACAACAACAACAGCAACAATTTTTCTCAAAAGGAGGGTGATTGACAGTCAAAATCCGGCGTGCTATAGTGGCGTTGACGCCTCGTATCGCTCGATTCTTCACCAACCGTATCTCTGACATTCCGGCTGGGTTCTCCGGCGCACAAATTCAATGTGGAGGGTGACTATGAATAGACCCTGGTTGAAGGCAGGCCTTATCGGCAGCGGCATCTTGCTCTTGCTCAACTTGCTCGGTTTGATCCCGCTGCCCCTGCTCGGTTGTCTGACGTTCTTCCTGGAAGTGATCGTGTTCGTCGGCGCGGGCGCGCTGGCCGCTCACTTCATAGCGCCGCCGCGCCTTTCTGGCAAGGCTGCTGGGCAGGGGGCGCTGGCCGGCCTGTTGATGGGGCTGGTCGGTGCGTTGATCGCCACCATCCTGGCGCCGCTCGCGTTGAGCCTCTCCGGCGGCAGCAGCTCCATCGTCAGCGCCATGCCTCCCGAAACCCTGATGCAACTGGAGCAGGCGGGCATTGATCCCGCGATGTTGTTCGGCGGCGGCACGATGGCCGGCGTGACGGCGATCTGTTGCTTCCCAGCCGGCGCGCTCATCGGCGCGGGGCTGGGCGCGTTGGGCGGCCTGATCTACGCGGCGGCCAACCCCGGACAGGCGGCGCCGACGCGCGTGGACGATTGGACGCGGTTCCCACCCGAAGCATGATGCAACGGGCGATCATCCACATTGATCTCGACGCCTTCTTCGTCGCCGTCGAGCAACTGGATGACCCGACCCTGATCGGCCAATGCGTGATTGTGGGGGCCGGGCGGACGCGCGCGGCGTGGTCTCATCGGCTTCCTATGAGGCGCGTACATTCGGCGTGCGTTCGGCCATGCCCACCGCGCAGGCGCTGCGCCTCTGCCCGCATGCGATCCTTGTGCCGGGCAGCCATCGGCGCTACTCTGAGATGTCGCGGCATGTAATGGCGCTTCTCCGCGAGTACACCCCGCTCCTCGAACAGATTTCGATTGACGAAGCCTTCCTTGACGTTTCCGGCACGGAGGCGCAATATGGCTCCCCGGCGCGCTTGGCCGAACGCATCCAGGGGCGCATCCAGGCGGAACTGGGTCTTTCGGCCTCGTTCGGGGTTGCCGCGAACAAGCTGGTCGCGAAGATTGCCAGCGATTTCCGTAAACCCTATGGCATCACGGTGGTGCTGCCCGGCAAAGAAGCAGACTTTCTGGCTCCGTTGGCGGTGCGTAAGCTGTGGGGCGTGGGTGAAGTGACGGCGCGGGAGTTGGGGCGGCTCGGCGTGCAGACGATCGGCGATTTGGCCGGGTTTTCGCCTGTAAGGCTACGCGAAGTGTTTGGATCGCACGGGCGGCATCAGGGGGAGGCCGCGCATGGGCGCGACGCCAGCCCGGTGGTGACCGAGCATGAGATCAAGTCGCTGAGCCGCGAGGAGACCTTTGGGCGCGACACGCGCGACACTGCGTTGCTGGCGCGCGAACTGTTGCGCCTGAGCGATTCGGTGGCATCCGGCCTCAGGCGTCACGGCTTGATGGCGCGCACGGTGTCCTTAAAGCTGCGTTACACCGATTTCAGCACGCTCACGCGCCGGCGCACCCTGGCCGAACCGACCGATTCCGGCCCGGAGATTTACGCGCAGGCGCAATCGTTGTTACAAGCCGCGTGGGACAAGCGGCGCGTCGTCCGGCTGGTGGGCGTAGGCGCGGCGGGCCTGACGGAAACTGCCGGGCAACTCAAGTTGTTTGAGGCCGATGATGCAGATGCCACGGCGGCGCGGCAGGCTGTGCGTGAGCGTCGCGCCCGGCTGGACGCCACATTGGACGGCATCCGGGCGCGCTTCGGCGATGACGCGATCCAGCGCGCGTCGCTGCTGGATGAGCCGGAGGAGTTGTGGGTGGCGCGGACGGGTTCGGCGCTGGAAGAGGACGCGTGAATGAACTACGCGGAGTGTGCATCCAGCATTTGGACCACGAAAACGCGAAACGACGCGAAAGACGCGAAACGCGAAGGGCGCGAAATGGTGGAGTGCGCATCCCGGGGTATACACCCCGCGGAGTGAGCATCCTCAGATGCGGGTTTCGTTGCGAGGCGGGACGCATCTGAGGATGCGCAGTCCACGGAGTTATGAAGAACGAAGCGTACTCTGCGGGGTAATCCGTCGGGGGTCAGTTGGGGGCGGCGCTCAGCGCAGCGTCGAGATCGGCGCCGCTGGTCATGGCGGCGACGGTCTGCACGAATGCGGCGAGATTGGGCGAGCGCATCCGCAGGGCGCGCAGCTTGGCCCCAATGGGGTCGGTGGCCGCCGACCCGACCGCATAGGAGCCGTGGAAGGCGAAATAGGCCTGGTTTAGTTTGCGGATGTTGTAGCCTTGCGTAACCAGGATCTGGCGGCGGGCTTCCATGTACGCCTCGGCTTCGTCAATCTTGCCCGTTGCGAGCAGCCGATCTGCCTCCAGGCGAGTTTCACGCATGAACGGCCCATACTCGAAGGGGCGGTCTTCGGGGTTTTGCGCCCACCAGAGCGGCCGGTCGGCCAACGGGCGCGGCCATGGCTCGGGGCGTACCATTTCGGGATAGTAGCGCAGCAACACGCGCTGCGCGATCTCATCCCCGATGATGGACGCGGTGGTTTCGTTCAACGTGCGGGTCTCGCCGCTGTTGTAATAGCTGCGCCCCAGGGGGCGGAAGAAAAGATAGGTGTGCGCCCACTCGTGCGCGACGGTGCTGAGCACCCATTCCAGGTTCGGCTCTTCCACGACCATCGTCGGATAGGTCGAAATGCCGCCGGTACCCTCGATCAGGGTGCTGACGCCCAGGTCGCGCGCGACGCTGTCTTCGATGCCCTCGATGCGGTCGAGCGGGAGCGCCGGGTCCACGTGATAGTTGGCCTCGGTGGCGATGTGATCGCGAGGCGAGAGGATGAGCAGGTTCGGGCTTTCGGTGAAGTGGTAGCGCACGGGCGGCAGGACATCGCCCAGCGTCGTGAGGCCCTCATCTGCCAACACGGCCGCGGTCTGGCGTTCGAGAGTACGTTCGACGGCGGGGCGGCGTGTGGCCTGTTCATCGCGTAACTGTGCCAACTCGGCTTCCCGAGGCGCGGCGGCCGCGGCATGGTCTGTCACATTCGGGTCGGCGTAGATGGCCTGAATCTCGCGGTTCAGCGTGCGGATGCGCGCCATGGCGGCGAAGTAATCGCGCACCTGCGCCGACTGTTCGGCCTCGCTCAACCCCGCGCCGGGCTGCTCAATCAGAGCGTTCGCTTTTTGCCCCAGTGCGTTCAATTCCCAACCGAGGAAGTCGAAGCCCACGCCGCCCAGGGCACGGCGAACGGTCAAGTCTCGCAGGGCGGGGCCGCCGTAGGCTTCGCCCGCGACGGTCGTGATGATCGCGACGCACACAAGCGCGAGGGCAAACGGCCGGCGGTAGGCAATCCAGGCGCGCGCGATCCGTGACCTGAGCCGCAGCGGCCCGGGTCGCAGGGGGCCCAGCGCGCCCAACTCTTCCGCGATTTCGGTATGCGCCGACATTTGAGCCCATTATACCTTTTGGGTGGTTCGCGTTCAAGCCACAACGCTTACATTTGATGCAGCCCACATGACGGGTGAACCTGGCGATGGACAGGATTAACAGGATATTTTCATTACTCTCTGGTACATCCTCTGAATCCTGTTAACCTTGTCTCCCGCTAATGGACAGGATTTACAGGATTAACCGGATGTATCCGTTGCGCTTTGATTTAATCCTGTGAATCCTGTTCGTCCTGTCTGTCATTTTGTCCGTTGCTCGCTGGCGTTGCGTGGGGCGCTATGCTATGCTGCGGCGCAACGGATTTATCCGAGAATCCGCGTAGTATAGGGCCTCGTGCCCGTCCGCGACGCCCACAAGGGGCTAAACTACGAGTTCATTAACGATGCGAAGGCCCTGGTAGATCCATGGATAACGAGAACCGATTCCCGCTGGCGACGCTGCGATCTGCAATTCATGGCGCGCCCGTGACCCTGCTACCCGCCAACCGGGCGACCCCGCGCGACCGCTCGCGCATCATCAACGCGGCCTATGCGGATTACTTCGTGCCGACGCGCATCAGCGAGACGCAGATGCGCCGGATGGATGAGATTTACGACGTGGATCTGGCGCGCTCGGTGGCGGCGCGCGCCGGCGACGCGTGGGCGGGGATGGCGATGTTGTCGCACCGGGGCGCGCGCGGCTGGATCAGCAGCGTGGGGGTGGTTCCGGCGTGGCGGCGGCGTGGCGTGGCGCGTGCCATGATGGCGCGGCTGCTGGCCTCGGCGCATGACTTGCGGCTGGAAGATGTCACGCTTGAGGTGATTGACCGGAACGATCCGGCGCGGGGCTTCTATGAGTCGTTGGGATTTCGCGTCGCGCGCGAACTGTTGTCGTGGCGGCGCAGCGCCGACGCCGACGCCTTGCCCGCGCCGGATGAGCGCCTGCTGGCGGCGCTGCCCGACGAGATGCTGACCCGGTATTTCGGGTGGCACACCGAGCCGCCCTCGTGGCAGCGCGATGTGCAGACCTTGCGCTATCTGGAGGACGGCTCAGAGGCTGTCCGGCTGGCCGCGCCCGATGACCCGGCGCAGACCGCAGGTTATCTGTTCTACAGCGACCTGGGCGACCGGCTGGCCCTGCTCGACGTAGGCATGGACCCGCAGAACGGCGGCGTGCGGGCGGCGCGCGCGATGTTGCAGGCACTGATCGTACTGAACGCCGGGAAGGCTTTGTCCATCAGCAACGTGCCGGTGGACGATCCGCTGAACCGGGCATTGGCGGCGCTGGGTTTTACAGTGTACCTGCGGCAGCATGAGATGCGGTATGTGGTGGGGTAGTTTGGACCACGAAGTTTGGAACACGAAGACGCGAAGTAGCGCGAAGCTCACGAAGCACGAAGACCGCGAAGGGATAGGCTGTGGAGTGAGCATCCTCAGATGCGGCGGGGCAGCGCAACGCAACGGATGGAAAGCGGGTAAGCGGACAGAGATCGCGCTACTATCCGCTTATCCGTTTCCATCCGCTGCGCTGCGTCACCGATAAAAGTCAAGCCACTCGAAGGTGAAAGCGCGCGGGTCGCCGGCGAGAAAGGCGGCGGGCGCATCCACGTCGAAATAGAGGGCGCGCAGAGCGTCATCCGGGCGCGGTGTGCGCGTGACGGCCATCCAGTAAGGGCTGTCGGGTGCGATTTCCTGCGGTGTGTTTGACGTTTCCTCGCTTAACGTTTCGATGATCATGTGGTCGGCTGCACTGGTAACCGACAGGGCGACCGTGTACGGCTCGTAGTGGAAGCGCAGCGACTCCAGCCCGCCCAGGTGCAGGCGCAGCGTGAGGGCGGTCGGCCACAATTCAGGTGGAATTTCCACCGAGGCGCGACCCATGCCGCGCTCGCTGAACACCTCGATCCGCGCGGCATCCCCTTCGTAAGCGACGGCCACGCGGTTGTCTTCTCTCTCCGTCGTGACCTGGATGCGTGCTTCGTGCGGCGTCACGCGGTCGCCTTTCCCTGGGCGTCACGGCGGCGCAAGAACCATTTGTAGATCTCCATGATCGCCATCACCAGTAGGCCGAACCCGAAACAATAGGCCAACTCGGCCGGCGTCAGGGCGTTGGTCTTGAAGATATTCTGCAAAAACGGCACGTAGATCACCAGCAGTTGCAGGATGATGGTCAGGATCACTGCGCCGATCATGAAGTGGTTCGAGAAGAGCCCGATGTGCAACAACGAGTTTTTCTCGCTGCGCACCTCAAGCGCCAGGCCGAGTTGGGCGAAGATCAGCGTGGTGAACAGGATCGTCTGCCAGCGAGGATCGCCCTCGTGCCAGAAGAAGTACCCGGCGGTGATGGCGATGATGCTCATGATGACCCCGGCGAAGAAGATGAATTGCACCATACCACGCCCGAAGATGCTCTCGCTCGACGAGTAGGGCGGGCGCTTCATCACGTCTTCTTCGGCGGGTTCGACGCCCAGCGCGAGCGCCGGCAGGCCGTCGGTGACGAGGTTCATCCACAAGATTTGCAGCGGCAGCAGCGGCAACGGCATCCCCAGGAACGGCCCGATGAGCATCACGGCGATCTCGCTGGCGTTGCAACTCAACAGGTACTTGATGAACTTGCGGATGTTGTCATAGATGATGCGGCCTTCCTCGACGGCGGCGACGATGGTCGCGAAGTTGTCGTCGAGCAGGATCATGTCGGCCGCGCCCTTGGCGACATCAGTGCCGGTGATGCCCATCGCCACGCCGATGTCGGAGCGCTTCAGGGCCGGGGCGTCATTCACGCCGTCGCCGGTCATGGCGGCCACTTCACCCTGACGCTGGAGCGAATCTACGAGGATGAGCTTGTGCTCCGGCGAGACGCGGGCGAACACGGAAACCTCTTGCACGGCCGCATCAATCTCTGCCTGCGTCATCCGGTCGAGTTCCTGGCCGGTGATGAATTCGTTGTTGTCGGTGATTTCGAGTTGTTTGGCGATGTGGCGCGCCGTCAGCGGGTGGTCGCCGGTGATCATGATGGGGCGAATGCCGGCCTCGACGCAGATCGCGACGGCGTCCTTCACTTCAGGCCGTGGTGGGTCAATCAGCCCGAACATGCCGACGAGCGTGAGATCGTGCTCCAGCTCGCCTTCCGTGGGCGATTTTTCCACCTGATCGAGGGGCCGCAGGGCGACGCCGAGGACGCGCATCCCATTTTGGGCCAGTTGGTCGTGCGCGGCCATGATCCGGTCGCGCCACCCGGCGTCGAGGTCTTCGAAGTGATCTTCCACCCAGACGCGGGTGGACACATTGAGCATCCCGTCCATGGCCCCTTTGGTGAAGGCCACGTAGGGGGGCAGATCGCCGTTCGGGCGGATCTCCCATACGGCTTCCAGGTTGTCGGGAATATCGGCGCGGCTCGACGGCACTTTGCTGACGGTCGTCATGCGCTTCCTCACGGAGTCGAAGGGCAACTCCGCGACACGCGGAAAAATCGCATCGAGTTTGTCTTTCAACATGCCGACCTGCGCCGCGCCGAGCACGAGGGCGGCCTCGGTGGGGTCGCCGATGGCGCGCAGGATTGAAGCATCGGTTTCATCGGGCGCGAGGGTCGCATCGTTCGCCAGCGCGCCGCCGATCAACAGAAGGGTGAGGGCCGGTCGCGCCGCCTCGGTCAGGCTTTCGCCGGTGGCGAGCATCAGTTCCATCCCCTCCTCGCCGGGTTTCTGCGCCATGTCGAAGCGGTGGTTGGCGATGTCCAACGCGGTGACGGTCATGCGGTTCTGCGTCAGCGTGCCGGTCTTGTCCGAGCAGATCACGGTGACGGAGCCGAGCGTCTCGACGGCGGGCAGCTTGCGGATCAGCGCCTGGCGGGCGAGCATCCGTTGCGCGCCGAGCGAGAGCGCGATGGTGACCACGGCGGTCATCGCTTCGGGCACGGCCGCCACGGCCAGGCTGACGGAGGTCAACAACATCTCCTCCCAGTCGCCCCCGCGCAGGATGCCGAGGACGAAGACCACGGCCACCAGGATGCCCGCCACCAGCGCCAGTGACTTGCCCAGCTTATCGAGGCGCTTTTGCAGCGGGGTTAGTTCCTGATCTACCGATTGGAGCAACTCCGCGATGTTGCCGAGTTCCGTCGCCATGCCGGTCTCGGTGACGATGAACTCGCCGCGACCATAGGTGATGATGGTGCCCATGTAGAGCATGTTGCGCCGGTCGGCGAGGGCGCGCTCCTGGTCGTAAACCAGGTCGGCGTCCTTGTCCACCGGTTCCGCTTCGCCGGTGAGTGCGGCTTCCTGCACACGCAGGTTGACGCTTTGCAGGACGCGCCCGTCGGTGGGGATGACGTTGCCCGTCTCCAGCACCACCACATCGCCGGGCACGACCTCGCGCGCCGATATCTCGCGCACGCGCCCGGCGCGCCGGACGCGTACCGTGGGCACCGCCATCCGTTTGAGGGCGGCGATGGATTGTTCGGCTTTGTATTCCTGGTAGAAGCCAAGCGCGGCGTTCAGAACGACGATCGCCATGATGACGACCGCGTCGAGGATGTCACCTAACACGAGCGAGATGACGGCCGCGCCGATCAGGATCAGCGTCATGAAGCCCGTGAATTGCTCGACGATGATCTGCCACGGGGTGCGCCCGCCGCGTTCGACGAGTTCGTTGGGGCCATATTGCTGGAGGCGTGTGGCGGCTTCGGTATCGGACAGGCCCTGGGTCGGGTTGGTATTCAGCGCTGCGGCCGTCTCTGCGGCGGTCATCTGATACCAGTCATTGCTCATGGTCTGCTCCTTGGGTTTCTGCGCGTGGTTTCAAACGATGCTCCGATTGTACCAGATTCTCGCGTGAACGTGCAACGCACCTCTGAGGTGCGTTGCACGTATGTGACTGACGCACTTTGCGTAGACGACATATCGGTCTATAATAAACAGTCGCGTGCGATAATTTCCAGGAGATGAAGGCCGGATGGAATCCGTCAGCGAGCGGCTGGGGACGTTGCGAGAAGCGGTCCGACGTCACGCGTTTCGTTATTACGTGCTGGATGAACCGACCGTCAGCGACGCCGAGTATGACGCGTTGTGGCGCGAGTTGGTGCAGCTCGAAGCTGAACACCCCGAACTGGTTACGCCCGACAGCCCCACGCAGCGGGTGCCCGGCGAGGCGTCGGAACGGTTCCGCAAGGTGCAGCATCCTGCGCCGATCCTCAGCCTGAGCAACGCCTTTGGCGTGGATGAACTGGTCGCGTGGCGGGATCGCTTCATGCGGCTGCTGCCGACGGACGATCAGGCGCGGGTCGCGTATGTGGTTGAGCCCAAGATTGACGGGCTGACGGTGGTGTTGCACTACGCGGATGGCCGTTTCATGCTGGGCGCCACGCGTGGCGATGGCGAAGTGGGCGAAGACATCACGGCGAACCTGCGGACGATGCAGGCGTTGCCGCTGCGCATCCCCGCGGACGCGGAGACGGGGCTACGGGCGCCGGCGCGGCTGGTGGTGCGCGGCGAGGTGTACGCGCCGATCGCCGATTTTCACCGCTTCAACGCCGCGCAAGAGGTGGTAGGTGAGCGCACGTATGCCAACCCGCGCAACTTCGCGGCGGGGTCCTTAAGGCAGCTCGATGCGCGGATCACGGCGGGCCGCCCGCTCCGGATGTGGATTTACCAGATCGTCGAGATTGAAGGTGCAGACGATGCGCCGCGCACGCAGTGGGAGGCGCTGGACTATCTGCGGCGCATGGGGTTCCCCGTCGAGGCGCGCGACCGGCGTTTCACCGATTTCGCTGACGTGATCGCGCTGGCCGAAACCTGGGGCGAGACCGAACGGCGCCAACTGCCGTATGAGGCCGACGGGCTGGTGGTCAAGATTGACGACTTCGCCACCCAGGAACGGCTGGGCGCGGTCGGTAAAGACCCGCGCTGGGCGGTGGCCTACAAATATCCGGCGGAAGAGGCCGTCACGCGGCTGCTGGATATCGAGGTGAACGTGGGGCGCACCGGCAAGCTGAACCCGTATGCGATCCTGGAGCCGGTGCAGGTTGGCGGCGTGACGGTGACCAACGCCACGCTGCACAACGAGGATTACGTCAGCGATAAGGACATTCGCATCGGCGACATGGTGGCGGTGAAGCGCGCCGGCGAGGTGATCCCGCAGGTGTTGCGCCCATTGGTTGAGTTGCGCACCGGCGACGAGCGTGTGTGGGAGATGCCGCAGACCTGCCCGGTGTGCGGGGGCGCCGCCGTGCGGGTCGAGGGTGAGGCGGCGACCTATTGTGTGAACAATGCCTGCCCGGCGCAACTGGTGCGCGGCGTTGAACATTTCGTGGGCCGCAGCGCGATGGATATTGCCGGCTTCGGCATCCGTCAGGCCGAACTCTTCGTGGCGTTGGGTTACATTCACGACCTGGCCGATGTATACTATTTGGACCCGGCGAAGTTGGCCGGTTTGGAAGGTTTTGGCGAGAAGAAGGTCGCCAACCTGATGGCCGCGATCGAAGCGGCGAAGGATCGGCCACCGGCGCGCGTGCTGACGGCGCTGGGCATTCACGGCGTCGGCGAGGTGGTGTCCGAAATCCTGATGGAGCATTATGGCTCGCTGGCGGCGCTGGCGGAGGCCCCGCTGGAGGAGTTGCAGGAGATTCCGGGGATCGGCCCGGTGCTGGCGCGCAACATCGTGGACTGGTTCGCCCAGGCACCGAACCGGGAAGTTGTCGCCAAACTGGAGCGCGTGGGTGTGACGACCGCGCAGGCGCAGGAGACCGCCCCGGCCGGCGCGCAACCGTTCGACGGTCTGACCTTTGTCGTGACGGGCACGTTGCCCACGTTGAGCCGCGAGGCGGCGAAAGAGTTCATCAAGGCGCGCGGCGGCAAGGCGACCGATTCCGTGAGTAAAAATACCGATTATCTTGTCGCGGGCGAAAACGCCGGTTCGAAGCTCGCTAAGGCTCAGCAACTCGGCGTGCCGGTGATTGACGAGGCCGAGTTGCGCCGTCTGGCAGATGCGGTGGGCTAAATAAAACATCCCGCGGAATGCGCATCCTCAGATGCGCATCTGAGGATGCGCACTCCGCGATGGTTATCGCGATGATAATAGTGTTAGTTTAAACAAAAAGGAAGGTTATTCATATTATGGCTGAGACTCAAGGCGTACAGCTTCAATGCCCGAATTGTGGGACCCAATACGAGGCGTCGGTGCGCACGGTGATTGACGTCGCGCAGGAACCCCGGCTGCGTGATGCATTGCTCTCCGGGACGTTGAATCAGACGGTGTGCCCGAATTGCGGGCATGGCGGTGTCCTCGAAGTGCCGTTGGTCTATCACGATCCCCAGAACGAGTTCCTGGCGGTCTACTTCCCGACGCAATTGCAGATTCCTGAGCTGGAACGCCAGCGCATGATCGGCGAGTTGACGCAAGGCCTGATGCGCAACCTGCCCCCCGAACAGCGCAAGGGCTATTTCTTCAGCCCGCGCCAGTTTGTCAGCCGACAAAACTTGCTGGACGCCGTGCTGGGCACAATGGGCGTCAGCCAGGAGGAGTTGGACCGCCAACGCAAGAAGATGGCGTTGATGGAGAAACTGATCGTCATGGCCGATGACCCGAAGGGGTTGGAGATGATGATCAAGGGCCAGGACGCGATGTTGGATCATGAGTTCTATCTGATCCTGGCGAGCCGGCTTTCGCAGGCCCAGGCAATGGGCGACCCGAAGACGGCGGAGCGGCTGACGACCTTGCGCAGCAGCCTGATGCCGCTCACCACCTATGGCCGGCGGCTGGCGAAACAGCAGGCCGCGGTAGATTCGCTGGCAGAAGTCAAGACGCCCGACGAGCTGCTGGACAAGATCGCGGCGGCGGACCTCGACGAGGCGACCGCGATGGCCGTAGCGGCGCGTCCGCTGCTCGACTACGCGTTCTTCCAGAAGCTCACCGAACGGGCGGAGGCGGCGGAGGGCGCGGAGAAGGAGCGCTTGCTGGCGCTGCGCAAACATCTGACCGAAGTGACGCAGACGTTGGACGATGCGACCCGTGCCCAGATGAAGGAAGCCTCGGACCTGCTACGTGAAATCCTGGAATCCCCCAACCCGATCAGCGCCCTGCGCCAGCGGGCCGACTTGATTGACGATGTGTTCCTGGCCGTCCTTTCGATGAACATTCAGGAGGCGGAGCGGCAGGGCGCGAAGGACGCGGTTGCCGCACTGAGCGCGCTGCTGGATGAGATCAACGACATGGCCGCGGCGGGGTTGCCGCCGGAGATGCAACTGATCAACGACCTGTTGCAGGCGGAGTATCCCGAGGAAACGCGCGAACTGCTGCACGAGAATAGCGCCGACATCACGCCGGAGTTCCTGGCCTTGCTTGGCGAGCTGGCGAACTCACTGGCGGAGGGCGAGGGTCAGCCCGAGGAGGAGCGGCAGGAAGCGTTAGAGACGGCGAAGCGCTTGCGGGATATTCGCGGCCAAGCGATGTTGCTGGCTTAAGATGAACGCAGAAATCATCACGTCCGGCACGGAGTTGCTGCTCGGCGAGACGGTGGATACCAACTCGACCTACATCGCGCGCGCTTTGCGCGATGTAGGGGTTAATTTGTATTTCAAGACCTCGGTGGGCGACAATGTGGACCGAATGGCGATGGTGCTGCGGCAGGCGTTGGATCGCGCGGACGTGGTGATCGTGACGGGTGGGCTGGGACCGACGGTAGATGACGTCACGCGGGATGCCGTGGCGCAAACCACCGGGCGTGCGCTCGAGGTTTATCCGGAGTGCATGGCGCACATCGAGGCGCTGTTCACGCGCTGGGGCCGCCCGGTCGGCGAGAATAACCGGCGGCAGGCGTATCTGCCCGCCGGCGCTATTGCCATCGAGAACCCCGTGGGTACCGCGCCGGGTTTCATTTTGGAGACCAGTGACGGCACGATCATCGCGCTGCCGGGCGTGCCGCGCGAGATGGAGCGCCTGATGCAAGACACGGTGCTGCCCTATCTGCGCGCCCACACGGACGGCGAGCCGGTGGTCATCAAGGCCAAGGTGTTGCGCACGGTGGGTCAGGGTGAAAGCTGGATTGACGAGCAACTCGATGCGCAGATGCGTTCGGCCAACCCGACGGTCGGGCTGGCGGCGCACCTGGGGTCGGTAGACGTGCGCATCACGGCGCGCGGCCCCTCGCACGAGGCCGTAGACGCCATGATCGCCGGGATGGAAGCGCAGGTGCGCGCGCGAATCGGTGACGGCATCATCTTCGGGAACGATGCAGACACGTTGGAGGCCGTGACCGGCGCGCTGCTGGCGCAGGCCGGCGTGAAGCTGGCAATCGTTGAGAGCGCAACCGGCGGTCAGATCGCCCGGATGTTGTGCGAGACGCCGGAGGGGCGCGAGGTCATCACCGCTGCGCACGTGGTCAAAGACGCCGCCGAGTTGGCCGAGTTGTTGCAACTCTCGCTGCCCAAGCTGGAGGCGTTCGGCTGGGTCAGCCCGATGGCGGTGGCCGAGGCGGGACTGCAACTGGTGGACACCTACGACGGCGGCTGGGGGCTGGCTGTGCTCTCAGAGGCGGAACCGGATAATGACGTATACGGCGACCGGCCGGGTTGCACATACATGGCGCTGGCCGCGCCCGACGCCACGGTGGTGCGCGAGTACAATTTCGGCGGCCAGGGAGAACTGGCGCAACGCTGGGTCACGTTGCGCGCGCTCGATTTATTGCGCCGGCAGGCGTTGGCCAAGCTGGCGCAACGGAGAGAGGTCAAGGACAATGTCTGAAATCGCACTGGAGCTTAAGGTCATCGAGATCGAGAACCCCGACGCGCTGAACTTGATTTTGGGGCAAAGTCACTTCATCAAGACGGTCGAGGACATCCACGAGGTGGTGGTGACCAGCGTGCCGGGCGTGAAGTTCGGGCTGGCCTTCTGCGAGGCTTCGGGGGCCGCGCTGGTGCGCTCGACCGGGACGGACAACGAACTGAAGGCGCTGGCCGAACGGAACGCGCTCGCGCTGAGCGCCGGACACACCTTCATCCTGTTCCTGCGCGATGCGTTCCCGATCAACGTGCTGAAGTCGGTGCAGGCCGTGCCCGAAGTCGTGGGCATTTTCTGCGCCACGGCAAACCCGGTGCAGGTGATCCTGGCCGAGACGGAACTGGGCCGCGGCGTGCTGGGTGTGATTGACGGCATCCGCACGCGTGGCATTGAAGACGCGGACGGCGTAGCGTGGCGCACGGCGTTCTTGCGTCAGATCGGCTATAAGGCCGGCTAATCCGGCGCGAACTGCTCGACACGCGCCACCGCAGGGGATTTCGTATGCTAAATCTACCCAATTATCATCGCACGGGCGTGCTTGCGATGGCGTTGATCGTCCTGCTGTTGGTGAGTGGGTGCGCGGGCGCGTCCGCGACCCTTGAACCACCAACCCCGACCGCTGGGCCGCCAACCGCAACGCTCCCGCCGCCGACGCCGGCCGCGCCGCCCAACCTTAAAGATACCTATAATATCCTCGTCATGGGCGTGGATCATCGCCCGACGTATGATTCATGGCGCACCGACAGCCTGATGGTGGTGGCAGTGGATTTTCCGACCGGCAAGGTGGGGGTTATCAGCATCCCGCGCGACCTGTATGTGGATATTCCGGGCCGCGAGCCGGGCCGCATCAACGAAGTGGACTTCTACGGCGAGAAGGTTGGCGGTCCAGGCGGCGGGCCGAAGCTGCTGTCGCAGGTGATCGAGAAGGAACTGGGCATCCCGACGCAACACTGGGCGCGCATCCAGATGGACGGCCTGGTGCAGCTGGTGGACGCGCTGGGTGGGGTGACGGTGCATCTGGATTGCCCGTTGGACGAGGCCACGCCCGACGACAAAGCGGCGGACGGGCTGAAGTATTGGAGTTTACCTGCCGGGGACAATATCCTCGATGGCATCAACGCGAAGAAATTTGCAACCTACCGTTATCTTTCGAACGATATTTCGCGCATCACCCGCCAGCAACAACTGCTGTGGGCGATTCGTAACCGGGCCCTGTCCGCGGACGTGATCCCGCGTATCCCTGAGTTGTGGCAGACGCTGAGTGATCTGTTTGTGACCGACCTGAAGCTGCTGGATGTGATTACTCTGGCGCGCGTCGGCACGAGCCTGGCGCCGAGTGATGTGCATGGGCTGGTGCTGGGGGCGAACGTGCTCACCGACTACACCACGCCCGAAGGGTGGTATGTATTGAAAGTGCGCGACCCGGAAAAGCTGAAAGATCTGGAAACCGGGCTGTTCGAGGCGAAACCGCTTTCGGAACTGGGCAAAGCGGCCGCGACTGGGTGTCCGTAACATACTGAAGTCCTGCACACTTTCCGGCAAAGCGCGCGCAGAGGGGAATAAATCCGTCAGATGAAAACGATTGAACCGAAGGCGCGCTTTGTCGCCGCCACGTTTGCCCTGATCCTTATTGTGGTGCTATCCGGCTGCCAACCGGCGGCGCAACCCGCGATGCCGGTGGCGACCGTGGCCGAAGTGGCCGCCGCGCCGACCGACATCCCGGCGACGCCCACCGAAACGCCTGTGCCCCCGACGCCGACCGCGACTGAGCCGCCGACGTTGACGCCCACCGCGTCCCCCTCGCCCACGCCCACAGTGACCTTCACGCCCACCATCGCGCCGACCCCGCAAGGGCTGGACAAGACGGAGAACATCCTGGTGCTGGGCACGGACACGCGGCCCGGCCCGTGGGCCTCGCGCACTGACACGATGATGGTCGTTGCGATTGACCATGCGGCGGGACAAGTGGGCATCGTCAGCATCCCGCGCGACCTATGGGTAGACATTCCGGGCTGGGGCAAAGACCGCATCAACTCCGCGGAGTTCGCGGGCGATCAGATGAAGTACGACGGCGGCGGCACGGCGCTGGCGCAGCGGGTGATCGAGGAGAACCTGGGCATCCGCACGTCGAAGTTCGTCCGCATCCGGCAGGATGGCTTGCCGAAGCTGGTGGATGCGATTGGCGGCGTCACGGTGACGCTGGAATGCCCGCTGTACGAGCGGACGCCAAACGAGAAATCGGCCACCGGCTACGAAGATTTCAGCTTGCCTGCGGGCGACGTGTTCCTGGATGGGGCGACAGCGAAGAAGTTTGTGACCTATCGCTATCTCTCCAGCGATTTCAGCCGGGCGCGTCGGCAGCAGCAATTGATCTGGGCGCTGCGCAACGTCAGCCTGCAACTCGATCTCATCCCGCGCATTCCGGAGTTGTGGGGTGCGCTGCAAAGCACGTTCAAGACGGATTTGAGCGTGCTTGATGTGGTGAAGCTGGCGCGGCTGGGCATGTCTATGGACGCGAAGAACGTGCACAGCCTGGTGCTCGACAAGGTCGTGCAGAACTACACGACGCCGGGTGGCGGGGCCGTGCTGATCATCAAGGATCAGAAGTTGCTGCAAGATGAGCTGGCGAACCTGTTCAATGGGAAGTCGCTGGCCGACCTGGGGAAGGACGTGCCGGGCGGATGTCCGCCTGCGCCCGCCGGGATGAAGGCCTGGCCGACGCTGACGCCGACGATCACGCTGACGCCGGATGTGACGGCGACGCCGGAGATCACCGCCACGGTGGAGATCACGGGGACGGTGGAGCTGACTCCGCTGCCGGAGTTGACTGTGACGCCCGCAGCGGGGTAGTTTGCATTCCGGCGCCTGGCCCTCACCCCGGCCCTCTCCCGCGGGGAGAGAGAGTTTAGAAACCGGGTTTCTTATTTGCGGCGAGCGAGGAGGATCATGCGATCGCTGCCGCTCTCGAACGGAGAGAGGTCCCAGCCGCCGTAGATGGTTTCCAGCTCGAAGCCGGCTTTGTCCAGCAGAAGCTCCGCCTCGTAGCGCCACAGATACCGGATGTCATAGGGCACGAGGTTGCGGCGCAGTTCGCCGTCGGCGCTGACCTCGTCGTAGATCATCGTGACGTGCATCATTTGCCGCGCCAGGTCAACCTCGGTCGTGACCCATTTCATCATGCTCATCCCGTTTGATGGATCGGTCCAGGTATGGTCATGTATCAGACTGCCATCTATCCCGGCCAGGACTGCGACATCCGGTTGGAACACGTCAATCAGGAGCAAGCCCGACGGGGTGAGGTGTTCGCGCCAGTGCCTGAGGGCGCGTAATTGGTCTTCCTGCGTGAGCAGATGCAGGAAGGTGTTCATGACGATATAGGCGAAGGCGAACTGCCCCTCCAGGGGTGCATCGGCGTAACTGCCTTCGATGAGGTTGACGCGCTTCGCCACGCGCGCCGCGCGGGCTTTCGTTGCGGCAATGCCCAGCATCTCGGGGCTCATGTCTACCCCCGTGATGTCGAATCCGCTGCGGGCGAGTGGAATGAGCGTCCTGCCGGTGCCGCAGCCAAGCTCCAGCACGGGGCCGCCGGTGCGCTGGGCGAAGGCTTCGAGCACGGGGATGTCCTCGTCATAATTCGCATATTCGATGTCGAAGAAACGCGCGGCGCGGTTCATGGATGTGAGCATGGGGGTAGTGTAGCATGGAAACAAGTAGACAAGGAAACAAGGGGTGGGCTTAAGGGAGGTGGCGCGGCGGCTCCCTCGCCCTTTGGGAAAGGGAACCGGAGGTGGACCCACTTCGGGAAAGCGAGGGAATCAGGCTTAATTCGTAATTCTCAATTCTCAATTCGTCCGCAGTAGCGACGCTTACTTGTCGGGGCCGTGTGCCGGTGATATGATGGCGGCATGACTGCTGACGTGAAGGCCGCGCAAACGGGGCCGACGATACGGGTGATTCGCAGCGACAACCGCAAGAAGACGGTCGCCGCGCGGCTGGTTGACGGCGGGGCGGTGCTGGAGATCCTCGCGCCGTCGCGGTTGCCGGAAGCCGAGCTTGCTCCCATCATCGAGAAGCTGCGCGAGCGCGTGATGCGCCAGGCCGAGCGCCCTGGCAAGGAACGCGATCAGGACCTGGCGCGGCGAGGCGCCGAGCTCAACCGGCAATATTTCGAGGGCAAGCTGAAGTGGAACGAGATTAAATACGTCACGAATCAGAATTTCCGCTACGGTAGTTGCACGCCCGCGAAGGGCACAATCCGCATCTCGCACCGGCTGCAAACGATGCCGGCGTGGGTGCGTGATTACGTCCTGATCCACGAGATGGCGCACTTGCGCGAACCGAACCACGGGCCGGGCTTCTGGACGCTGGTGAACCGGTATCCGCTGGCGGAGCGCGCGCGGGGCTACCTGATGGCGATGGGGCTTGAGAATGAGGCCGACGAGCCGGATCAGAGCGACGTGTTATAGGATGGAAGGAAATCCAGGCGCGCCGGAGTCTATTTGGGATTTCCGGTAAACGGTGGGATGCTTTGACAGCCGGGTTTGCGGCGTGTACAATGATGATACAAGTAATTCGCAGCCGGCTAAAGACTTGGGCATTGAGTTGACATAAATATTGACCTGTGGAAGGGAGCGGGTTGTGGCGCAATTTTATTACGGTGGGCAGGCAGTTTTGGAGGGTGTGATGATGCGCGGGCGCAAGCAGATGGCGGTGGCCGTGCGCGCGCCCAACGGTGAGGTCATCGTCCATGAAGAGCCGCTGACTGCGGCGATTTACACGCATAAGTGGGGCCAGTGGCCGTTCGTGCGCGGCGTCGGCATGTTGTGGGATGCGCTGGGGCTGGGGATGCGCGCGCTGCTCTGGTCGGCGGACGTGGCGGTGAAGGAAGACGGCGACGATGAGGAAGTTGCCTTCACCGGGCCGGTCGCCTGGACGACCGTAGGCGCGTCGCTGCTGATGGCCGTAGGGCTTTTCTTCTTCATCCCGACGCTGGTCGCGAAATTTTTAGCGCCCGAGGGCGCGAACGGCCTGGCGTCGAGCATCATCGAGGGTGTGATCCGGTTGACGCTGTTCCTGCTCTATCTGTTCGCGATCGGCTTCCTGCCCGACATCCGGCGTGTGTTCGCGTATCATGGCGCGGAGCACAAGACGATCAACGCCTATGAGGCGGGGGCGGTGCTGACGCCCGCGTCGGTGTCAAGATTCTCAACGACGCACACGCGCTGCGGCACCAGCTTTCTGCTGACCGTCATGGTGATTTCAATCCTGGTGTTTGCGCCGTTCCACTTCGACAACATTTTCCTGCGGCTGGTTTCGCGCCTGTTGCTGATCCCGGTGGTCGCAGGCATCTCTTACGAGTTCATGCGGTTTACGGCTGCGCACACGGATAACGCCGCGGTGCGGGTGTTGATCGGGCCGGGGCTGATGCTGCAGAAGCTGACCACGCGCGAACCGGACGAGAGCATGATCGAGTGCGCGATTGCCGCGCTGGAGCCGGTGCTGGCGGCAGACGGGATCGAGGTAACAACGACCACGACGAACCAGCCGGTGCAGTCACCCGCGGGGGCTTGAACGCGCCACCCAGGTTTAAAATTTGTCATTCTGAGTAGTCTGTAACGCAGATTTTTAGCACCCCCGCGGAGTGCGCATCCTCAGATGCGCACTCCGCGAAATGAAATAAATGCGAAATGAAATAGATACGGAGACAACATGCCAGGCAAAATCAGTGCAGAGACCGTTGGGCAAATCGAGGCCGAGGTCGAACGCCAGC
>JBBQRS010000092.1:0-18847 GCA_038214535.1 Anaerolineae bacterium
TCTTGGTGCCCTTGTCGTTCCCCCGTGTTTCCTCGCCCGTCCTCGCCCCCGGGGGGCGGGGCGCTCCCCCCCGGCCCGGCCCCACTACGAGCGGGCAAACGCTTATGCGATTTGTAGACGGCGCACGCGGAGATGGGGCTACGCCCTTCGCGATCTTCGTCCTTCGCGTCACTTCGTGGCTTCGTGTTCCAATCGCTCGGCGCACTCCGCGAGATATTTGAATTACTTCTGCTCGAAGTCGAATGCCTGATTATGACCCAGATAATTGATCGGGCCATCCACGTAATTCGCGGCGATGGTTAGATCCGGGTGTTGCAGCAGCGACTCGGCCTCACGCGCAAACGGCGCGCCTCTCGCCGCGAACCAGCCCATATGTTGGATCATGGCGATCATTGGGCGCGCCTGGTCGGTGTGATTGGGCATCCCTGCGTGCCACATGCGAATGTCGCGGATCAGGACGCTGCCGGCCTTCACGTTGGGCTGGATCGGCGGGACGACAGCGCGCCGGGCTTCGAGCTTCTCCGCGGGTACCTTGATGTCATGCTCCCAGGCGAACATCGTCGTATCGAGGTGTGTGCCCGGCCAGATTTCCGTGCTGCCGTTCTCCGGCGACACGTCTACCAGCGGGACGTTGACCACCAGGCTGAACGCCGGCGAAGCGACGGTCAGGTCGGGCCAGAGCTGGCCGATGTCGGGGTGGACGGGCTGGCGGTCTGTGCCGTGCGGCGTGGCCGTGTTACCCGTGTACGCCGTCAGCTTGACGCCCGGCCCCAGCAGCGCCTTCGTCACGGCGATCACCATGTCATTCACCAGCACATCGCGGAAGATGTAGGGCGGGAAGGGCGGCGGGTCCTGCTGGACGTTGCCACGGTTCCAGTTGAACGGGGCGTCAGGCCGCGCCAGGATCGTCTCCAGGTCGGCCAGCATCCGCTCACGCAGCGCGGCGATATGCTCGAGGCTGACCACGTCCTCCAGGACGACGAAACCATCCTCGCGCACGGCGCGCACCGCCTCTTGCAGGTGCGCCGGGTCCATCACGCCGGATTCCAGTTCCTCCGGGCTGATCTTGATGCTGTTCATGCTCACTCCAATGGTTGCCGCGTCTCTTTCCCTTCGTAGTGACGGCTTCAGCCGTTGTACTGACCTCCGCAACGGCTGAAGCCGTCACTACGAAGGAGAGCAACGCGCAGTTTTCGGATGGATATTTAGGCGAATTGCGGCAGGTAGGCCTTCTGGGCGACCAACATCTCGTCCAGCAGCTTCTCCGCGATGTCCGGGTCGGGTACCAGCGGATCGAGCATCAACCCTTCCAGCGCGGTCTTCCGGTCGCCGGTGACGGCGGCCTCCAGGTTCAGGTCCATCACGTCGAGCTGGCGGTTCATCAGCGACGCGATCGGCAGCGGCAGGTCGCCCATGCCCACGCCGTAGATGCGGTCCGCGCCAATCAGCGCGGGCACTTCGATCACCGCGTCGCGCTTCAGGTTGGTGATGTAGCCGTCGTTCGGGATGTTCACCGAGAGGACGTAACGATTCTTGCCGTCCAGCAGCGACAGGATGATGTCCATCGTCTGCCACTTATAGCCGCGCTCCACCATGAACTGCTCCAGCTCTTCCGGCGAGAGCGGCCCGCTGCCCGCAGCGTATTTCTCCAGCATCTGCGTCATGCGCTCGACTTCTTTATCCGCCTCGAAAACCCAACTGTTGTAGCCGGGCGTCAGGTGGTTCTCGGCCCAACTGATGTACTCACCTACGTGGCTGTCGGCGGGGCCGGGGAAATAGCCGAAGCGGTCGAGGCAGTAGCGCGACAACGGTTGCCAGCTCGGATCCACCGCCTTAATCTTCTCACGCACGGCGGGATAAAGGTCTTCACCGGTGCCCACATGCCGGATGTCCATCACCCAGTGGCAGTGATTGATGCCCGCGGCCTTGATCTCCACCTCTTCTTCCGGGATGCCCAGCACCTTGTCGGCCAGCGAACGCCGGGTGATATATGCGCCCAGGCAGACGCCCACCGACTTGACCTTCGTGTACCGTTGCACGGCCAGGGTCAGCCGGCTTTCGGGGTTGCTCATCTGCACGAACCAGGCGTTCGGGCAGAGGGCTTCGATATCGCGCGCAATCGCCAGCGTGATCGGAACCTGGCGCAGGGTGTGGAAGAAACCGCCCGGCCCGCCGTTCTCGCCATACAGATCGCCGCAGCCGAGTTTGCGCGGGATGGCGATATCCATCTGCCAGAGCGGGTAGCGATTCTGCTCGACGGCGCCCACCACGATATCGGCCCCCGGCAGCGCCTCGCGCCGATCCGTGGTAGACCATATCTTCATCTCGGCCTGCCACGTCTCGTTCAGCCGGTTGCACAGCCGATGCATCCGATCCAGCCGCTCTTCGTTAAGGTCTACCAGCACGACCTCGCTGCCCCGCATCTCCGGGGCCTCCATGATGTCGCGGACGGTCATCGTGCCGAACGAGAAACTCCCCGCGCCAATGACGACGATCTTGTAAGCCATCTTCTTTCTCCTGAATTATGTGTTTGAACGGGCGGCCTGCTGACCGCCGCACGATGTGCTATCGGTAAAAGCTCAGTAGTCTGTATGATTGATTCCCACTTTGTAGTGACGGCTTTAGCCGTTGTCGTGTCCCCCAACGGCTGAAGCCGTCATTACAAAGGGAATAACTCGATGATCTGGGATATTCGAACAGCCTGTTTAGCCCTTCACGCCGGAAATGACGACGCCCTGAATGTACGACCGTTGGGCGACGAAGAACAGGATCAGCGGCGGCAGCATGGCGATGAACGAGACTACCATCAACTCCGACCAGAGTACCCGATAGGTGCCGCGCAGATAGGAGAGCGCCAGCGCCAGCGGGAACGATTCCAGCTTGCTCAGGTAGATCAGCGGCCCCAGGAACTCGTTCCACGCCCAGGAAAACGCGAAGATCGCCGTGATGCCCAGGGCCGGCTTGCTCATCGGCAACATGATGCGCCAGAACAACCCGAATGTGCTGCACCCATCTATCTTGGCCGCATCGTCCAGCTCGCGCGGGATCGTCGCGTAATATTGCCGCAGCAGGAAGGTGAAGTAGGCGCTGCCGAAGAAGGCGGGTACCACCAGCGGGTAATACGTGTTGACCCAGCCGATCTTCGAGAAGAACAGAAAGAGCGGGATCATCGTCACCTGGCCGGGCAGCATCATCGTCGCCAGCACGATCAGGAAGAGCACGCGACTGCCGGGAAAGCTGAGCCGGGCGAACGCAAACGCCACGATCGAGTTCGACATCACCGTGCCCACCGTGATTCCCAGGCTCATCAGCAGCGAGTTTTTCAGGAACACCCACAACGGCACGGGGAAGATGGTCAGCGCGCTGCGGTAGTTTGCCCACACCACGGGGTCAGGGATCCAGATGGGGGGAAACTTCGACACCTGATCGGGCGTCTTGAGCGATGTGGAGATCATCCAGGCCAGCGGGATTAGCACCACGATGCCACCGAGGATCAGGATGCCATGCGTCACCAGGTGCTGAAGACGTTTGGTCCGGCTCAAGCCGCCCGTAATCTCGGTTTGAACGGCGACATCGGTCTGATCGAGCGAGGTTGCTGTGCTCATGATCGCTTACCTCCGATCTCGGCCTCATAGTACACCCAGGCGTTGGATGACTTGAACACCAGTAGCGTGATGATCATGATGATGATGAAGAAGAGCCACGCCAGCGCGCTGGCGAACCCGAAGCGGTATTGCTTGAACGCCAGGTTATAGAGATACAGCACATACATCAGCGTCGAGTTGGCCGGGCCGCCCTTGGTCATCACGAAGACGTTGGTGAACACCTGGAACGACCAGATCATATCGGTGATCAACACGAAGAAAAGGGTCGGGCTGATCATCGGAATTGTGATGTTGCGGAAACGTCGCCACGCTCCGGCTCCATCAATCGTGGCCGCCTCGTAGAGCGGCGTCGGGATAGATTGCAGCCCGGCCAGGAAAATCAACATATTGGCGCCCGCGCCCCAGATGCTCATGATGACCAGCGCCAACTTCGCGACGCCCGGGTCTTGCAGCCACCGCACCTTATCAATCCCGAGCCACGAGAGGAACCAGTTGATGAGGCCGAAATCGGTGTTGAAGAGCCACAGCCACAGCATGGACACCGCGATGCCGGGAATGACGGCCGGCAAGTAATAGATCATGCGATAGGCGCTGCGGCCGCGGATCCCCTGATTGAGCAGCATTGCGATACTAAAACCGACGATCATGGTGAGTGGGATGCTCAGGGCGACGTAATACGCGGTATTAAAGAGCGCTTTCCAAAACAGAGAGCGGGTCGTGTCAAACGAAAGAAGTTGGGCGTAATTCTCTATTCCCACCCATTTGTAACTGAACATATCGGTTTCCATGAAACTCAGGCCCAACGAGGCGAGCATAGGCCCGGCGATGAACACCACGAAACCGATGATCCAGGGCGAAATCAAGATATACGCGGTGATCGCCTCGCGCCGGCGCGCGTTGAGGCGCGGCCCGCCGGTGGGTGGGGTCGCGGCAGACGGCTCTTGCAATTCAGCAGATGCAGTGGTCATGTGACGCTCTCCTGCTGTGATGTCCGCCGTGCAACGCACCTTTGGAGGTGCGTTGCACGTTCTGAGTGAGACAGTGCGACTACTGGTAGAGCGAGTTGATACGCTCGGCTGCCAGGTCGAGACCTTCCTGGAACGGCAACTCTCCGGTGACCCAGATCTGTTCCCAGATCGGGTTTAAGACTTCGTTGGCCTTCTGGGAATCCTTGAACTCAGGGGTGAGGCGGGCATACTCCATGATGTCATTGAACGCCTTGACGTTCTTCCCGGCCTGAGCGCCCATCGAGACCGTGTCCCAAACGTCGCGCATGCTGCGGCGCGCCGGTTGCAGCCCCAGGATGCCCAGGCACATCGCCTTTTGCGCCCACGGCCCGGTCAGGAACTCGATCAGTTTGACCGACGCATCCTTCTCTTTGGTGCCATTGAACGCGGAATAGCTGTTTACAAACGTCAGGCCGGCCTGCCCGGCAGACCCCTTCGGCAGCGTGGCAAAATCCCAGGCAAAGTTGTTTTCACGGATGTAGTTCGTTACCGTCCAGCTATGTGACTCTACGAGGCCCACTTTGCCGGTCGAGAAGACATTCCACCACCCCATGTCGGGGATCTGGCCCGGTTTGGCCGAGGTGGGATTCGCGCCGTAGATCATGTCATAGTTGTACTTGAGACCTTCGGCGGCCTTCGCTTCGTTGAACAGCGCTTCCGTGCCGAACAGGTCGGCGTTCATCCACTCGCCGCCGTTCATCCAGACCCAGTGTTGCAGATAGCCGTCCGAGATGTAGTTGCCCCACTGGGTGATCTCGCCGTCCGTGACCTTGGTGCATTTCTGGCACGCATCGAGATAGGTCGCCACATCCCAGGTTCCATCCGGATAGGGCACGCCGGCCTCGTCCAGGATATCCTTGTTGTAACCCAGGGCGACCGTCGAGATGTATTTGGGGATACCGTAAAGCTTGCCGTCCAGCACCTGGCCCACCACGTTGCCGGGGTAGAAGTCGGACATGTACTCTTTGTCGAAATACTCATCCAGTTGTAGGAGCTGGCCCTTCTCCATCAAGCCTCCGCTCCACCAGATGAAGAAGACGTCGGGCGCATCGCCCGCGACGGCCTGCGCGTAGAGCTTATCCTGATAGTCGTCCGACTCCGCGGATTCCCACGTCACCGTAATGCCCGGGTTCTCCAGCTCGAAGCGGGGGATGATGTCGTCGGTCCAGAACTTGATGCCTTCCGGCCCGACCCAGCTTCCCTCGGCGAGGCGGATGCTCGCCGGTGCGACGGCCGGCGCGATTTCCGCCGGAACCTCGACCGTTTCTTTGACCGTAACGACCTTTTCGACTTCCTTTTCGACTTCGACCGTCTCTTTGACGGTCACGACCTTCTCGACTACCTGCGGCGCGCACGCCGTCAGGGCCGTCCCGCCTGCCGCAAGGGCAGAGAGGCGCAGAAAATGGCGACGACTCATCGAACCTGACATGGTTTCTCTCCTTTTTCCTGTAGCTGTAACGGATAATTTGTGCGGAACGCTGTCCCCGCGATTTCATCGTTGAGACAAACGGTAAGGCGTTTCAGGGTTTCACCTCCTCGTGAGCCGGTTTCGCGTCGTAGCCTGATCAGCCACTTTGTAGTGACGGCTTTAGCCGTTGTCG
The DNA here is from genome assembly GCA_038214535.1 of Anaerolineae bacterium. Taxonomy (GTDB): domain Bacteria; phylum Chloroflexota; class Anaerolineae; order CG2-30-64-16; family CG2-30-64-16; genus JBBQRS01. The sequence continues at coordinate 6,214 of JBBQRS010000092.1, forward strand.
TGTCCCTCAGCGGCTAAAGCCGCTACTACGAAGGAGAGCAACGCGCCGTGCTCGGATCTAGGTCAGTCGGCGGGCGACCACCGCTTCCGTGGTGCCGTTGAGCACCAGCATAATTGCGCCCATGACGGCGGCGCGCCGTTCCAGCGGCGAGGCTTCCAGCCGGGGCATATAAAGCATCACATCGGTGAGCCGCCGGCGCATCGGCTCGATGAGATCGTCGGCCCACCGCGCGGCGCTGCCGCCCAGGACAATCAGTTCGGGGTCGAGCAGGGTGGCGACATTGAGCACGGCCAGGCTGAGATAGTCCGCGGTTTCGGCCACCGTCGTTTGCGCCCAACCCGCGCCGGCGCGCGCCGCCTCGAACACTTCGTCGGAGGTCAGCTTATGGCCGTTGCCCACCGGGATGCCCTCTGCGGCCCTGGCCTGCGCCGCGCGCGCCACGATGCCCGCCGACGCCGTCAGGCTTTCCAGGTGGCCGAAGCTGGCGTAGGGCTGCCCCAAACGCTCCGGGCCGGGCACGAGATAGCCGATTTCCCCGGCAGCCCGGTGGAACCCGCGCTGGATCGCGCCGTCCTGGATGATGCCCGCCCCCATGCCGGTTCCTAATGAAATGCAGACGAGGCTCTGCGCGCCCCGCCCTGCGCCAAAGCCCCACTCGCCGAGCGCGGCCAGGTTGACGTCGTTTTCGATGAACACCGGCGCGGTGAAACGCGCGCTGAGGATCTCGCGCAGCGGCAGGTCGCGCCAACCCAGGCTGGGGGCGTAAGCGACGATCCCGTCGTTTGTGTTCGTCAGGCCAGGAACGCCCACCCCGATGCCGCGCACTGTCTGGCCTTCTTCCAACGGCACGGCCAGCAAGTCTTCGATCAATGCGAGCAAGCGTTCGAGGTTCGCTTCTGCGTCAGGGCCGTTGCCGGGCAGCTTGATCTCGTGTTGCACCGCGCCCGTCAGGTTGGCAATTGCGCCGATCCAATCTACGCCGCCCAGGTCAATCCCGATGACGGCATGGGCGTCGCCGCTGAACTCGAGCATGGCGCGCGGGCGGCCGCGCCGCGAGGCGACGTGACCGAGCGGGCGCACCAATTCTTCGGTCAGTAATTCATCCACGATGCGCATGACGGTGGGCAGGCTAAGGTTCAGGCGGCGGGCGATCTCGGTGCGCGCGAGGGGGCTTTCCTGCCGGAGCAGGTCGAGGACGGCGGATCGGTTGATGCTTCGCATCAGGCTGGCCGTAGCCGGCTGCGCTGTCATTGCGCGCTCCAAGGTTTCTCAGTACGGGGAAAGAGTCAAAAGTTTATTTACTAACTGTATGTAACTATTATAATATCGCGCACGTATCGGCCTTTGTCAAGAACCAATTTACGCAAAAATAGAAACCCGGTTTCTCAAAGAAACCGGGTTTCTGAACGCGTCGGGTTTCTGAACGCGTTTCTGAACGCTTTATTCCACGAACTGCGGCAACAGGTCGGCGTGTACCGCCATTAACTCATCCAGGATCGCTTCGGCCTGCGAGATGCTGTTGACCGTGGGGTCGAGCAGCAGGGCTTGCAGCGCGATATTGCGGTCGCCGTGGACCGCCGCTTCGACCAGCCGGTCAATTACGGCGATCTGCGTGCGGCACATCGCGGCGATCGGTTCGGGCAGCGCGCCCGGCGCGACGCCGTGGACGCCGGTCGCGTCAATAGTCGCTGGAACTTCGACGATGGCCCACTCCGGCAGGTTGGGAATCAGCCCGCGGTTCGGCACGTTCACCGCCAACTCATATTGATGTGTGTTGCCCAGCACACCGGTGATGATCGGCACGGCGATCTCGCCGGAGGTGCGCTCCAGATAGGTATCCACGGGCTTCTCACCGGCGGCGATGGCGCGCAGTTCGTCGTATAATTCACGCCCCCCGCGGTCGGCGGCCTCGAAGTCGTACCCCTCGAAGCCGCAATACTCCCACGCGTAGGACAGATACTCGCCCACGTGGTCGTCCGACGGCAAGGGCCAAAAGCCATATACGTCCATCAGATAGCGGCTGAGCTTGACGCCAAAGCCCCAGCCGCCGTCCATCGTGACATGGTCCAGGTCCTGTTCGGCGATCATTTGCTTGAACAGCGGGTAGATATCCTCGCCGGTGGACCTCCGCCGCAGATCGAGGATCCAGTTGAAGTGGTTCAGGCCGCCCGCCTTCGGGTCAATGTCCGCCACCGGGATGCCCGTCACCTGGCTGATGACGTCTTGCGCCATGCCGATGCCGTGGCACAGGCCGACGAACTGGAGATTGGTGTAGCGATTCGCGGCCAGACAAATACGCCCTTCTGGGTTGGTGTAGTTGAGCACCAGCGCGTGCGGGGCGATGCGCTCGATGTCGCGGCAGATATCGAGCACGATGGGGATGTTGCGCATCGCGTGGAAGACGCCGCCCGGCCCGCCGTTCTCGCCCAGCACCTGCTTCACGCCGTGCTTGAGCGGGATCTCGAAGTCGAGCTTCCAGCGCTTGTTGCGTTCCACGGCGATGGAGATGATCACGAAGTCGGCGCCTTCCAGCGCGACCGTGCGGTCGGTGGTCGCCTCGATGGTGAAGGGATTGCCCGCGCGGTCATTGGCGCGGTCGGCGACGGCTTTCATCAACGCCAGCGACTCCGGGTTGGTGTCTACCAGCGCGACCGTGCTGCCATGTAGCGCCTCGCGGGCGTAGAACAGATCGGCGAGCGTGCGCGGCCCGAAGCTCACGCTGCCCGCGCCGATGAGAACGATCTTGGTCATGGGATTCTCCGTTTTTGTCACGAATTACACGAATGACACGAATCTTTACTGCCAGAACTGCGGCAGCAACTCTTTGTAGGTCGTCAGATAGTCTTCCAGTATCTCCACGGCCTGATCCATGTCCGTGATCACCGGGTCGAGCAGCAGGCACTGGAGCGCGAGATTGCGGTCGCCGCTGACCGCTGCGTCCACGGCAAGCTGACCCGCGGTGATCTCGCGGCGCAGCAGTTCGGTGACGCCGGTGGGCAGATCACCCAGGCTGAGCCCGTTGATCCCCATGCCACTGATCACCACCGGCGTCTCGACGATGGCGTCCGCCGGCAGGTTGGCGATTTGCCCGTGGTTAGGCAGGTTCGCCGCGACGTGATAGCGGTTGCCCGCGCTGGACATTGTCTCGATGATCTCCAGCACGCCTTCGCCCTCTTCGTGGCGCAGTTCGTCCACCGGCGCTTCGCCCGCCCCCATCTGCTTGATCCGAGCATGTCCATCCACGCGCATCTGATCCATCCGCTCCCAGTCATACAGGCTGACGTCGTACTTATCCCACGGCTCGGTCACCGGGTTGCTGAGATAGGGCAGGTACTCACAGAGATGCTCGTCGCCGGGGATGGGGAACAACCCGAACGCGGCGAACACCCGCTGGGTGAGCGGCTCGAAGGAGGGGGCGTGCATCTTCCAGCGTTCGCGGAAGAGCGGGTAGAGGTCTTCGCCGGTGCGCCGGTCGCGCAGGTCGAGCATCCACGTGAAGTGGTTCAGCCCCGCGGCCTTGATGTCCAGCTTCTCCACCGCCTGGCGCGAGATCGCCCCCAGCCGCGGCCACAGGTCAGGGTCGGCGTGCGTGCCGATCTCGCCCTCCGGCACCTTGATGTCCAACTCGTCGGCCAGCGTGTAGCCCACCATGCCATACCCGGCGTAGATCTGGTGGCACAGCCCGACGACCTTGATCTTGCTGTAGCGGTTGATCGCGTCGCAGATGCGCACCATCGGGTTGCTGAAGTTGATGTACCACGCGTCGGGGCAGGCCTCCTCCATGGCGTGGGCGATTTCGAGCAGCGGCAGCACGTTGCGCGCCGCGTGCGCGAACCCGCCCGGCCCGCCGTTCTCCGCGTAGGGCTGGCGCACGCCATGCCGCAGCGTGATCTCATAGTCGAGCTGCCACAGCTTCTCGCGGGGCGGCACCTCGATGGCCGAGACGACGAACTCCGCGCCGTCCAGCGCGTCGCCGTGGTGCGTGTGCCGCGTCAGCGTCATCTCCGCGTCCCACTCGCGGTTCAGCCGTTCGGCCAGCCCGGCCATGATGCCCAGCGCCTCCGGGTTGCGATCTACCAGGGCGATCTGGCTGCCTTTGAGCTTATCGCCCTGCATGAGGGCTGACAGGGTGCTCAGCCCGAAGCTGGCGCTACCCGCGCCGATGACGACGATCTTGGTTGGGAGCATCGGTTTCCTCCTTTGGGAAACGTAAAGGAATGAAGAATTGCGGAGCGCACAGGAGTGCGCACTACGAGCAAGCCCTCCCCGTTTGTAGTGCGCAGTTCACTGCGCTCGGCGTCACGCGACGGCGTAGGCCCCATAGCGCCGGCCCGCGGCGTACATCGCATCCAGATTCTCAAGCGGGGTGCCGGGCGCCAGGTCATTCGCCTCGCGCAGGATGAACCGGCCGCCCTCCATGATGCCGGACTCGAGGATACGCTTCACCTCGGCGTCAACCTCCTCCGGCGCGCCGTTGCGCAACAACGTGACACGCGGCCCGCCCCTGATTTCCACTTCCGGCCCCAACTCCTCGCGCAGCCAAGTGAAATCTACCGGGAAGCCGGTGTCGAAGGAGTAGCAGCCCAATTCGTCGCGCAGGGTCTTGAAGTGGCGCGTGGCGTTGCCGCACAGGTGGATGCCCACGCGTTCGGCGGTGGTCAGGCCGCGGATCAGCTTGCGGTGCGCGGGGATGATGAACTCGCGCAGCATCGGGGTTGAGATCAACTGCACCGAGTCATCGGCATAGCCCCACGCTTCGGTCACCTCGGGCAGTCCGAAGAAGCGCCGGTGCGCCTTGATGCGCGCGATCGTGCCCTCGACGATGAAGTCTAGCAGTTGATGCACGTAGTCGGGGTCGGTGTAGAAGTCGGTGTACAACTCCGTGCCGCGCAGGTTGGTCGCCACGGTCAGCGGGCCGTCGGTGTCCAGCCCGAACGGTCGGAACGTCACCTCGCGATCCAGATAGGTGAATCCACTGGCCAGGCGCGCCGCCATGTGCTCGTGCAGTTGGTGCGCCTGGGCAAAGACGCCGCCGGTCAGCGGGTCGTCGGGTTGGCCGCGGTCGAAGAGCAGGTTCTTGCGGTCGCCGGTCAGGATGGGCGTCGTGTCGGGCGTCTGGCCGGGGCGATATTCCACCTCCACGCCGAAGAACCCGGCATCGAAGTAGCGCTGCATGTCCACCGTGACGCTGAATTGTTCCGGCAGCCCGGCTTCAAGATCGCAGCGCGGGTTCAAGTTGAGCATGCGCCAACCATCCGAACGCAGTTGAAAGTCCATCATCAGGTCGGCGTCTGCCGAGTATGCCTCGAACGAGATCCGCTCGCCCGGATTCAGTTCGTCGTGAAGGACAAAGTAGCGGGTGTCGGCTTCTGCAGTCACAGGGACGCGGAACGGCCGGCCGGCATGATAGGCTTCCCATACGGCGCGCACTTCTTCGTTGTGTTGGGTGAAATCGGGTTGTGTCATTGCTAATACTTGAGTCCGGTGAGGACGATCCCTTCTACGAATTGGCGCTGGAAGATGAGATAAAAGATCAGCAACGGCAGTAGCACCAGCACCGACGCTGCGACCACCAGGTTGAACTGCTGCCAGCGGGGCAGGGCGAACAACACCACACCGACCGGCAGCGTCCGCGACTTATCGCTGTCGGTCACGATCAGCGGCCAGAGGAAATCGTTCCAGATCCAGATGAAATGGAAGATGGCGAGGGCCGAAAGCGCAGGTTTACATAAGGGCAAGATGAGCTGGCTGAATATCCGCATGTCCGACGCGCCGTCAATCCGCATGGCGTCAATCAGCTCGTCGGGGATGCTCTCGATGAACTGGCGCATCAGGAAGATGCCGAACGGGCTGATCAGCGCCGGCAGGATCATCGCCCACAGCGTGTCTTTCAGGTGCAGCGCCTGCACCACCACGAAATAGAGCGGGATGAGCAGCACGGCAAACGGCACCATCATCGTCATCAATACCATGATGAAGAGGGCGTTCTTGAAAGGGAACTCATACTTGGCGAAGATGAACCCCGCCAGCGCGCTCGTCAGCACGTTGGACGTCAACACTAACGCCGCGACGAGGATCGAATTGCGGTAGTAGATCGGGAAGTTGGCGTGCCACGCCTTCGCGAAATGCGCGAACGTGATCTCCGATGGAATCCAGATGATCGGATAGGTGATCGTCTCCGCGGGGATTTTCACGGAGGTGATCAGCGTCCAGTAAAACGGCATCAGCATCACCAGCGCGCCCAGGAACAGGAGGCCATACGTCAGCCCGCTGAAAAAGCGATCGGTGGTTTTGTGATAGGTCATCGGCGTAGCCCCCTAGTAGCTCCACTGGGTGCGCAGGTAGCGCAACTCGATGAGCGTCAAAACGAGGATGAACACGAAGAAGATATATGCGATGGCCGAGGCATAACCCATCCGAAACTGCGCAAAGCCCGTGTCCTGAATCCACATGACGACCATGCGGCTGGCGTTTTCCGGCCCGCCCCTGGTCATGATGTAAGGGATGGCGAAGATTTGCAGCGCGCTGATCGTGCCGGTGACGGACGTAAATAGTACGGTAGGTGAGAGCAGCGGCCACGTGATCTTCCAGAACATGCCCCATGAGTTGGCGCCGTCAATGCGCGCCGCCTCGTAGAAAGTGCTGGGGATGCCCGACAGCCCGGCCAGGAACAGGACCATGGTATACCCCAGCCCGCTCCAGATACCGATGATGACCAGCGACGGGATCACCAGGTGCGACGAGGTGAGCCACGGCTGCGGCGGGAGGTTCAGGTAGCCCAGGATGCCGTTCAGGAAGCCGAACCGGGAGGGCTGAAGGATGAAGCGCCAGACGATGGCGATGGAAACCATCGGCGTGATCACGGGCAGGAAGTACGCGCTGCGAAAGAAGCCCTGTAACCTGGGGCGCGTGAAAATCAATTGCGCCGCGATCAGCGAAAACGCCATCCCCGCGATGACAGAGAGCACGGCATAGTAAAGGGTGTTGACGATCGTGCGCAGGAACACCGGGTCTTTGGTGAACGCGTAGATATAGTTATCCAGCCCGATGAACTTCAATGGCTGGAGCATTTCATATTGAAAGAAACTGAGGACGAAGGAGCCGAAAATCGGCAGCAGATTGAAGACGAACAGCAGCCCCAGGATCGGGATGAGCCACAACACGAATGGTCGGGTCTTCCCGCGCGGAGGAGTCGTCTCAGCCGTGGTCGGTTGATCGGTTCTACGTAATGCGTTGATCATGCTTCACCTCAACGTCGCAAGGTGCAACGCACTTCCAAAGTGCGTTGCACCTTTTCCCATAGATGATCAGGCTTCCGGTGTGATCCAGAAGTTGGTGTTCGCCAGCATTTCGTCGTAGATCTTCTGATATTCGGCCAGCACCTCGTCAATCGGGCGCTGGTTGATGAGGATCGCCTCTTCCATCTTTCGCCAGGTGTCGTCGAAGGGCGCGGCCACTTCGCCGGGAAATACCATGCCGCCGTCGAACTGCTTCGCCAGCACCGCCAGCGATTGCGCCCGGCGTTGCGCCTGTGTCGGCGATTCGACATTGGCGACTTCGGCGAACATGGTGTCGTAGTCGGGCCGCGGGTCGGTGACCAGGATCAAGCCGGCGGTGTGCGAGCGATCCACCAGGTGCTGATACTCGTGGGCGTGATACTTGAACAACTCCCACGCCGCCATCAGCCGGTTATCCTCGGCAAGCGTGCTCACCATCCAGCCCGGCCCGTCGTAGTCGAACCGGCCATAGGGGCCGCCGCCGGTGAACGTGGGATATGTGACCGGCGCCCAGTCCATGTCGGGATAGTTCGCCTCCAGCGCGCTGCCGAACCAGGTCCACACCTGCGCGAAGGCGGCCTTACCGGTGCCGATCGCCTCATCGAAGTTGAGGAACGTGCGGTCGTTCACCTGATAGGTGTCATACATGTCTACCAGCATCTGCCAGGCGGCCTTGCTTTCCGGTGAGTCTACCCGGCTCTTCGTGGGGCTCTCATAAAGCTGCGCGCCTTGTTGATAGATCATGTCGTTCCAGATGTAGCGCGAATAGCCGTTGAAGGCGAAGCCCGCCTGCACCATCGAGCCGCCGTCGAGCTTGGTGAGGTCTTTGCAGAACTTGCCGAACTCATCCCAGGTCTTCGGCGTGTCTTCGGGTTTCAGGCCCGCCTCCGCCAGAATCGTTTTGTTGGCGTAGAGGATCGGCCCCATCGCGCTGCAATGGATCCAGTAGAGCTTGCCGTCATCGAGCGGGCGCACTTCGTAGAACTTGCGGTCCTTGATGAATTGCGGCGAAACCACGTCGGAGGGGATGTCGCGGATGGCGCCGCGGCGGGGGTATTCGGCTTCGCGGTCGGCTTCGAACAGGATGTCGGGGCCTTGCTTGGCCGCAATCGCGGCGTTGACCTTGGTGTCAAGTTGGTCCCAGGGGATCGGTTCGTAGTTGGTAGTAATTTCGGGGTAGTGCTCGCCGAAGCGCGCCAGGCCCTGCTTCATGGCGTTGATCCAGGGGTCCGTTTCGTCGCCGGGCGGCCCCCAGAGGAGCAGCTCGACCGGCTCGGGGGAATGCCATTCGTCATACCAGCCAAAGGCAACCTGGTTGGGGTCGTCGGATGGCGGGCCGCTGGGGGCGGCCGGTACGGCCGCAGCGGGTTCCTGGGCCGCCGGCGCTTCCTGCTGCGCGGCGGGGGCGGCGGGGGCCACTGGCGGCGCGCCCGCGCAACTTGCCAGCGCCGCGGCGCCTGCCGTCATCCCCATCAGTTTCAACATTTCACGTCTGCTGAGCAGTTTTGAAGAACTTTGCATGTCATCCTCCTTGAATCACGGGTGCATTGAACTCATGTTTATGCGAGCGTGTTACGCTTTCCCTCATGCAATGGTTTTCTCTTCGGTTTCCCGACACACTCCTTTCCCCAGATTAGTGTCTATCCGTTTTCCCTTTGTAGTGACGGCTTCAGCCGTTGCGGAGTGCCCCCCTAACGGCTGAAGCCGTCACTACGAAGGAGTGCGATACGCGGTTTTCGGATAGCTTGTTAGAACTGCCGGTTGATAACCACCCGCCCGGTAGTGCCGTGCAGAACCAGGGTGACCGCGCCCAGCGTCGCGGCCCGCGAGCCCAGTGTGGACGCGGCCAACCGCGGCGGGTACGGCACGACGCCATCCAGCCGCGCCAGGATCGGCTCGATCAGCAGGTCTGCCGAGGCCGAGACGCCGCCGCCGAGGACGATGATTTCGGGGTCGAGCAGGGCGGTGATGTCGGCCACCGCCAGCGCAATGTAGTCTACGGTTTCGGCGATCACGTCTCGCGCCCACTCCTGGCCGCCGCGCGCTGCTGCAAACACGGATTCCGCCGTCATCCGACCGTTGGCAGGGTGCGCGCCGGCCAGTACCGGTGCGACGCGTTCCGCGCGCGCGGCAATACCCGGGCCGGATGCGATACCCTCGAACGCGCCGAATCCATCGTAGCGTTGGCCCAGAAATGAAACGCCCGGCGGCATGTAGCCAACCTCGCCCGCGGCCTGGTGCGCGCCGTGATATATAGCCCCATCGAGCACGACGCCCGCGCCGATGCCCGTGCCGATTGCCAGGGTGATGAGGCTGCGCGCCCCCTTGCCGACGCCGAAACCCCATTCGCCCAGCGCCGCCAGGTTGACGTCGTTTTCCACGAAGACCGGCAGATCGAAGCGCTCTTGCAAGAGGCGGCTCAGGGGCAGGTCGCGCCAGTTGAGTTGCGGCGACCAGAGCACCACGCCGTCGGCATTGCGCGTGACGCCGGGCGCGCCCACGCCGATGCCGCGGATGCGTTGGCCGGTCGGGCGCGGCGCGTCGAGCAATTGCTGGATGAGATCACACAGCGGATCGAGGCAGTTTTCCGCGCCCTGCTCGTCGTGCGCCAGATAGGTCTCGTGTGAGAGCTTGCCGGAGAGGTCGGCCAGCGCGCCGAACATCTTCGAGCCGCCCAGGTCAATCCCGATCACCCCATAGCCCGCGCCGTTCAGCTCGATCAGTGCGCCGGGGCGTCCGCCGGTAGATTCGGCCAACCCGATCGGACGGAGGAAGTCTTCGGCGAGCAGGTCGTCCACGATGCGCATCACGGTAGGGAGGCTCATGCGGAGCCGGCGCGCCAGCTCGGAGCGCGCCATCGGGCTTTCCTGTTGCAGCAGGTCGAGCACCGCCGAACGGTTAATGCTGCGGATGAGGCTGGACGTGGCCGCCTGCGTCATGGGTTGCGCGCTCCTAGTCGTAGCGAGATGAGAGGACAAAGTTAGTTACTAACGGTCAGTAAGTGGATCATACTCCGTTGTTGCGTGGTTGTCAATAACCAATTTTCGCGAAAGTGAACGGTTGATCACGCTATCATTGCGCCGGACGCCCCGGTGATGCATCATAACGATGATGATCGTTCTTGACGGAATAGTTCGGTTGCATATAATGCGATACCGTAATAACGGTATCGCGCCGTGCCCCTCTTTGTTGGCCGGGAATAGAGCGCGTGTGACGCATTGAATAGACAGGAAAGTAGCATGAATGAAAAGAGTTGGCGACAAGACCAGGATAGGCGGCAAAACTGGGTGCAGTTCTTGCAAGACTTCAATCCCCAAATTGATCCACAGACCATCCGGCTGATGGATGAACTGAATCAGGTTTCTCGTGCGCTCTACCACATGGGCGAGCAAAGTGTAGACCGCGGCGGCGGCGGAGCGTGTCTTTGCGTTCCTGGACGAACCCGAACAAGTGCCCGAGACCGAGCGGCCGGTGGTGATCGAAGCGCCGCGGGGACATGTCGAATTCCGCAACGTGCGCTTCGGCTATGACCCTGCCGAGCCGGTCATCAAGAACCTGTCGGGCGAGGCGCTGCCCGGTCAAAAAGTAGCCATCGTCGGCCCCACCGGAGCCGGCAAGACCACCATTGTCAAGCTGTTGATGCGCTTCTATGATGTCAACGAGGGCGCGATTCTGATTGATGGTCAGGACATTCGTGACTTGTCACGGGCGGACCTGCGCTGCTCCTTTGGCATGGTCTTACAGGATACCTGGCTATACAACGCCTCCATTATGGAAAACATCCGTTACGGTCGCCCCGATGCGACCGACGCGGAAGTGATCGCCGCGGCCGAGGCTGCCCATGTGGATCATTTCATCCATACGCTACCGGAAGGCTACGCGATGGAAATCAACGAGGAAGTGACAAACATTTCTCAGGGGCAGATGCAGTTGCTGACCATCGCTCGCGCGGTGCTGGCCGATCCCAGGATGCTCATTTTGGATGAAGCCACCAGCTCCGTGGATACGCGCACAGAGGTGCTCATTCAGCAGGCCATGGACCGGCTGATGCAAGGTCGCACCAGCTTCATCATCGCGCATCGGCTTTCTACCATCCGCAATGCTGATCTCATCCTGGTGATGCAAGACGGCGACATCGTAGAGCAGGGCCGGCACGAAGAACTATTGGCCCGCGACGGCGCTTATGCCGACCTGTACTACAGTCAATTCGATGATTTCATCGAACTGAAAGAAGAGGCCCCGGCGATGGAGCCGGTCCTGGCCTCAGTGGATGGCTCTGATCTGAAATCAAGTTGAGCAAAGATAACGCACCTTTAACGAATGCGGTGACTTGACATCTCGCCGTCTCTGATCGAAGATATCGCGGTCTATCATCAATGATTCAGTCAACGAAAGAGGGTATCCATGGGCCTCGATGAACTGTTGAATGCAATGACCAATCCTGAAGAGCCGCTTCCCGGCGATAAACCTGCTTCGTCCGCACCACAGGGAACCGGGCAGCAAGATTCGCTCGCTGCGTTGCTGGGTGGGTTGGCCGGCGGCGGTGCGCCGACTGGTGGTGAAGCCCCTGCTGCGGGCGGCGGCGCTGACCTGCTATCGGCGCTGCTGGGGGGGCTGGCCAGTGGCGCATCCGCTGGCGGTGAAGCTCCGGCGGACGGCGGTGCTGACCTGCTATCGGCGCTGCTGGGGGGGCTGGCCGGTGGCGCATCCGCTGGCGGTGAAGCCCCTGCCGCGGGCGGCGATCTGGCTGCGCTGTTGGGCGGGCTGGCCGGCGGTGGCGCGCCTACAGAGAACGCGGCGCAGGCCACGGGCGGCGGCGACCTGTTATCTATGTTGCTGGGCGGGCTGCTGGGCGGCGGCATGATGGGCGGCGCGCCGAGCAGCGCGACCTCGAGCAATGCCAATCCGGTCATTCCCCCGCAGATCGCGTCGGCCATCTCGCAAAAGTTGAACATCCCACCGGCGCTGGTGGCGCTGGTTGCCGGCTTCCTCGTCCACAAACTGACCGGCGCCGCGGCCTCGCGCAGTATGGATGCCGGTGATCTGCTCGATGAATTACGCAATGATTCAGCGGGTCTGGATACCGATGCGCTGGCGGCCGAGCTTTCGCAGCGCGCGTCACTGGATCCCCAGGTCGCTCAAGCCACGTTGGCTGAAGTTATGCGGGCGATGGGCGTCAACCCGGCGCACTGAACCCCGATATCTGACGACTACTGAGAGATTACTTTGATCTAGAGTCGAGGCGTCACGCGGGCAACCACCCCAAGGGTACACACCACCTCAACAGGACGCCCCGCCCCCAACGCGCCCCCGCAGCCACCCCACAGAGAGGGCCCCGCCGCGGGCCCAGACAACCC
>JBBQRS010000093.1:0-18744 GCA_038214535.1 Anaerolineae bacterium
TGTTCGTCTCTCCTTCTGTATCTCTCTCGGACCATTGTATCATAACACTGGCCGTTAGGATGACGCCGATTGGCACCAAAACAAAACGCCTGCGCAGCAAGTGCACAGACGTTTGACTTGGTCCCTGGCGGGGACGACGGGGTTCGAACCCGCGATCTTCGGCTTGACAGGCCGACATGTTAACCACTACACTACGTCCCCAGACATCTTGAAGGTGACCCTAAGGCCCCTGCAAGATGTTGTTACTTTTACCACAGGACCCCGTGGCCGTCAAGTTGGGTGGGTCGTGTTTTCGTGTCTTAACCTTTGTTACTCGGTCGCCTTCTCCACTACCTCGTAACCCGCCATCTCGATGATCTGTCGGCCCTCTTCATCCACCCAGATGCCGCACTGGCTGCCCTTGTCGCTGACGTCTACCTGCACTTCGCTGCCATCGAACCGCATCACCGGATGATACCAGCTTGCCACCTGCTGCGTGTCGCCCTCGATGTAATGCCCGATCAGGCTGCGGCGGAACCGGTCGGCGCTTGTGTTCGGGAACGAGCCGTGCACGATCTGCCCGTTGAAGAACAGCACATCGCCGGCGGCCATCAGCGCCGGAACGACCTCCGTCCCTTCGGGGATCGGCACCGTCACGTCGGTGAAGCTCGCCGTGCTGTCGGCTTTCACCGTGCAGAGGACCGGCCAGTTCTGGCTGCCCGGCACCACACGCAGACACCCGTTCTCCTCATCGCACGGATCGAGCGCCATCCACGCCGCGATGCACGTGCCCGGTTGCACCCGCAGATAGTAGTTGTCCTGGTGCAACGCCTGCCCGCGCGCGCCGGCCGGCTTGAAGTAGATCATCGTCTGCACGGCCAGCGGCTCGCGCCCCAGCAACCCGTTCAGCACGTCGCGGATGCGCGGCTCCAGCATCCAGTCGAGGCTGTCCTGGTCATAACGATGCATCTGCATCATGCGCGGATGCTTCACCAGCGGATCATTCGGGTTCGCGTTCGTGAAATGCACGTCCCCCGGAATCTCGCGCTCGGCGTTCAGGCGCATATAATGCTTTTTGTAGTTTTCGGCTTCTTCAGGGGAGAACAGGCCGCTCACGATCACGTAACCGTCGCGGTCGAATTGGGCTTTTTGCTCAGCGGTCAACATGTCATATTGCTCCTCTCAACAAAGTCGGTTCAAGTTCGGTCGAATTACGCAGATTTATATGGTACAATATAGCGTAATATGGGCCAAATTGCAATGAACGAGCCTGCTATGAACATGCACAATTCTGCTATGGATGATCGCGAGGCGGGGCAGGGCGATACGCCCGCGCCGCTGCCCGGCATCCTGGTCGCCGATCTCTTCTCGCAAGGCCCCGGCTACTACTCGCGGCGGCGGCACGGCGTGGCCGACTGGCTGCTCACCTACACGATTTCCGGGCGCGGCTGCTACACCGTGGAAGGGCGTGTGATCACCGTCGAGCCGGGCGACGTCGCCTTGCTGCAACCCGGCGCGCCGCATGATTATCGCACCGACCCCGACGCGCCGCACTGGGATTTCTACTGGGCGCACTTCCTGCCGCGCCCCGCTTGGGGTGAGTGGCTGTTGTGGAGTGAACCTGCGCCGGGGCTGCGGCTGGTGCATCTGGCAGACGCGGGGGCGCGTGAGCGGGTGCGCGGGGTCTTCGACCGGCTGCTGGAGGGGGCGCGTAGCCTCGACGCCTGGGGCGAGCGGTTGGCGGAGAATGCGCTCGAAGAGGCGATCCTGCTAATCACGCGCGAGGAAGATCGTTCTTCAGGGAAACCGACCGACGCTCGTGTAGCGCACGTGCTTCAGGCCTTGAGCAAACGCTACCCGGAGCCGCTTTCTGTCCCGCTGCTGGCCGCCGAGGTGCATCTCTCCACCTCGCGCCTCGAGCATCTCTTCAAGGCCCAGGTTGGGCTGCCGGTGATGCAGGCGTTGCTCTCGGTGCGGATGCGTCAGGCCGCGCGCCTGTTGGAATACAGCACGCTCAGCGTCGCCGAAATCGCGGCCGAAGTGGGCTTCGAGTCGGCGTTCTATTTCTCGCGCCAGTTCCGCGCCCGCTTCGGCGTCAGCCCCACGTCGTACCGCCAGGCTGCTGCACAACACACCACCCGTCCGCGCTAAATCTTCGCGCGCGCCCTTTGTAGTGACGGCTTCAGCCGTTCCGTAAGCCCAAAACGGCTGAAGCCGTCACTACAAAGAGGGTGTCGGGATGCCTTACTGCTCGACGGGCAAACCCGCTTTCTGCCAGCCCAGGATGCCGCCCTGCATGTTATGCACGTTGGTATACCCTTGCCCGCGCAGATATTCCGTGATCTGCCCGCTGCGATTGCCGCTGCGACAGGTCACGATCACCGTCTGATCTTTCGGAATCTCATTCAACCGATCCGGCACCTGGCCCATCGGGATCAACGCCACGCCGGGGATGTGCCCCTGCGCATACTCCGACGGCTCGCGCACGTCAATGACGACGACGTTATCCTGCGTCATCAGCTCCGACACGGTCTTCGGATCTACCGTGTCCGGCAGTTTTGTTGCAACCGGCGCGCTTTCTGCAACCGGCGCACTCGCCGCACCGCCGCACGCGCTCAACGCCAGCGCGACGATCATCAACACGATAACACCACTCCACACTTTCCTCGCCTCGATTCTCACGTTCACCTCTCCAGCCTTACAGAATCTCAATCGTCCAATCCACCAATTCGGCGTCCAGCCGCCACGCGCTGACCGCCTCGGCCACGCGGGTCAACAGGCCATGCACGTAATCCTTGCTGACCGACACGGCGGCCACCGCCAACACCGTATGTCCCAACTGATCGTGATCGTCAACTTCGGCCACCGACACGTTGAAGTCGTTCCGTAAGCGCGCGACCAGCGGCTTCACGATGCCCCGTTTCTGCTTAAGCGACGTGACGCCTGGAATATAAATCTCCAATGTCAATAACCCGATCGCGCTCACGGCACGTCGCCTGCTCCGTCCGGTCCGTCCATCGCCCGGCGCGCGCGTCGCAAAAACTCGCGCTCCGACTCGAACGTGATCGCTTCCTCCGCGGCGTCCATGCTCGGATACCAGTGCGTGACGAACCGGGCCTCCTCGGAGTTCGGGTCCACCGGATGCGGTTGAATCTCCGTGCCCCCCGGCTGCATCAGGAAATAATGCTCCTGCCGCGTCACCCGCCCGTCGCGCGTATCGAAGACCGTCGTATACTCACCCAGGTCGGCCAGCACCGATAACCGGCACACGCCCGCTTCCTCACAGACTTCACGCAGCGCCGCTTCGGCGTCTGTCTCGCCCTCCTCCACGTGGCCCTTCGGCAGCCGGGATTCGTAGAACGGCGCGCCGCCGCGCGTCACCCACCGTTCGATGAGCAGCACGCTGCCCCGCTCATCCACCACCACGCCTCCCGCGGCCCGATATTGTTTCGCGCGCGCCGGCTTCGTCCCGGAATCTTGTATCATGAGCGTCTCGTCCATGTTGCGTTGCCATATTTTTCGCGCATGAGCTCGGCCGCGCAGACCTCTTCATCCGCGGAAAGCACGCCCGCCACAAACTCGATCCCCAGCGCCTCGGCCATCCCGTCGGCCATCGCGGTCGCGGCGGTCTCGAACGCCACGCCGTGGCCCAGCGCCTCCTCGACGGTGAGCGCATGGTCTCTGAGCGAGGCGCGCAGCGCGGCCCGTTCCGCTTCATCCGCGGTCGCCAGACAGTCAATCAGCCGCATGAGGTCGCCCGACAACGGCAGGGACCCGTGTTGCAGCACGTAACCCGCTCGCCGATTCTGTGCGCTGCCCAACAGCTTGCGCCCGCCCACGATGATCTCGTGCGCCGATGGCACTTCGAAGCACGCCGCCGACGCGTCCGGCCCGGCGCGGTTGGTCGCCGGCGCGGTGTCCGCGTCGAGTCCCATCCGCCCCAACCCGGCGCGCAACCCGCGTGAAATCGCCAGATACACGTCGAGGATCATCCCTTGCATTAACGGGTGATCGTCCGGCGCAATGAGGCTGTACGTCAGCTCGTCGGTGTGCAAGATCGCGCGCCCGCCGGTCGGGCGGCGCACGATGTCATAGCCCAACTTGGCGCAGCGGGCGTCGTCAATGGAACTGTAAGCCTGATTGCGCCCCAGCGACACACATGCCGGTTTCCAGGCGTAGAGGCGAAACGTCGGCGACGACCGTCGCGCGGCCACAGCTTGCGCGATTGCCTCATCAACCGCCATATTCTCCGCGCCCGTGCGCGGCGTGTCCACCAGCAGCCGCCAGCGATCCGACCCTATTCCCACAGGATGTACTTGCCGTCCCGTGCAAATAGCTCGCCATCCACCCGCACTTCGCCGTCCTGTCGCAGGTCGCAGATCATATCCCAGTGAATCGCCGACTTGTTCTGCGACCCCGTCTCCGGGTAGCCCGCGCCGATTGCCATATGCACCGTGCCGCCGATCTTCTCATCGAACAGGATGTTCTTGGTGAAGCGCTGGATGCCGTAGTTGCAGCCGAAGGCGAACTCGCCCAGGCTGCGCGCGCCCTCGTCGGTGTTCAGCATCTGGGTCAGGAACGCCTCGTTCTTGGCGGCAGACCACTTCATCACCTTGCCGTCCTCGAACCAGAGCCGCACGTCGTCCACCTCGCGTCCCTGGAGCACCGCGGGGAAGCTGAAGCGCACCGTGCCGTTAACTTTGGTCTCTTCAGGGCCGGTGAAGACCTCGCCGTCGGGCATGTTACGGTCGCCATAACAGTTGATGAAGTTTCGTCCGGCGATCCCCACGCGCAGGTCGGTGTCGGGGCCGGTGAGGTGAACTTCGCGCTTGCCTTGCAGCCAATCTATGAGTAACTGCTGCTTATCCTTGACGGCCTTCCAGCGCGCAACCGGGTCGCCCTCATCCACCAGACAGGCGGCATAGACGAAGTTTTCGTACTCCGTCAGCGACATCTCGGCATCTTGCGCGTGTGCGTTGGTCGGGAACAGCACCACGTTCCAGCGCAGCGTATCGGCCGCGCTGCGTTCCATGAACTTCTGCATGATCGGCCGGTTCGCCTGTGAAACAAGCGCCTGCCGCGCCGGGTCAACCCCCGATAACTCGCGCGTGTTCGACTGGGCATAGATTGAGATGCGCACGTCGAAGGTCTCCACCATCAGCTTAGCCACAGGTGAGACATACTTCAACTGTTCGTCCGATGCGTTTTCCAGGAAGATCGAGCGTAGTCCCGGCATATCAATCACCGGGGTGATGTGCGCCCCGCGGGCGACGCCGACCTTGTAAATTTCTTCGATCAGCGGCGCGGCTTCGGGCTGCGCCTGAATGAACACCTGGTCATTCGGCTTGAGGCGGACGCAGTAGTCGGCGATCAGGTGGGCGAGTCGAGTGGTCCGTGGATCCGGCATTTTTATCAGGTCCTTTCCAACAACGTAATCAATAGAATCTTCCGAAAAAACTTGTAGCATAGCCCCTGGTGGGCGTCCGTGACGGGCACAAGGCCCTAAACTACAGAATTCCGGGATACGTCTGGCTCAGGCAAACGGCAGCACAACCACGCGCGCCGCGTGCGTCTGATCTTCGTGGGTTACAGTGACGGTTGCGTCGGGCTCCGCCAGCCCCCGCGGCACGATAGCTAACGCGATCGGGGCGTCGGAGCGCGGTGCAACCACGCTGGACGTGATGCGTCCGCCTCTGCCCGGGCCTTTGACTTCCCAGCCTTCAAGCTCTGCCGGCGCATCGGCTGCGAAGATCAAGCCGACCAGCCGCCGGGTCACTTTGTCGTAATTTGTCTGCCGCGCGATCACTTCTTGCCCCACGTAGCAGCCCTTGCTGAAACTCACCGCGGGCAGCAGGTTGACTTCCAGCGGTGTCACGTCGTCCGTCAGTTCGTGGCCCCAGGCCGGCAGCCCGCGTTCGATGCGTGCCTGCTTGAGCGTCTCCGCGTCGAGCCGGGGCGCGAGCGCCGCAAACGTCGCTTCGACCTCTGCCAGGTTGGCGTCCGGCGCAGCGACCAGCCAGTCGAATAGATCGAGCGCGCCGCCGCGGTACAGTGTCACGGGCACATCGCCGATGCGCCCATCGAGCCACGCATAGGGCGGCATCTCAGCGGTCGCGGAGAAGCCTAAATCGCGCAGATGAGCGAGCCATCCCGCGCCGTACAATTCAATCGCCGTCGCCTCACCGGTGCGGTTCGTCACCTGGACGTCATCCTGCCAGAAGATCATGCTGTTGAAGTACTTCAGCAACGCGCCGGCCTGTTCGGCCTCGATACGCAACTCGAGCGCGTCCTCGCGCGCTGATGCGAACAACAACGCAATGAATCGCCCCACGGGGCTGGCAAGCACCGCCGGCAGCCCGTTTGGAGCCTTGAGGTTGCGAAAGTCATTCGTGCTGAGCCGCTGCAAGAAATCCAGCCGGTCGTTGCCGGTGATTTGTAGTTGGCCGTAATGCTCGCTGACGGCAAATCCGATTTCCTCGTTATTCACAGTTTTCATCCCACAGGGGCGTATGCCCCACACTTTCCCGTCGCCTGAACGCTATGGCAGACTTCATATTTTACCCGCGCGTGCCGTGTCTCGCAAACTTGTCGCACGTTCGCGCCTTGCTCGTATCTCCCGCTTGTAGCGCGCAGTCCTCTGCGGCCTCTTGCTCGTAGCGCGCAGTTCTCTGCGCCCCCATCCCGCGGTGTGCGCAGCCTCAGATGCGCCGCGCACTACGAGCAAGCATTGCGTGACATGCGTTTGCGCCGCAGTGAAACATACTGCTAGAATGTCATCATTACACAGCCTCACAGGATAGGACAAGGATCAACATGCCGGACCGGTTGCTGGGTGGACGGAAGGTGCTGCTGGGCATAACCGGCGGCATCGCGGCCTATAAATCGGCAGATCTGTGCAGCAAGCTGGTGCAGGCCGGCGCGCACGTCGAAGTCGTCATGACCGACGCCGCGGCCCGTTTCATCGCGCCGTTGACTTTCAGCGCGCTTTCCGGCCAACCGGCGCGCGTGGACATGTGGGCGCTGCCGGGCGGCGAGCCCATCCCTCACGTGCGCATGGCGGCCGACGCCGACCTGGTGATCGTCGCGCCTCTCAGCGCCAACACGCTGGCGAAGCTGGCGCTGGGTTTGGCGGACAACCTGTTGACGGCCACGCTGCTGGCGACCACCTGCCCCTGGGTGCTCGCGCCGGCGATGGAGTCGCACATGTGGTCCAACCCGGCCACACAGGCGCACGTCGAGGCGTTGCGCGCCCGCGATGTGACCTTCGCCGGGCCGGGCACTGGGCGGCTGGCTTCCGGCGCGGAGGGCGTCGGGCGCATGGCCGAGCCGGGCGAAATCATCGCGGCGGCGCGCCTGCGGCTGGCCCGCGGCGGCCCGCTGTCCGGGCGACGCGTGCTGGTCACCGCGGGCGGCACACAAGAGCCGCTCGACCCCGTCCGCTACGTCACCAATGCCTCCTCCGGCAAGATGGGCGCGGCGCTGGCCGAGGCCGCGCGCGACCTGGGCGCAGATGTGACGCTGGTTCACGCCCCCATGACCGCGCCCATCCCCTCCGGCGTGACGAGCGTCGCCGTGCGCACCGCGCAGCAGATGCACGACGCCGTAACGCAGCGTCAGCGCGCAACGGACATCCTGATCGGCGCGGCGGCGGTGGCCGACTTTCGCCCTGCCGATGTGGCGACCCAGAAGATCAAGAAGCTACCGGGTCAGGAGGCGCTGGTGGTGCGGATGGAACGGACGCCCGACATCATCGGCGAAGTCTCCGCTCGCCGCGCTGCGCTGGGCAACCCGCAGGTCGTCATCGGCTTCGCGGCGGAAACCCAGGACCTCGTTCACAATGCCGCGGCGAAGTTGACGGCCAAATCCCTCGACGCGATCGTCGCCAACGACGTCACTCAGCCCGGCATCGGTTTTGGCGCCGATGACAACCGGGTCACGCTGCTCTTCCCGGATGGCCGCCAACGCGCGATCCCCACCATGTCCAAAAGGGAAGTCGCCCAGATTGTGCTCGATGAAGCCGCCGCCATGTTGGCGCAGGCCGCGTCCGGCTCGGTTCCGTCAGATACGCCGTGACGACCTCTGATGTGCTGCTCTCCGGCGATCTCGACGCGCGTCACACGCGCCTGATCCAGACCACCGGCTATTACCTGGCCTTCATCACGCTCGGCCTCATCTCCGCCTCGTTGGGCGCGACCCTGCCAGGCTTGACCGAACAAACGGGTTCGAGTTTTTCTCAGATCAGCTATCTGTTCACCGCCCGTTCATTCGGCTATCTCACCGGCTCCTTCAGCGGCGGGCGTTTCTACGACCGCTTCATCGGCAACCGGGTGATGGCCTTTGCCCTCGCCGTCATCGGCCTGAGCATGTTCATGGTCCCGCGCGTGGACTGGCTGCCCGCGTTGATCGTATTGAACTTCATCGTCGGTTTCTCGCAAGGCTCGGTTGATGTCGGCGGGAACTCGCTGATCCTCTGGGTTCATGGCGCTGCCGTTGGCCCGTTCATGAACGGGCTGCACTTCTTCTGGGGCGTGGGCGCGTTCCTGTCGCCGATCATCGTCGCGTGGGCCATCGCGCAAACCGGCGGTATCGCGCTGGCGTATGTGGGGTTGGCGGTGCTCGTCATCCCGCCCATCGTCTGGTTGTTACGCGCGCCCAGCCCCGACCGCCCGTCGCAGCGGGCCGCCGCAGATGTGGGCGACGCGCCGGTCGGCCTCGTCATCACCTTCATGGCTTTCGTGTTCCTCTACGTCGGTGCAGAAGTGTCCTTCGGCGGCTGGATTTACACCTATGCGTTGACGCTGGGGCTGGCCGGCGTAAAGACCGCGGCGTATCTGACCTCAGCCTTCTGGGGCGCGCTGACGTTGGGCCGCCTGTTGAGCATCCCGCTCGCGGCGCGTCTTCGCCCCTCGGTCCTCCTCGGCGGTGGGCTGCTGGGCACGCTCCTTGCCATCTCCGCGCTGCTCATCTGGCGTGATTCCGCGGTCGTCGTCTGGGCCGGGACCATCGCCGCCGGGCTTTCGATGGCGGGTATCTTCCCTGTAACGATTACCCTCGCCAACAGCCTGATGTCCATGACCGGCAGGATCGCGGCCTGGTTCTTCGTCGGGTCGAGCGCCGGCGGCATGGTCATCCCCTGGCTGATCGGCCAGCGGTTCGAGTCGGTCGGCGCACAGGTGACCATGCTGATCATTTTTGTGGACATGGCGCTGGCAAGCGTTGTCTACCTCATCCTCCTTGCCCGCGCCCGCAACCGGCAACGTGACATGCTGCAACCACAGACCTGATCGCCCCTTGTTCGTAGTGCGCAGTTCTCTGCGCTTCTTGCTCGTAGCGCGCAGTCCCCTGCGCCCGTGAACCTAAGGAGTATCATCCATGAACGACACCTTAACCCAAATCACCGGACTTCGTGTAGGCTACACCACGGATACTGGAGGCTTGACAGGCGTCACGGTGATCCTCTGTGAAGGCGGCGCGGTCGGCGGCGTAGATCAGCGCGGCGGCGCGCCCGGCACGCGCGAAACCGACCTGCTGCGTCCCCTACATCTCGTGCGACACGTCCATGCCGTGGTCCTGGCGGGCGGCAGTGCGTTCGGCCTCGCGGCCGCCGATGGCGTGATGCGCTACCTGGCCGAGCGCGGCGTCGGTCAGCCCACCGGGACGCGCCCGGTACCCATTGTTCCCGCCGCGATCTTATATGACCTGGATCTCGGCAGCGCTGAAGCCTATCCCGACGCAGCCGCCGGATACGCGGCGTGCCTCGCCGCCACCGATGGGCCGGTTGTGGAGGGCAATGTCGGCGCGGGCGTGGGGTGCAGCATCGGTAAGCTCGGCGGCGTCGCGTTGGCGACCAAATCCGGGATCGGCAGCGTTTGCCTTGAGGTCGGCGAGGGGCTTCGTGTAGCCGCATTGGTTGCCGTGAATGCCGTGGGTGACGTATTGAGCGAGGATGGCTCTATCCTGGCAGGGATGCGTCGTCCCGATGGAGGCTGGATGAACTCGCTCGACCTGCTGCGCGGCGCGCCCGCGTCGCCCGATCCGAACGCCTCGGCGACAGTTATCGGCGTCATCGCTACCAACGCAATTCTGGATAAAGAGGGCGCAAACAAGATCGCCCAAATGGCGCAAGACGGGTTGGCGCGCGCGATCCGGCCTGCACATACGATGTACGACGGGGACACGCTCTTCGCGCTGGCAACGGGCGAGGTCGCTGCCGATGTCAGCGCCGTCGGCGCGTTCGCGGCGGAAGCCGTCGCCTCCGCCATCCGCCGCGCCGTCCGCGCTGCCGCCTCTATCCCCGGCATACCTGCGTTGCAAAGCCTCACGTAGCCGGCGAAGATTTACCACCCTTCGTAGTGACGGCTTCAGCCGTTATAGTGCCCCTAACGGCTGAAGCCGTCACTACGAAGGGAAAGACGCGCCAGGTCCTTTCCCCCTTGTCTCCTTGTTTCCTTGCCTACCAAATCTCCTTGGCGCTCTTGGAGTCTTGATGGTATAGTAGTTCCGGTTTTTGGGTCAATCAGGACAGGAGAATCATCATGTCGGAAAGAATCCTCCTCGTGGACGACGAAGCGACGTTGTTGGAGACGCTGGCGTTCAACCTGCGCGCCAGCGGCTACGAAGTCGTGACCGCGATTGACGGCGTCACCGCGCTCGAACAGGCGCAGGCCGAGGCTCCCGATCTGATCATCCTCGATCTGATGCTTCCGGGGCTGGATGGTCTTACCGTCTGCCGCAGCTTGCGCCAGGTGTCTGAAACGCCCATCCTGGTGTTGACCGCGCGCACCGGCGAATTGGATAAGATCGTCGGCCTGGAAAGCGGCGCCGACGACTATATGACCAAGCCCTTCAGCCTGGGCGAACTTCAGGCGCGCATCCGGGCGCTCTTGCGGCGCGCCGGGCCGCGCCGCCTCGGCGACGAGATTCGGGCGTCCAATCTGGCCTTGAATCTGGTCAGCCGCCGGGCGTTCCTGGATGGGCAAGAACTCGTCCTCAGCCCGAAGGAGTTCAGCCTGCTGGCCGAGTTGATGCGCCATCAGGGCGCGGTCCTCTCGCGCGACCTGCTTCTGACCCGCATCTGGGGCTACGACTTTTACGGTGACAGCCGCACCGTGGACGTGCATATTCGCTGGCTGCGCGAGAAGATCGAGGCCGACCCATCGAAGCCGGTGCGCATCGCCACTGTGCGCGGCATCGGCTATCGCTTCGAAGGCTGAGCCGCATCTATGAGCCCCGTCACCTTCCTGCTCCTCGGGGCAACCCTGGTGCTCTCCGGGCTGCTCGTCTGGATGTGGGCGCGCTATCGTAAGCTGGAGACGCACCTCGAGCGGACGGCGCGTGAGCGGGCCGAGGCCGCCGCCGCGCGTGAAACCCTCAAACGTGACCTCAAGGAGACGCGCGGCAACCTCGAATCTGTTGGCTCCGCCAACCTCGATGCTCTCCTCCTGCTCGACAAAAACCGCCAGATCGTCTGGGGCAACCAGGTCGCCTGGGAAATGTTCGGCAGCGGCAAACCCGTGCATGGCGCGAGCTTCATCAGCTTCGTGCATGACTATGAACTGAATCAGGCGGTGTTGGACGCGCTGGCCGGGCATCGCCCCATCGTCAGGCAGGCCGCCGTCAACGATCATACATTACGGATTCTCGCCGCGCCGATTGAGGCGACAGGTGGTTTAGCCGTGGCGATTGAGGACGTCACGGAATTGCAACGGCTTGGCCGGGCGCGGCGCGACCTGATTGCGAACATCTCTCATGAACTGCGCACCCCACTTTCGAATATTGACCTGGCCGCGCAGACCTTGCGTAACGGCGGCGTCCGTGATGGCGCGCTGACCCGCAAAATGCTGGATCAGATCGCCGTCCAGGTGCAGGCGCTGTCCCAGCTCAGCCAGGAGATGATGGACCTCTCGCAAATCGAATCAGGGCAGACCTACTTGAAGCTGATTCCCGTCGAGGTCGAGCCGCTGATCCGGGCCAGCGTGGTTAATCTCCTTCCCCAGGCCGCCCTGAAGGGCCAGCATGTCAGCCTCGTCGCGCCCGAGGGTCTCAAAGTGCTGGCCGACGAACAGCAGGTCGCCCGCGTGATCGGCAACCTGGCGCACAACGCGATCAAGTTCACGCCCGAAGGCGGCATCATCAGCGTCCACGCCGAAGCGATCAGTGACGAGGATGTTCAAATCTCAGTTTCCGATTCCGGCCCCGGCATCCCCGAAGATGAAAAGGCGCGCGTCTTCGAGCGCTTCTACAAACAGGATCGCGCCCGGAGTAAAGGCGGCACGGGGCTTGGCCTGGCGATCGCCCGCCACATCGTCGAGGGCCACGGCGGCAGAATCTGGGTCGAGAGCGCGGCAGGCGACGGCGCGACTTTCTGCTTTACCCTGCCGTTGGCGTGACCGTGGCGGCGGCAAACGCGCCACGTATCGTCTCCGTCGGCGGAGGAATTCACATGTTATCGTTTTTTAATCAAGTCATAACGCTGACTTAAACAACCGTTAGCTTCGGGTTAACGATATAGCGGTAGTCTGGAGAGTGTGGCCCCGGCCATGCTCTTTTTTGTTGTCTGCAAGGGTATTCGGCGTTTTGCTGTGATGCGGATCGGGTTGAAGCAGTTCGCCCAACCGCGCTGCGGCTGTGTAAACAATTCTTTACATACTCTTAGTTGAAGCTTAAACGTGCGTTGACCTTGCTTTAAGCCGGAGCGAGTATGGTGAGAGGCGTAGGTTACACACTTTTTTCACTCGGAGGAGAATGGTATGCGTTCCAAATTGATCGTGTTGGTGCTCCTTGCCTCGTTTCTGTTGAGCGCATGTGGCGGCGCGGCGACGCCCGCGCCCGTAGCTGAGGCGCCGGCGACCACAGCGCCCGTCGCTACCGCGATGCCCGATCCGACGAAGGCCCCTGAACCCACGAAGGCCCCTGAACCGACTGCGGCGCCGACGGCCATGCCTCAACCGACGGCTGCCCCTGCGCTTGCGCCCGGGATGTTGCCGGAAGTGGATCCGTTGGCGGTGAGCGGCGACATCATTGCGGCGGGCAGCTCGACGGTGTTCCCGTTGGCCGAAGCGATTGCCGAGCGGTTCACCGATGAGGGCTATGCGGGGAACCTGACGATTGACAGCATCGGGTCGGGTGCGGGGTTCGAGCGGTTCTGCAAGGCCGGCGAGACCGACATTGCGAATGCGAGCCGGGCGATCAAGGACTCCGAGATCGAGAGCTGCAAGGCGATTGGCCGCACGCCGATCGAGTTCCGGATGGGCACGGATGCGCTGGCGGTGGTGGTGAACCCGGCGAACGACTGGATTGGTGAGGAAGGCGTGACGCTGGCGGAGTTAGCGGCGCTGTTCTCGCAGGAGACGAAGAACTGGTCGGACGTGAACCCGGCGTGGCCGAACGAGCCGATCAAGCGGTTCAGCCCCGGCACGGACAGCGGGACATTCGACTACTTCATAGAAGCGGTGATGGATCCGGTCTACGTGGTGGATGCGACGGCGGACAAGGGCAAGGGTGAAGAGGCGCTGTTGGGCGCGGCGAACTTGCAACTGTCGGAAGACGACAACATCCTGGTGCAGGGTGTGGCGGGTGACAAGCACGCCATCGGTTACTTCGGCTATGCGTACTTCGTGGAGAACAAGGGCAAGATTCGCGACCTGGCGATCGAGGGCGTGGCCCCGTCGGCGGACGTGGTCGAGGCCGGCAAGTACAAGCTGGCGCGGCCGCTGTTCCTCTACTCGGACGCCAAGATCATGACGGACAAGCCGCAGGTGGCGGACTTCATCAACTTCTTTCTGACCAATGTGGATGACGAAATCTCCAAGGTCGGCTACTTCCCGGCCAGCGCCGAAGTCCTTCAGCAATCCAGGAATGCCTTCCTGGATGCAGTAGGCCAGTAAGGCGTAATCGGTTCTTGAGGCGAGACAGCGCATGGGAAGGGTCGGAACGCGTCCCTTCCCATACTGCTGCGTGCAAGCCGAATTCGAGGAGCACTGAGCATGCAAAGAGAGATTTCCACCCCACTTGAGTTGCGCAATGTGGCAGCCAGTGAGGAAATGATTGACCTGACCAGGAAGCCGCGGCCGCTCGATACGCTGATACGGGGGTTTCTGTTTGTTTGCGCCGTCATATCTGTTCTTACGACTGTGGGCATCGTCCTGGTCTTGATTTTTGATGCCATCAAGTTCTTTCAGCGGCCAGAACCGACGCTCACCGAGTTCGTTACGGGAACATCATGGCAGCCGGCGATCTCCAAGTTCGGCATTTTCCCTTTGCTGAATGCCACCATCCTCACAAGTTTGATTGGCATGTCACTGGCGTTGCCTGTCGGTCTGGGCATCGCCATCTATCTCAGCGAGTACGCAACGCCGAAGTTTCGCGGTACTCTCAAACCGATCCTGGAAATCATCGCCGGCGTACCCACCGTGGTCTTCGGGTTTTTCGCCCTCAATTTCATGACCCCCATGCTCAAAGGCATTTTTGGCAATGGGAGGGTCGAAATTTTTAATGTCGCATCCGCCGGTCTGGTGATCGGCATCCTGATCATCCCTCTTGTGAGTTCCATGACCGAAGACGCACTGAGCGCCGTACCCCGCTCGCTGCGTGAGGCGTCGTATGGCCTCGGGGCGACCAAGCTCGAGACGGCTATCAAAGTGGTCGTGCCTGCTGCGATCTCGGGCATCTCCGCCGCGGTCATCGTGGCGATCTCTCGCGCCATCGGCGAAACCATGGTCGTTGCCATCGCTGCGGGCGCCGGCCCACGCAACTTCGACAACTGGGGCGAGGCGACCAAGGGCCTGAACTTCCTGAATCCGTTCAAAGCTGCCGAAACCATGACCGGACATATCGTGCGTATCAGCGGCGGCGATCTCAGTTTTGACTCGATTGATTACGACAGCATTTTCGCCGTCGCATTCCTGCTTTTTATCATAACGATGGTACTCAACCTGATTAGCCGCTGGCTGGTTCAGCGTTACCGCGAGGAGTACTGATCTTGGATAATGACGTGCTGACCCCAACTGGGGCCTTCCCGGAAGGGGAGAGCTACCAGAAATTCGTGGATGGGCGTAAGTCCCGGGGCAATATCTGGCTCGGCCTGTTCATGTTCGCCACGCTGATCGGCATCGTGGCGCTCCTGGCGTTGCTCCTCACCGTGGCCAACGACGCCTTCGGCTACATCGCCATTCAGAACAACATAGACCCCGATGTGCTGGTCCTGAACTATCACAAAGACCGGATGCTCGCCATGCCGTCAACGCGCGCCAGCGAGGATGATGCGGAACTGGTTGCAGGTATCGCCCCGCGTGACCAGGCGATTGGTTTCTTCGGGTATGGCTGGTATCAGCAAGCGGCGGGCGACCTCAACCTCCTGTCGGTCGAGGGGACACTCCCGACCGCCGAGACGGTGGCCTCCCGCGAATATCCGCTGGCTCGGCCGCTTTTCGTCTATTCCAGCGATGTCATTATGCGGGAAAAGCCCCAGGTGACTGCGTTTCTTAAGTCCTATCTGGATAGTGCCGGCACGGAGGTGCAGGCTGTCGGTTACTTCCCGATTGACGCCGAAACGACCACCGCCAACCTGGAAGAATGGACCCGCGCGTCCAGACTCACCGAAACCACCGCCGGGGGTCTGACGCCGCCGCCGGGCGATGTGATCGTCACCGGCAGCTCCACCGTCGCGCCGATCACGCAGCACATGGCCGATCTGGCAATCGCCGACGGCTTCCCGGGCGCGATCACCATCGAGAGCGTCGGCACCGATGCGGGGTTCAAGCGCTTCTGTCTCGAAGGCACGGCGGACATCGTTGACGCCAGTCGCGCCATGCACCCGCTTGACATAAGCGCGTGTCAGGCCAGAAGCCGAAACCCGATCGAATTTCACATCGGCAATGACGGTCTCTCCGTAGTCACCAGTGCGAAGAACGGCTTTGTCACTGACCTCACGCGAGAGCAGTTGCAACAGGTCTTCACCGAAGCGACGACCTGGAATGAGATCAACCCGGTCTGGCCTGAGAAGAAAATTTTCCGGTTCATTCCCGGCAAAGATAGCGGCACGCTCGACTTCTTCGTTGAGGGAGTGTTCGGCTCCGATCTGGCTTCGCAGTCACCGGAGACGTTGATGAACATCCTGGCCGCCAACCTGTCCGCCGGTCGCATCCGCGCGCTCGATGCGGAAAGCCCTCTGGCGGGGCGGTCGCCGGAAGCGCTCCGGCAACTCGTGACGGACAACGTGGTGCAACCGAAAATCGCCAAAAGCTGGACCTTGCTCGATTCGATTTTGCACCGAGGCGAGATCGTCGCCGAAGTGGCACAGATGCCGAACGCCGAGCTCAAGTTCCATAGCTGGGTGAACTACAATTTCCTGGTATCCAGTCAGTCATCGCAGCCCGAGAAGGCCGGCATCCGTGTTGCTATCCTCGGCTCGATCTGGATCACGATCCTTGCGATGCTCATCGCCGTGCCTCTCGGCATCGGTGCGGCGATCTATCTGGAGGAATTCTCGAGCCACTCGCGGTTCGATCAGATCATCGAGACCAATATCAACAACCTGGCCGGCGTGCCCTCCATCATCTACGGTATGCTGGGCCTGGTGGTGTTCGTCCGCGTACTTTCGGCGCTGACCAGCGGCGGGCTATTCGGGTTCGGTGACCCGGCGACCAGTAACGGGCGCACGATCTTTTCCGGCGCGCTGACCCTGGCGCTGCTCGTCTTGCCGCTGCTGATCATCAATGCCCGTGAAGCGATCCGCGCCGTCCCGCGCTCCTTGCGCGACGCTGGCCTGGCCCTCGGGGCAACCCAGCTTCAGACCACCTGGTATCATGTCTTGCCTAGTGCGATGCCGGGGATTCTCACCGGCACCATCCTGTCTCTCGGGCGTGTGTTGGGTGAGGTGGCGCCGTTGATCGTGGTCGGCGTCTCCACCTACATCGTCGTGAACCCGAAGTCGCCTTTTGACAAGTTCACCACCCTTCCGGCGCAGATCTATCAGTGGACTTCCCGTCCCCAGCCCGAGTTTCAGCATCTGGCCGCCGCGGCGATCCTGGTTCTGCTGATTCTGCTCCTGGCGCTCAACGCCTCGGCGATCATCCTGCGTAATCGGTATTCGAAGCGAGTATAACTTGATTGAGAACGGAGTTGCCCCGGTGATTGCAAATTCCCCATCGGCTCAGGCGAGTGCGCGGAACGACCTCCACGCCCTTGAGGCCGAAAACCTGAACGTCTTCTATGGCGCCTTTCACGCCGTCCGGGATGTGGATTTGGATATTCGTAGGCAGCAAATCACCGCGCTGATCGGGCCTTCCGGTTGTGGCAAGAGCACGGTGCTGCGCTGCTTCAATCGCATGAACGACCTCGTCCCGACCGCCCGAGTCGAGGGCATGGTCCTCTTCCGCGGGCAGAATCTCTATGCCCCGGAGATTGACGCGGTCGCCGTGCGGCGTAACATCGGCATGGTGTTCCAGAAGCCCAATCCGTTTCCCAAGAGCATCTACGAGAACGTGGCCTGGGGCGCGAAGATCAATGGCTTCAAAGGCGATATGGACGCCCTCGTCGAGCAGTCATTGCGCGACGCCGCCCTCTGGAACGAAGTCAAAGACAAGCTCGATCAGAGCGGCTATTCGCTTTCCGGCGGCCAGCAGCAACGCCTGTGTATCGCCAGAGCCATCGCAATCAAGCCCGATGTCATCCTGATGGATGAGCCGTGTTCCTCGCTCGACCCGATCGCGACCCTGCGCATCGAGGACCTGATGCGCGAGCTGATCGAAAAGAGCTACACCATCGTCATCGTGACGCATAACATGCAACAGGCCGCACGCGTCGCCGACTACACGGCTTTCTTCAACATGCGCGAAGACCGCGCCGGCTATCTCGTCGAATATGGCCCGACCAAGGAGCTGTTCACAAATCCGAAGAACGCCTTGACCGAGGATTACATCACCGGGCGGTTTGGTTGATGCCCGCCGGCACGGACGTTGAGCAGAGGAGAATCGCATGGTGACATCGTCGCAGCCGCCCTTGCGGGCGCATTTTGACCGTGAGCTGGCCGGCTTGATCGAGAAGGTGCTGGAAATGGGCAGCCGCTCGCGCCAGGCCGTTTCGCAGGGCATGGTCGCCCTGATGACCCGCAATGATGAACTCGCCCGCGAGGTCATCGCCGGAGACACCGTCATCAACGATATGCGTTTCGTGATCGAGAAAATGTGTTACGGTTTGCTCGCGATGGAGCAACCCGTCGCCGGTGATATGCGGACCATCGTCTCCGCCCTGATCATCGTCAACGACCTCGAGCGCATTGGTGACCACGGCAAACGCATTGCGGCCATGTCGCTGCGTATGAGCGCCGACCCCCGCACCGTGGTGCCAATGGCGGATTTGCAGCGTCTGGCTGACATTGCCCTTTCCATGCTCGACCGCGCCTCGGCTGCCGTTATTTCGCGTGATGTCGTCGAGGCCGAGGCCGTTTGCAAGATGGACGACCAGGCTGACGCGCTTTACAAGCAGATTTTCAATGTCACGCTGAGCTACATGCTAGAGAACCCAAAGTTCATCGGCGTCGGCACCTACATCATTCAGATTGCGCATGAACTCGAACGCGTGGCCGATCGCGCCACCAACATCGCCGAACGGGCCATCTACGCCACCACCGGCCAACTCGTTGACCTGAACGTCTAGGACTCTACGTTTTTCCCTTCGTAGTGTCGGGGTGAGGCCGGTGGGGTGGCCCCCAACCGGGGAGGCGGGACAAAAAAGGGGAAAAAGCGCCAAATTAGTGAAAAAAAC
>JBBQRS010000094.1:0-18298 GCA_038214535.1 Anaerolineae bacterium
ACGCCTGACTGAGATCATCGAATACGACAAACACGGTTACAATAAAGCTGGCATCCATGGCGGCTTCCTCCGGAACGTATCGGTTTTCTTAACCTAATGTTTCCTGAGAAGCCGCCGGACGCCAAATTAGCAATCACGGTAGTCTGTTTTGTTGTGCTACTGTGCGGATGGGCCAACATGGATACGGGCCAACACGGATTACTCCCGCTGCTCATCCGTGAATCCGTGTTTTTCTAATCCGTGTGAGTTCACCGCGCCATCCGTGTTGGCCGCGTCTGTGTTGATTGACAGCGTCCCACCAGTGGGGTATAGTTTTAAGTGAAATCTATCACGTAGGGGGTGGGCGGTTATGACGCTGAACGGGATTACCTGTATCGTGGATAACGCGGTGGAGGCGGGGTCGCGCTGCTGGGGCGAGCACGGCGTGGCGTTCCTGATCGAGACGGCCGCGGGGCATATATTGTTCGACACGGGCAGCAGCGGGACGGTGCTGCTGCACAACCTCGCCGCGCTGGAGATCGCGCCGGAGTCGCTGGATGCGCTGGCGATCAGCCACGCGCATTACGACCACACGGGTGGGCTGGCGGCGCTGGCGGCGCACCTGCGCCCGGCGATCCCGCTGTACGCGCATCCCGAATTGCCGCGCGCCCGCTATGCGCGCCGCGCGGCGGACGCGGAACCGGTCTCCATCGGGCTGCCGTTCGCGCCGGAGCTGCTGGAGGGGGCCGTGACGCTGCACCTCAGCGCCGCGCCGCAGGAGATCATGCCGGGGCTGTGGACGACGGGGGAGATCACGCCGCGCGCCGAGCCGGAAGGACGCAGCGCGTCGCACGGGGTGCTGGAGGGCGGCGCGTGGCAGCCCGACCCGTATCGCGACGACATGAGCCTGGTGGCCGAGACGAGCGACGGGCTGGTCTTGATTTGCGGGTGTTGCCACGCGGGGCTGCTCAACACCTTAGCCCACGTGGCGCGCGTCTTCGGGGGGCCGGTGCATACGATCATCGGCGGGACGCACCTGGGCGGGGCCGACGCCGCGCAGCTCGCACGCGTGGCCGAGGCGTTAGCGGGGCTGCCGGGGCTGCGACACGTTTATCTGAATCACTGTTCGGGCCACGCGGCGTATCTTGCGCTGGTGGACGCGCTGGGCGCGGCGGTGGTGCAACCGTTGCCCGCGGGCGCGCGGGTGGGAATTACGAATTAGGCAGGGGCGCGGAGGAGCAGAGGGGCAGAGGAGCGGAGGAGAGCGGGAGTACACACCTCGCGGACTGCGCCTCCTCAGATGCGCCGCGCGCCGGGGGTGCGGAGGAGCGGAGGGAACTAGGAATTACGATAGGTCACCTGCCCCAATTCGTAATTCCTAATTTTCCCTCTCGCTCTCCCCCCCACTCAGCGGCACGCCCAGCGTCTTCGCCAGCCCCTGCGCCAGTTGCAGCTTCTCATCCGCGGTGAGCCGCGCCGTCTTGTGTATCAGCAAGTACTGCGCCGGCGGCATCTCGCCCGACTGGACCACGCGGGGGACGTCGTCCAACTCACCGCGCGTCGCGCCCCAATCGGAGAAATTCAGATAAGACCGGCCTTCCTCCACATCACGCGCCACCAACCACGACGCCGGCGCAACATTGCTGTAAACCGGCCAGATCACTTCGTTGCTATGACAATCGAAGCAGGCGCGCTGCGCCAGGGCGCGTGTCTGCGGCGAGTCCCACGCCGGCTCCGAGACCACCGGCGGGTTGGTGTGGTCATGCCCGTAGGGAATGATCTGGGCGATCACGAACAACGCGATCACAGCGATGCCGCCATAGAGCAAGATTTTCTTCAGCATACCGAATCCTTTCAGGCCGCAAATGTTTTGCACGCGCGGGTTTGCGGGCGGCCCTGCGTATCCGGGGTGGGGCCGGGCGAGGTCGTCTGGCAGGGGTGCAAACCCAACTGCGTGAGCATACACCCGCCGGACGCGGGGGGCAAATCGGGGGGGCGAGGGGACCAGGCCCTCGGTACTTCACCCGCCCTCTCACTCCCTTGCGCCTTCGCCCGTTCGCATCTGAGGATGCTCACTCCTCTGCTCCTCCGCGCCTCCGCGACCTAACCCTGGTTGCGCGGGTGCCGCCGCGCGGCGCGCTCATTGCCGTGTTTATAGTTGCCGGTGACGCGCGCCATCGCTTGCTGCGCCTCCGCAAAGCCGGTTTCCGCCCGCGCCAAGAAATCCGCCGCGGCCGCGCCGCGCAAGACGGCGGCCACGCGGCCCCGATGCCGGATCTCAACCTCGCCGCTCTTCCTGACCCGGTAGGCGAATCCGAGGTCCGCGCCCTCCTCGTTCGGCGACGATCCGACGGATGGTCCCATAACGGCGATTACTCCCTGGTCAGATTTGTGTGTGATGTCGGCGCTCTCGCCAACCAGTGTAGCAGCGTCAGCCGCCCACGCCAAACCCGGTCGGGCGCAGGATGGTAGGAACGTCTTGCCCCTACGTCCACATGACAAAGTAACCGACCATCCGCCATCCGCTATCAGCCACCGCGCTATCCACCCATTCGTAATTTCTCCGCGCTTGTGTTATCATCGTGCTGAATGGTCGTCGCATTTGCGCGCCATCCGTCTCTTGTTCTCGCGGAGGTTTTTTTATGGAGTTCCTCATCGGTCTGCTGCTCGTCGGCCTCGGCCTGGTTGCGGTCTTCTTCGGCTACCGCTTCTTCCGCATCCTGCTGCCCTTCTTCGGCGGCATCGCGGGCTTCATCATCGCCGCCAACCTGTTCCCCAACAGCTTCGTGCTGTCCCTCATCGTCGGCGTCGTCATCGGCATCCTGCTGGCGCTCTTCGCCTACCAGGCGTGGAGCGTCCTCTTCACGATCAGCGGCGTCATCGCCGGCGCATCGTTCGGCGCGGCCATCGCGAACACGCTCAACCTCTGGAACTGGGTAAGCTGGCTCCTGGTGATCGGCATGGCGGTCGTGGTTGGCTGGCTCGTCTGGAAATTCCGCGACGAGATGGTCATCGTCATCACCGCGCTCGCGGGCGCCAGTCTCGTCTCCGACGGCCTCGTCCGCATGTTCGGCGAAGGCACGTTCCGCACCCTGCTCTGGTGGATCGTCTTCTTCGCCCTCGCCGCGCTGGGCATCGTCTTCCAGTGGGGCCGCTGGCTGCGCTACAAC
This sequence comes from Anaerolineae bacterium, assembly GCA_038214535.1. Taxonomy (GTDB): domain Bacteria; phylum Chloroflexota; class Anaerolineae; order CG2-30-64-16; family CG2-30-64-16; genus JBBQRS01. Next base: position 3,150 of record JBBQRS010000094.1, read on the forward strand.
TGGTACCGCGACCTGGGCCGCAATGTTGACGCCGCCATCACCAGCGCCGCCGCCACCGACGCGCTCGCCAAATCGCGCGCCGCCGCGGCGCCCGCCGTTTCGACCGGCGCTGCCGTCGCGACGGATGCGGCCGGGGCCGCCACGGCTGCCGCCGCCGAAGCGAAACGCAAAGCCGCCGCCGCCGCGGCGACATCCCAACTCGAAGCCGATGCCGCCGCCGCCAAACTGAGGGCCGATCAGGCCGCCGCCGCGCGCGAGGCTGACCTGGCCGCCGCGCAGTTGAAGGCCGACCAGGCCGCCATCGCGCGTGAGGTGGATGCAGCCGGCGCCGAGGCTGGGCGCGAGGCCGACATCGCCACGACCAGGCTGCAAACCGACGCCGTTGAGATTACCGACGACATTGCCGAAGTCGCCGACAATGCCAACGATGCCGTGGTCGTCATCAGCGACACCACCGCCGCCACCGCCGTCGCCCTGGGTGGCGCGGACGCGCTCACGCCCGCCGAGAAGCTCGCGGCGCTCAACGCGCACCTTGACACGCTGCTCAACGCCGAAGGCGACCGCTCGAACCTGCATCAGCCGGTGGACTACCTGAAGGATATCAACCCGGCGGAGGCCGCGCAACTCAAGGGCGACGCCGTCGTGATCGTCGTGGACGTCCTGCGCCGCGGCGCCACCCAACAGGGCCGCGCGCAGATGGCGAAGACCACCGGCGTCCCCGAAACCACCATCCTCAAGTGGGTCAATTTTGCCGATCTGCTCCGCATCCAGGGCGTCGGCGCAGTTTACGCCCGCCTGCTCGAAGCCGTCGGGGTGGACACCGTCGTCGAACTGGCGCAGCGCAACCCGGTCAACCTGCACGCCAAACTGGTGGAAGTCAACGCCGCGCAGAAGCTCTCCGACCGCGAGCCCAGCCAGGAGGAAGTGACGAACTGGATCGCCCAGGCGAAAGACCTGCCGCGGGTCATTGAGTAGTAGGGAGTAGGGAGTAGGCGCTCCGGCGGTGAATTTCACCACCGGAGCGTTTTTGTTGTGCGTGGTCCAAACCCTGCGCGGCGCATCTGACGCCATTTCGTGGCGTGCTGACTCCGCGGGGAAGTGGTTCCTTGTTTCCTTATCCCTTGTTTCCTTGTCTACTTGCCTCCCCGCCCCAACTTGACACCCACCCCGGACGCGCTATAATGTGACTGACCGGTCATATGACCGCATAGTCACATGGGGGTGTGATGCCGAAGCAAACCTTCTTCAACCTGCCCGACGACAAGCGCGAGCAAATTGTCCAGGTCGCGATTGACGAGTTCGCCGACAACGACTACGACCACGTCTCGATCTCGCGCATCGTCGCGCGCGCGGGTATCGCCAAGGGCAGCTTCTATCAATATTTCGACGACAAAGAAGACCTCTACGGCTACCTGATCGGGCTGCTGAGCGAGGCCAAGCGCCGGTACATGTCGCTGGACCAGCCCGACCCGACGCACAGCGGCATCTTCGCCTATCTGCGGTGGACGGTGGAGGCCGGCCTGGGGTTCGAGCTGGCCTTCCCGCGCCTGACCAAAGTCGGGCTGAGCGCCCTGAGCTATAGCGGGTTCCCTACCTCCATTGATGCGCAGATTCACGCGGCCACGCAGGGGTTCTATCAGCAACTGGTCGAAACGGGCCAGCGCCAGGGCGACATCGCCCCCGACCTGGATCCGAAGCTCGCCGCGGTGATCTTCGAGGCCGTGCTGACCGCCGCCGGGCATTACGTCATGGAGCAGGTCTTGCACGCGGATGCGCACGGGAGTGCGCACTACGAGCAAGAGCACGCGGGCGACCGGTTAATTATGGAACACCCCGCGGTCAAGGAACTCTTCGCGCGCACGATGGATATTTTGGAGCACGGCATGGGGAACCGGGCGGCGCTGCCACCGCCAAACGAAAAACAGCAAGCGGAATTGGAGTCATAATGTCTCTCATCCAGGCGGAGAACCTCACCAAAGTCTATGGCGCGGGCGACACGGCGATCGTCGCGCTGGATCACGTCAACTTGAGCGTCGCGCCGGGCGAATGCGTCGCGGTGATGGGGCCGAGCGGCTGCGGCAAGTCCACGCTGCTGCACCTGCTCGGCGGGCTGGATCGCCCCACCGAGGGGAACGTCAGCATTGACGGACAGTTGCTTGCGGGCATGCCCGACAAGGAGCTGACGCAGTTGCGCCGGCGCAAAATCGGGTTTGTGTTCCAGTTCTTCAACCTCATCCCGATCATGTCCTCGGTCGAAAATGCGGCGCTGCCGCTGATTCTCGACGGCGGCAACTCGGCCCAGGCGAAGGCGAAGGCGACCGAGTGGCTGACCCGCGTCGGGCTGGGCCACCGTCTGGCCGGCCGGCCCGATCAACTGTCGCAGGGCCAGCAACAGCGGGTTGCGATTGCGCGCGCCCTCATCACCGACCCCGCGCTGGTGCTGGCCGACGAACCGACCGGCAACCTCGACAGCAAGGCTGCCGACGAGATCGCCGGTCTGTTGCGCCAGGTTTCCAAAGAATGGGGGCGCGCGGTGCTGATGGTGACGCACGACCCGCGCATTGCCGCGTACGCGGATCGTATTGTCTTTCTCAAAGACGGCAAGATCGTGAACGAGTCGCGCCTCAACGGCGACGACGCCGACAATGCTGCCGTGGTCGCGCAAATGGTGCTGGTGAATGCGTAGGGGCCGCGTCCCCCTTCGTAGTCGCGGCTTTAGCCGCGGGGGGCCGTACAGCGGCTAAAGCCGCGACTACAAAGAATATCGCCCAACCATCTTCGTAGTCGCAGGACAGCGGCTAAAGCCGTGACTACAAAGAGTAGAACGAATTCTCAGTTCATCTGAGGTGTATTGATGAAATTACAACTGACGCTCGCTTCCCGCTACTTGACGGGGCGCAAACTCCGCACGTTTCTCACCACGCTCGCCATCGTCATCGGCGTGATGGTGATCTTCGGCACGGGCATTTTCCTGCCGTCCTTCATGACGGCGTTTCAAAACAGCCTGCTTTCGGCGTCGGGTCAGACCGACGTGATGGTCACCCACAAGACCGGCGCGGCCTTCGCCGAGACCACGCTGCGCAAGCTGCGCGATGTTGACGGGATCGCCGCCCTCGGCGGCGCGCTCGAACGCCCGATCAACCTGCCGCCGAACTTCTACGGCCGCGACGCCACAGTCAGCGCGTTGTCGCTGGTCGGCGTTGATCCGACGGTCGCGCCCGCGCTGCACGATTATAACATCACCCAGGGCCGCTTCCTGGAGCGCGGCGACGGCAACGTCGCGGTGATTTCGGAGCGCCTCGCCGACGAGGTGGGCCTGAAGCTGGGCGACACCCTGAAAATCCCGACGCCGCAGGGCGTCGCGAAGCTGGAGATCATCGGCATGGCGCCGGGGCGCACGCTCATCGGCAACGAGCAGGTGCTCGTCACGCTCGACCGGGCGCAACGGCTGCTCGATATGCCGGGCCGGATCAACGTGATCGAGGGCAATCTCGTCACCCACGACGCCGCCGAAAACGCGCCCATCGTCGGCGCGATCAAGGCGCAACTGGGGGACGACTTCACCTTCGGCGGGCTCTCCAGCGGCTCGGAGTTCGCCGGCGCGATGCAGATCGGCCAGGTCATGTTCAACATGATCGGCTTCCTCACGCTGGCGATGGGCGGGTTCATCATCTTCAACACGTTCCGTACGGTGGTCGCCGAGCGGCGGCGCGATATCGGCATGTTGCGCGCCATCGGCGCGGACCGCAATACCATCGTCGGCCTGATGCTCACCGAGGGCCTGGTGCAGGGCGTGGTCGGCACGGCGATCGGCATCGGGCTGGGCTATCTGCTGGGCGTCGGCATCACCGCGGGCGTCAACCCCATGATGAAACAACTCATGAACATCGAATTGACCACCCGCGTCCAACCGGCGCTGGTCGTCGTCTCGATCCTGCTGGGGGTGGGCGTCACGCTCTTTTCCGGCCTGCTGCCCGCGCTCAAGGCGGGCCGCGTCACGCCAATGGAGGCCCTGCGCCCGCCGGTCAGCGAAGTGTCTCAGGGCGTCAGCCGCGTGGGCACGGTCGCCGGTGTGGTGATGATCGTCGCGGCGATTGCCGCGCTGCTGACGGGCACGTTTGCGCTCGTCGCGCTGGGCGGCCTGCTCTTCCTCGTCGGCCTGGTGCTCGTCGCGCCCGTCCTCGTCCGCCCGATTGCCGATCTGTTCGGCGCGCTGCTGGCGGTGATCTTCGCGCGCGAAGGCACCGGCGAACTCGCGCAGGGCAACCTCACGCGCCAGCCGTCGCGCTCGGCGATCACGGCGAGCGCGACGATGATCGGCCTGGCGATCATCGTCGGCATGGGCGGCATGATGTTCAGCATGGTCGGCGCCGTGTCGGACATGTTCAACAAGTCGCTGGGCAGCGACTACCTGATCATCCCGCCCTCGATTGCGGTCTGGAAAGGTGACGTGGGCGCCAGTTCTACCCTCAAGACGCGGATGGAGTCTATTCCGGGCGTGGGTGTGGTCAGCTCGCTGCGCTATGCCCAATCGTCGCTGCGCTCCGCGGCGATGCGGGCCGACGCCGGGGACGCCACGATCTCGGTGCTGGGCATTGATCCGGTGGATTATCCGCAGATCGCGCAGATGGACTTTCAGCAGGGCAACCCGCAGGAGGCGTTCGGCGCGCTGGCCGCGGATGAGCGCAACGTGATCGTCAACGGCATCCTGGCCGCTGCCACGGGCCTGAAGGTCGGCGACATTGTGCCGCTCGCCAGCCCGTCGGGGACGCGCGACTATCGCGTGGTCGGCGTCGCCGGCGAGGTGCTGAGCATGAAGATCAACACGGCCTACATCTCGCAGGATAACATGCGCTCCGACTTCAACAACAGCGAGGACATCTTCTACCAGGTAGACCTTGCGCCCGACGGCGACCCCGCGCTGGTGCAGGAGCGGCTCGACCGGCTCATGGCCGACTACCCGCAGTTCCGTGTGGTGGCGGGCCAGGAGTATACGGCCGAATTCATGAAACAGTACGACGCGATCTACCTCGGGTTCATGGTGCTGCTGGCCGTGCTGGCCTTCCCGTCGCTGATCGCCATCCTCAACACGCTGGCCATCGGCGTCATCGAGCGGACGCGCGAGATCGGCATGTTGCGCGCCATCGGCGCGACGCGCGGCCAGGTACGCAAGACGATCGTCGCCGAGGCATTGCTGCTCGCCGCGCTGGGCACGGTGTTCGGCGTGGTGGCCGGGATCTACATGAGCTACGTCTTCGTCGAGGGCCTGAGCGCGAGCGGCATCTTCAAGGTAGACTTCACCTTCCCGCTCGCCGGGGTCATTGGCGCTATCGTCGCGGGCCTCGTGTTCGGCGTCCTCGCCGCCATCGTCCCCGCCCGCCAGGCCTCGCGCATGGAGATCATCCAGGCGCTGCGGTATGAGTGAGGGAAACCATCTTCGTAGTCGCGGCTTCAGCCGCATGGATCGCCACACGGCGGCTAAAGCCGCGACTACATAGAAGATCACCCAAGCCATCTTCGTAGTCGCGGCTTCAGCCGCAAGGGGCGTCACACGGCGGCTGAAGCCGCGTCTACATAGAGGACATCAACCCAACCTCATCGTTGTCGCGGGCTTCAGCCCCCCGGCGCGCGCATTCGCGCTCCTGCGATTTGTGCTAACATGCGCATGCAACCGCCGCCGCAAAGGAGCGCGCCGTGACCCGATTACGCCTCACGCAGACCACCCTGACCCCCGATCACTACTACATCCAGATGGCGCTGGAGGAGGAGGGCGCGTCCCGGCTGACCGCCGCCGCCGACCTCGCCTTCGCGCTGACCCCGCAGGAGCAGGCAGACCTCCGCTGGTACTTCGAGGATTACCTCAGCGTCGCCGACAACGAGACGCAGCAGATCGCCGCGCGCATCGAAGGGGAGATGTGGGCGATCGGCGCGCGGCTCTTCGCGGCGACGCTGGACGCGGACGGCGACGCGCGGCAGATCTGGTATCGCATCAAGGACCGGCTGGCCGACGTGGACATCGAGATCGCCTCCGACCCGGCGGGCGCGGCCGCCGTGCCGTGGGAGCTGCTGCGCGACCCCGCGGCGGGCGTAGACCTGGCGCTGCGCGCGCAGACCTTCGCCCGCTCGCACGCCAACCCGGCCAACGTCCCCGACATCCCGAAGGGGCGCGACGAGCCGCTGCGTATCCTGCTCGTCATCTGCCGGCCCCAGGGCGATAGGGACGTGCCGTTCCGCTCGGTGGCGGGGCGCATCGTGCGCGGGCTGAGCGCTGACGCGCGCGCCCGCTTCGAACTGCGCGCCGTGCGCCCGCCCACCTTCGAGCGGACGGCGGAGCTGTTGCGCGCGGCGAAGGAAGCCGGGCAGCCGTACCACGTGCTGCACTTCGACGGCCACGGCGCGTTCCTCGACCCGGAGCCGCTCTTCGCCGCGCGGGAGCAATGGGCGGCGGGCGAGCTGGCAGTGGCGCTGCTGAAGGAGCTTGGCCTGCAATTCGATCCTGAGCGCTTCGCCTCGGCGCAGATCTATCCCGGCGCACGGCGGGCCGGGGCGCACGGCTATCTCGTCTTCGAGAACCCCGATGGCGATGACAACCGGCGGCTTGTGGACGGGCCGGCGCTGGGCCGGCTGCTGCACGAGACGGGGGTGGCGCTGCTGGCGCTGAACGCCTGCCGTTCCGCCTACGCCGAGCCGCCGGAGGCGCCGGAGGCGGCGGGGGGCGAAGAGGCCGCGCAGGCCGGGCCGCTTTCCCCCCACGACCAGGTGCGCGCCTTCGGGTCGCTGGCGCAGGAGGTGATGGACGCCGGCGCGCCCGCGGTCGCGGCGATGCGCTACAACGTCTACGTGGACACGGCGGCGCGCTTCATGGCCGACCTCTACGCGGCGCTGGTGACGGGGCGCACCCCGGCCGCGGCGGCGCAGCGCGGCCGCCGGGGGCTGGCCGACGACCCGACCCGCAAGACGCGGAGCGGCGAGCGGGCGCTGCGCGACTGGCCGGCGCCGATCATCTACGAGGCGGCCCCGTTCAAGCTGGGGCAGATGATCCCGCTGGGCAAGTTGAAGAACCCGTTGGAGGCTGCGGGCGGGGCGACGCTGCGCGGGCTGCCCGAGCCGCCCGACGCCGGTTTCTTCGGGCGCGACGAGACGCTGCTGGCGCTCGACCGGGCGTTCGACCGGCACGGGATCGCCCTGCTGCACGGCTATGCGGGGGCCGGCAAGACGCAGACCGCCGCCGAGTTCGCCCGCTGGTACGCGCTCACCGGCGGGGCCGCCAAGGTGCTCTTCACCGGCTTCCAGACGCACAAGACCCTGGCGCAGGCGCTGGAGGATTTCGGTCAGGCGTTCGCCGCGACCCTGGAGCGGGTGGGTGTGCCCTGGGGGGCGCTGGACGCGGCGGCGAAACGAGACATGGCGCTGCAACTCTTCCCGCAGATCCCGGTGCTGTGGATCTGGGACAACGTGGAGCCGGTGGCGGGCTTCCCGGCGGGGACCCCCTCGGCGTGGACGGCGGCGGAGCAGGCGGAACTGCGCGCCTTCCTGCGCGACGCGGCGAAAGCCGGGGCGCGGCTGCTGCTGACCTCGCGGCGCGACGAGGAGGCGTGGCTGGGCGACCTGCCGCGGCGCATCGCGATCCCGCCGCTGCGGATGGGCGAGCGGCTGGAGTTGGCGCAGGCGCTGGCCGACCGGCGCGCCGCGGGCCGGCTGGACGCAACAATCTGGCGGCCGCTGCTCCTCTTCACGCAGGGCAACCCGATGACCGTGACGGTGGTGGCCGGGCAGGCGCTGAAGGACGGGCTGAAGACCGGGACGCAGATCGAAGCTTATGTCAACCGGCTGCGCGCGGGCGAGGCGGCCTTCACCGACGACGTGCGCGAGGGGCGCGACAGGTCGCTGGGCGCGTCGCTGGCCTACGGGTTCGAGCACGCGTTCGACGATGCGGAGCGCGGCGTGCTGGCGCTGCTGCATCTGTTCCAGGGCTTCGTGGACGTAGATGCGCTGGCGATGATGGGTACAGACAAGCGGGAATGGGGCCTGCCCGAACTCGCCGGGCAGACGCGCGAGCGCCTGATCCCGCTGCTGGACCGCGCGGCCGAGGCCGGGCTGCTCATGCCCCACGGCGGCGGCTACTACGGCATCCACCCCGCCGTGCCGTGGTTCTTCCGCGACCTCTTCGCCCATCACTACCCGGACGCCGCCGGCGCGCCGCCGCCCGCCGTGCGCGCGACCCGCGCCTTCGTCGAGGCGCTGGGGGCGCTGGGGAACTTCTACCACGACGAGTTCGAAACCGGCAACCCGGCGGTGATCGACGCCCTCTACGCCGAGGAGGCGAACCTGCTGCACGCCCGGCGGCTGGCGCTGGCCTATGGGTGGCATGACGCGGTCATTCGCGCGATGCAGGGGCTATACACCCTCTACGACCGGGCCGGCCGGCGCGCCGAGTGGCGCGCGCTGGTGGAGGAGATCGCGGATCTCTTCACGGACCCGGCGACGGGCGGCCCGCGGCCCGGGCTGGAGGCACAGTGGTCGCTGGTGACGCAGTACCGTATGCGGCTGGCGATGGAACTGCGGCAGTGGGATGAGGCGGAGCGGTTACAGCGGGCGAAGGTAGAATTTACTCGCCGGGTGGCGGAGCAGGCGCTCGACGCCCCGCCGGAGTCGCTCGACGCGGCGGACCGCAACCGCGTTCGGACGCTGGCGGCCTCACTGACCCAGTTGGGAGACATTCTGCGCGAGCAGGGCAAGCCGGCGTGCGTCGAGGCGTACACCGAGGGCTACGACCTCAGGCTGCCCATCGGCGACCGGCCTGGGGCGGCGGTGGTCGCCTTCAACCTGGGGCATGCGTATCTCCAGATCCCCGCGCTGCGCGACCTGGACGCCGCGGAGCGATGGTACGAGCGCGCGCTGGAGCTGTTCGACCCGCGCGACGCGCCGAACTGCGGCAAGGCGTTGGGGCAGCTCGGGCTGGTGGCGCATGAGCGGTTCCGGGAGGCGCGGGCGGCGGGCGCGGCGGTGGCGGAACTGCTGCGGCTCATCAACGCGGCGGCCGCGCGCTACCACGAGGCGCTGGAGCTGACGCCGGAGGACGACGCCGCGTCGCTGGCGACGAACCACGGCCAACTCGGGAACATCTACGGCGACGCCGGGATGGTCGAGTTGGCGATGGAGCATCACGGGAAGTGCATCCGCTACTTCGAGGGGATGGGTGCGCTGTACGATGCGGCGACGACCCGCTTCAACGCGGCGTGGCTCCTGGCGCGGGCCGGGCGGTTGGCGGATGCGCTGGCGTACGCGCGGGCGGCGCGCGCCGGGTTCGCACAATGTCACAACGCGGAGGGGGATGTCGCGAACGCGCAGCGGTTGATCGAGCAGATCGAGGCGGACATGCGGGGCAGCGGCTAAAGCCGCCACTACACAGAGTATCGCCCAACCATCTTCGTAGTCGCGGCTTCAGCCGCCCGGCGCGCCAACCCGAGGCTAAACCCACGATTACATAGAGGACATCGCCCAACCATCTTCGTAGTCGCGGCTTCAGCCGCCCGGCGCGCCAACCCGAGGCTAAAGCCACGACTACATAGAGGACAGCGCCCAACCATCTTCGTAGTCGCGGCTTCAGCCGCAAGGACTCGCTATGCCCTACGAATATCGTCGCATGAGCGCAGAAGAACGCGAGGCCGTCATGCAACAGCGCCGCGCCGCAGGTTACCCCCTTCATGCTCCGCCACACTTCATGGAAGAGGGCGGACGATTTCTCCTCACCGCCGCCAACTTTGAGCACAAGCCCATCATGGCGTCGCCGCAACGCCGTACCGACTTCGAAGGCCGGCTGCTGACGGAAATGCGCTCCGCCGGCGTCGCAGTCTACGCGTGGGTCGTGTTGACGAACCACTATCACGTCCTGGTCGGCGCGCCGGCGCTCATAGCGCCCCTGAAGGTGATCCAGCACGTACACGGAAGCACATCGCGGGCGTGGAACCTGACGGACGAGGAAACCCACCGGCGCAGGGTGTGGTATCAATGCACGGATCGCATGATTCGCAATGAGAGCCATTTTCAGCGTGCGTTGAACTACCTGCACTACAACCCGATCAAGCACGGGTACGTCGAAGACGCCTATGAATGGCCCTGGTCGAGCCTGGAGGCTTATCGCGAATCGCGTGGGCGCGAGTGGCTTCAGGCGATGTGGCGGTCGTTCCCGCCGGACCACTTCGGCCTGGGCTGGGATGACTGACGGCGGCTGAAGCCGCGACTACATAGAGAACGCCGCCCGATCATCTTCGTAGTGGTGGCTTTAGCCGCATGGCGCGTCACCTGGCGGCTGAAGCCGCGACTACATAGAGAACGCCGCCCGATCATCTTCGTAGTGGCGGCTTTAGCCGCATGGCGCGTCACCTGGCGGCTGAAGCCGCGACTACATAGAGAATGCCGCCCGATCATCTTCGTAGTGGCGGCTTCAGCCGCATGGCGCGTCACCTGGCGGCTGAAGCCGCGACTACATAGAGAACGCCGCCCGATCATCTTCGTAGTGGCGGCTTTAGCCGCATGGCGCGTCGCATGGCGGCAGCGCACGGGCAATGTCGGGGTCTATATGCTCGTCGAGGTGAAAGCGAATGCGTTCGGGCATGTTTGACCCGGCGATCTCTCAGGCAGCGATGCGCAGCGCGCGCAGCTTCTCGCGCAGCAGCGAGGGATTATCTCGCTGAAACGCCTCTGCGTAGGCGCGGTCCGCCGCGATGGCGCGTTCGATCTCCTCGCGATGGTCATAGTAGTACGCCATCGCCGCATGGACCGCGGCCGGCGACAGGTCATACTTGCCGGCGATTTCAGGCAGCGACAGCCCCAGCCGCAGGTGCATCACCACCACATCATCCACCGTGATGCGCGTCCCGCTCAGGTGAGGTTTGCCGCCCCGCACGCCGGGCGTGATAACAATGTGATTGGTCATCTCCCCCTCGCGCTCATGATCTATGGCGAAATTATACCACAGCCGTCGCGACGCAGGGAGACAGGTAGACAAGGAAACAAGGTACGCAGCCTCTCCTTGTTTCCTTGCCTACTTGTTTCCTTGTATACTTCCCCCCACGGAGGGGTCACATGATACATCCATTAGTCACGCAACTGCGCTTTGCGCGGGGCGAGTTCATGCGCGGGTTCGAGGGGGTCTCGGCGAAGGACGCGAAGCGCACCTTCACGCCGCTCAACTGCCTGAGCTGGACGGTCGGCCACCTGGCGAACCAGGAGCAGTTCATGTGGGTGCTGTGCGCGCAGCGGCGGGTCGTCGCGCCGAACCTGTATCTGGAAGTCGGCACGGGGCAGCCGGGCAGCGCGCCCGATTGGGCGGCGATGCAGGCCGCCTGGCGCACGGTCACCGCGGCGGCGGACGAGTACCTCGACACGCTGACGCCGGAGATGCTGTCAACGCACCTGGTGTATGAGGGCGAACCGCAGCGCGAGGACGTGGGGACGCTGCTATTGCGTAACGTCTACCACTACTGGTTCCACCTGGGCGAAGCCTACGCCCTCCGCGAACTCCTCGGCCACACCGGCCTCCCCAGCTTCGTCGGCAATATGTCCGCCGTGCGCTATTAGGATTCACCACCAAGACACCAAGAGAAGAAATAGGAATTACGAATTGAGAATTACGAATTTGCACAGGATACCTCTGGCTAATTCGTAATTCTCAATTCGTAATTATTCTTCTTGGTGTTCTTGGTGTCTTGGTGGTAAATCTGCTCAGACAAACTTGCCGGCGGGGTGGAGGGCGCGCCAGGCGAGAGCGTACATGGCGAGGCCGAAGCAGGCAAGCGCCGCGACCCACGCCATCGGCGCGACCGGCTGCACACCGGCGTGCTTGAACGCGATGCCGACGAACGCGAAGACCAGCACGCCCAGGTAGACCAGATCGTGCCGCCGGAACGCCATCAGCGCGCCCACGGCGGTCGCCACGACCAGCATGATCGCGGCCCACATCTGCGGGGAGAGGCCCCAGCCGCCCCAGCCGACGTAGTAGAGCACCTGCGTCGCGTTGGCGATGGTCGCCACGGTGATCCACCCCAGGTAGAGGCTGAACGGCACGTAGACCAGCCAGAACATATCGGGCATGACGTTGCGCCGCCCGATGTCGAGCCGCAGGTAGATCACGATCAGCGTGAGCAGCAGCCCGATCATCACGGGCAGCGTGGCGAGGAAGACGTTATAATGCCACAGGAAGATCCAGATGATGTTGAGGACGCTGCTCAGCACGAAGAGCCAGCCGATCGAGCGCAGCAGCGGGTTCGCCCGTTGGCCGCGCGTCGCCTGATAGATGGCATACGCGCCGAGTCCCAGGTAGATCGGCCCCCAGATGGCGAAGACCCAGCCCGCGGGGACGAAGTAAATCGCGAACTGGTCGGAGATTGCGCCGGTGTTCTGCCCGTTGATGGGCAGCGCGTTGGCGAGGACGTTGACGATCACCATCGCGGCATACGCGATGACGACCGCGATCTGACGGGTCTTGTCGTTGTTCATGGGTGGGTTCCCTCCTGCCCGTAATGTACACGAGAGCGGGGGGATGCGCAAGGGCGTGGCTCTCCCTCACCCTAACCCTCTCCCACAGGGAGAGGGAACCAGACGCCTCCCTCACCCTTTGGGCGAGGGTCGGGGTGAGGGGGAGATTCCATGAAACCATTTCCCCTCCTCGTGCATCCAATAACTATCAACCAGGCAAGGGAGAACCAACATGGGAAAACCGGTATCCGTGACGTGGGTGCAGAAGCGGCAGTTCGTCGGCTCCGACAGCACGAAGCACTCCATCGTGATTTCCAGCAAGGACGAGGAGAACAGCACCGGCGTGAAGCCGTCCGATCTGCTGGTGATGGCGCTAGGCAGTTGCTCAGCGTATGACGTGGTGAACATCCTCGAGAAGAAGCGGCTCAAGCTGACGGGGTTGGAGGTCACGGTGACAGGCGAGCAGGACGCCGATCCGCCGTGGACCTTCCGCAAGTTCCACATCGAGTACGTGGTGCGCGGCGTGGGCCTGCCCGAGAAGGCGGTCGCCGACGCCATCGAGCTTTCGGAGGGCAAATATTGCTCGGTGGCCGCCACCGTGCGCGGCATCGCGGAGATCACGACGAGCTATCGCATCGTCGAGGACGCGTAATTGCTCACCGAGAGCGGCAATCTCTCATAGATCCGGAGTCGAGGCTTTAGCCGGTGTTTATGGCAATAGGCGTCATGGGCGCAACCGGCTAAAGCCTCCAGTCCAACATCCTTACGCCGATCGCGGGCGCGTTGACAACGCGCCCTGCGCCGCATATACTGCACGCTGACGGCGTAACCGACGATCATGCGCGGGCCAAACGCCGCCCTCACACCCAGCGAAAGGCGGAGTAACGTGGCGGACACAGCATCACAGCTTGCGCAGCCGGCGCAGCGCGCGCCGGTGCGCCTGCAAGACGGCGAGACGGTCATCCAGGTCGTCAGGCAGCACTCCTGGTACCTCATCGGCAAAATCTTTCTTTCGATATTGATCTTCATCGGTCTGACCATTGTGCTGCACCTGGCCGCCGGGCCGGGCGGGCTCTTCTCCACGCCCTGGTCAACCTGGATCTTCATCATCGGGGGGATCATCACCCTGCTGATCTGTTTATCTTTCTGGTACACCTATAACAATAATCTCTGGGCGATCACCAACCAGCGGCTGATTGACTCGACGAAGAACGTGCCGTGGCATCAGACGCTCGCCACCGCCGATCTGGTGAACGTGCAGGATGTCAACGTCGTGATCTCCGGTATCGCGGCTTCGATCTTCAAGTTCGGCAACGTCAACGTGCAGACTTCCAGCAACTCGGCGGGGATGATCCTTGAGGGCGTGCAGGACCCGCAGCAGGTGCTGACGATGATTGACAAAGCGCGTGACGCCGCCCGTCGCGAGCAGTTCCGCGGCATCGGCGCGGCGATGAAGCAGGGGTAAGCAGCTATCCGAAAACTTTTTTACCACGGAACATACGGAATACACGGAAAGATTTGTCCCTCAGCTTTTTCCGTCTGTTCCATGGATTCCGTGGTGCATTATTAATGGCGGCTCAGATAACCAGCACGATGCGATTATCACCTTCCCGCGCGGATTGGATGCGCCAGGGGCGATACGGCCTCATGGTGCATTGGCTCGCGCCCGAGCCGCCGCCGGGGCGCTCGGGAGAGCGCGCTATGAACGCTTTGGCCTGGGATAGTGTTGTGGATGCGTTCGATGTGGAGCGGTTCATGGCGGACGTGCGGCGCACCGGGGCGGCCTGGCTGATCTTCACGATCGGCCAGAACAGCGGTTATTACGCCGCGCCCAACGCCGTGCTCGACCAACTTGCCGGCCCCGGCCACGCCGCGCGGCGCGATCTGGTGGGCGAAATCGCCGCGCGCGCCCGCCGCGCGTGTCGCAAGTTCATCGCCTATCTGCCGGTGGAGGTGCGCGGCCAGCCCGCCGAGATGCGCCGCGCTTTCGGCTGGGACGACGCCGAAGACACGGATCAGGCCGAGTTCCAGCGGCGCTACACCGCGTTCATGCGCGCGTATGCGCTGCGCTACGGCGATCTGCTCGACGGCTGGTGGCTGGACGGCGCGTATGACTGGCCCGCCCTGCGCCGGAGATACCTGCAAACCGACCGCTATCTGGCCGCGGCGCGCGCCGGCAACCCCGCCGCCGCGGTTGCTTTCAACGATGGCTCGTTTTGCGTGGGCAGCGACCGCCCCGTCAGCGCGGATCAGGATTACCTGGCGGGCGAGACGGAGGCGCTGGTGGGCGGCAAGGTGCGTTTCGGGCGCGCCGCCGATGCCCCGCTGCTCGATCCCGTCACGCATCAGCCGCAGCCGCCGTCCGGCTGCCTGTGGCACGCGCTGATCCCGATTGACGCGCCCTGGGCGCACGTGGGCGAGGCGGGAGAGATGGAGCCGCCCCTGTACGCCACCGCCGACCTGGCGACCGTCGTGCGCGACTTCAAGGCCGCCGGCGGCGCGGTGACCTTCAACGTCGGCGTCTTCCGGGAGGGCGGCCTGGGCGAAGCCACCGTCGCCCAACTCGCCGATCTCGCGCGCCAGCTCAGCGCGCGGCGCGGGTAATCGCGCACGCGTAGACGCGGTGAACGCGTAGGAAAAAGATAAAAAATCCTCCGCGTTCTCCGCGT
>JBBQRS010000095.1:0-18127 GCA_038214535.1 Anaerolineae bacterium
AAAAAAAACAAAAACCCTTGTATCAACAAATTGCCCTTTTTTTGGTGGGTTTTTCGCCGCGCCCCGCCCCCCCCCCGCAAAACCCCGCAACTACAAAGGAGGAAGACGCGCAGTTTTCGGATAGACTCTTAAGTTTGTTGAGGGCTACCTATGCTTTTAGAAGTTTCCCATATCGCCAAATCGTATCCCGATCTCCCCGTGTTGTACGACGCGACCTTCGGCGTGGACACGGGCGAGATCGTCTGCTTGCTGGGTCCCAGCGGGTGCGGCAAGTCCACCCTGCTGCGAATCATCGCCGGGCTGGAAGAGCCGGACGATGGGACGGTGGTTTTCGACGGCATAGACCAGGCCGACGTGCCGGTGCATCTCCGCAATTTCGGGTTGATGTTCCAGGATTACGCGCTGTTCCCGCATCTCACCGTAGCCGAAAACGTGGCCTTCGGGTTGCGGATGCAGAATTGGGGCGCGGACAGGATGGCCGTGCGTGTGCGCGAGATGCTGGCGGTGGTGGGCCTCGGCGGCTACGAGAGCCGGCGCGTCACGGAGCTTTCGGGGGGCGAGCAACAACGCGTGGCGCTGGCGCGCAGCTTGGCCCCCGACCCGCGCCTACTGATGCTGGATGAGCCGCTGGGCGCGCTGGATCGTACCTTGCGCGAGCAGTTGATGAACGATCTGCGCGTGATCCTCAAGCGCGTCGGCGTGACCACGATTTACGTGACGCACGACCAGGAGGAGGCGTTCGCCGTCGCCGACCGCATCATGATCATGCAGGCGCGGCTCGATCTCGGCGAGGGGGGGCGCATTGTCCAATCCGGCCCCCCGGAAGATGTCTATCGGCATCCGACGACGGCCTACGTGGCGCGTTTCCTGGGTTTCCGCAACCTGCTCGATGGCGTCGTCACGGAGCGCGCTGCCGGCGACCCGCCGCGCTACGTTGTGAACACGCCCGTCGGCCCGTTGGATGTGGCGGATGCAGCCGGTGAATATGCACCGGGGCAGGCGACGGCGGTGCTGGTGCGCCCCGAGGCCTCCGATATCGTATCGGCAGACGCCGCAGGGACCAGGCGCAACGCGATTCGCGGCCGGCTGGTGCGTAGTTCATTCCGGGGCAGCTACTTCCTGACCCAGACCGCTCATGCCGGGGGCGTTGAACTGGTCTGCGAGGTGTCGGTGACGGACGCCGAACTCCCCGCGGTGGGCGAGCCGCTAGCTCTGCACCTCAACCCGAGCGCGATCACGCTGCTGCAACCTTAACGAACCTGGACGAGGGAACATCCGTTCGGTTGAATTTTGACAATTTCGGTGACTGGATTTATCATGAGAATCAGCCGGCGGAAGCGACGCCGGTGAAAACTGGATTAATACCGTTTAGAGAGGGAGAAGACAATCATGTATCAGAAGACCGTCGTTGTCGGGCATCTGGGGAATGATCCGGAGATGCGGTACACTGCCAGCGGGGTTCCTGTGACCTCTTTCAGCCTGGCAACTTCGCGACGCTGGACCAACCAGAATGGCGAGCCACAGGAGAAGACGACCTGGTTTCGCGTCACGTGCTGGCGCAAACAGGCTGAGATTGCAGCAGAATACCTCAAAAAAGGCCGGCAGGTGCTGGTTGAAGGAGATATTGATGCGCACGCCTATACTGATCGTGATGGGAACCCCCGTGCCAGCCTGGATTTGACCGCTAATAACCTCACTTTCCTGGGTGGGCGCGGCGATTCTTCCGAATCCGCATCTGTGGGCGGCGCGAACGTCAGCCAGAGCGATGATTTGCCGGCGAACGAGGACGAGCTCCCGTTCTAGCTCATTGGACTGAACATCAGCATGGTTTATAAAAGGCGAGGGGCGCAAACCTCTCGCCTTTTCGTTGACGTTCGCCCCGGCTTGCGGTACACTCTCCTCCATCGGCCTCCCTCATTGCCCAGGAGAATGGACCCGTGACCCAATTACTGTCGCCGCCGTCGAACGGGACCGCGATCGAGTATTATCCCACCATCAAAGAACTGCCCAGCGACGAGCGCCCGCGTGAGCGGCTGGCGAACTATGGCCCCGGCGCGCTGAGCAACGCGGAGTTGCTGGCGATCATCCTGCGCATCGGTTCGCGAGACGAAAACGTCATCCGGATGGCGCAACGGCTGTTGGCGCACTTCGATGGCCTGCCGGGACTGGCGCAAGCGCCTTTCCAGGACCTGATCGAGCAGAAGGGGATCGGCCCGGCGAAGGCCGTGGAGTTGAAAGCCGCCTTCGAACTGGGGCGGCGCTGGCAAATCGCCGCGCCGCAAGAGCGGCTACAGGTGAAGTCGCCGCAGGACGCGGCAAACCTGCTGATGCTGGAGATGGGCATCCTGGAGCAGGAGCACTTGCGGACTATCATGCTGGATAGCAAGAACCACGTGCTCAAGGTGCATACGATCTACGTCGGTTCGGTGAATACGGCGAACGTGCGCGTGGGTGAGCTTTTTCGTGAGGCGATCCGGCTGAACAGCGTGGCGATGATCGTCGCACACAACCACCCCAGCGGCGATCCGACCCCCTCACCGGAGGATGTCGCCGTGACGCGTAAGATCGTCGAGGCGGGCCAGCTTCTGAACATCGAGGTGCTCGATCATCTGGTGATCGGCCAGCAACGCTGGGTGAGTCTGAAGGAACGCGGATTGGGGTTTTGACCACAGTAAGCAGGCGGAGTGCGCATCCTCAGGCGCGCACTCCGCGTGGGATCATCGCGCGGTTGTTATTGCGGCGGCGGGGCCGGCGCGGGCGCTTTGGTGTTCAGCGCCGCGGAGACCTCCGCGTCCAGCGCCTGGGCGTCCGCGTTGGGGGCGTTTTGCAGCCGCTCACGAATGGCGGCCTCGGCCTTGCTCACGTCGCCGCCCTCGGCTTGAATTGCTTCCGCCAGCGTTTTGCCGTTGCCCAGCGCCGCGCTCAGCTTCTCAACGGTGATGCCGGTGGCATCGCTTGCGATGGGAACCCACCGCATGGCTGCGCGCTGGGCCTGCTCGGCCTGCAACTGCGCCTCGGTTAGCTCCCCCGTCTTTCAGCTTGAGCGAGGTGATCAGCGCGTTGACCAGGCCGCGCGCCATGAAGTCGCCGCCCCGCCCGCCGCCCTGCGCCGCGCGTCCCGCGACGGCTGTCTCACGCTCTGACGGGCTCATCTGCTGAAAGTCGCCGCCCGCGCCGCGGCCGGAGCCTCCTCCGCCCGGCCCTTCACCGGGGATGAATCCTCCACCGCCTCCGGCGGGCGGTTGGAATCCACCGCTTGCGGCGTTCGTGCTGCCCCTGTCCCCTGCACCGCCGAAGAGCCCCTGCCCCTGCGCCTGCAAGACTTCGCCAACGTCATCGGCGGTCAGTTGCATGGCCGCGATGGTCTCGACCTGGCCCGGCTGCATGTTCTTCTGGATCTGATTCACCAGGGCGGTCAACTCCGCGGGGGCTGCGCTGTCGCTGTCGCTCAAGTTTTGATAGGCTTGCCAGAGCGGTAAGAGTGTGGCCGCTTCGTCTTTGGTGATCGCCTGGTCGCCATCATCCAGCTTCAGCGACCCCAGGATCAGTTGGGATGCGATGGGCAATGCGTCCGTGTAGCCCTCGTTCAGGCTGCCGGACGTGGCAGGGGCGGCGGCTTGCACGGCGCAGGCGACGGCCAGGGCGCTGATTCGTTTCATGTTCACGCTCCAATAGTGTTCTTGTTTGAGTTTACTCATGGCGTAAGGCCTCGATGGGATCGAGTTGTGCGGCTTTGTTGGCCGGATAGAAACCGAAGAAGACGCCGATGGCTGCCGCCGACACGAACGCCAGCAGGATCGAGCCGGGCACGATGACGGTGCGCATGTCGCTGGTCTTGCTGAACAGGAACGCCCCGCCAATGCCGACGGCGATGCCCAGCAACCCGCCCACGAGGCTCAGCATCAGCGCCTCCGTGAGGAACTGCAACCGGATATCGTTGGGTGTCGCGCCCACCGACTGGCGGATGCCGATCTCGCGGGTGCGCTCGGTGACGCTGACCAGCATGATGTTCATGATGCCGATGCCGCCCACGATGAGCGAGACGCCGGCCACCCAGACCAGCAGGTTGCGGAAGGCTTCCGTCGCCGCGCCCCGCGTTTGGATGATGTCGTCCTGGGTGCTGATCGTGAAGGGCAATTCATCTACCGAGATATCTTTCGTTTTCGCCAGCTTCAGCTTGATCTGGGTGATGACATCTTCCATGGTCGCGCCGTTTTCAATCTGCGCGTAGATCACCTGGACGCGATTGCCGACGAAGCGGGCGAATTGGGAAGGCAGGAAGCGGTCGAATACCAGAGTGATCGGCACGTACATGCGCGAATCATAATCGGTGTTGCCGACCGTGCCCTTTTCAGCCGCTACGCCGATGACTGTCAGTTTGATGTTGTTAGCAGTTACCGATTGCCCGATTGGGTCGGTATCTCCGAACAACTCCTGGGCCACGCCCGCGCCCAACACCACGACTTTAGCTTTACGCTCGAGGTCTTGCGCGTTGAGGAAGCGGCCTTCGGCCATGGGTACCTCGCGCACCGTGGGGTAGTCGGGCGTCGTGCCGACCAGCGACATATCGGTCAGTGTGACGCCATTGGCTTTGACCGACTGAGTGGTGGGCATCTCCACGCTGGTCCCCGCCACGCCGGGGATGCCCTCCACAATTGCTACGTCGTCGCACGTCAGCATCGGCTGGTTGCGGACTTGGCCCGGCCCGCCGCGCCCGAAGGACGCCTGGATGAACACCAGGTTCGCGCCCAGCCCTTCGATCTGATCGGCGATGGTCGCCTCGGTGCCCGCGCTGACGCCGATCATGATGATGACCGCGGCCACGATCGCGGCCATCGGCGCAAATGCCGTGTTGAGCTGGGGCGCGGTGACCACCAACATCTATGGCGGCGCGGTCACTGTCACCAGCTACCAGACCTTCGGCAGCGCCCAGCCGTACTTCAAGCCGGGCGACTGGAGCAGCCCCGCGCCGCTCTTCGATCCGACGCCGGGCGACCTGACCTTCACCGACACGGGCGCGTTGACCGCGCCTGGCGGCCGTTTCTACGTCGTCAAGGCCATCAGCGCCGCGGGCCAGGCCAGCGCGAACTCCAACCGCGTCGGCAAGTTCACGTACCAGTTGACGCCGGGACAGTGATCCGAGGCAGCAGGCGGCTAATCCTGGCACCTGATTAATACTTGATTCAGAAGTCCAGCCAACCGCCAAAGGCGGCCGGCTGGACTTTGCGCTTAATCCGAGACGAACCGGAGCGGAACGGGAGTATACTATCCCTATGGAACCATCAGCGCCCCAAAGCGAGCAGGACCCGGATCTCGGTTTCACCTATCGCGTCAGGAAGAACGGCGACGTCGAGGTGCGCCATCGAGGCCGCATCGCCGCCACCCTGCGAGGAAGAGCGGCTGTCGATTTCCTTCTCGCGGTCGAGGTCGGCTTTGCGGAGGGGCAGCAAGTCATGGCGCGGGTCACGGGCAACTACAAGCGCGGGAATGAACGCGCGGCGGGCCGGCATCCACGCAACCGTCGCTGATCGCGCGAACGCAGGTCGCCCTCTACTCCGCTCCCCTTTGCGCGACCCCACGGCTCATCTGCCGTATCAGTAAGTAACCTAAACGCGCAAAGGAAACCAACCATGAACCTTCTTCAGACACTCTGGCAGCACCGCTGGGCTAACGTCGCTGTGGCGGCAAGCGTGGCGGCGCTCGTTGGCCTTCTGGTCGCGCTCACCATGCCGCGCGCGCCCGCAACCGCATCGCAAGCCCTCATCATCCTGCTCCTCGGCCTCCTCGTGGGGCTGATCGCGGGCGTCGTCATGCGCTCGCGCTGGGCCATGCTCGTCGCTCCGCTCGCGACCATCATCGCCATCGAGATCGGGCGTCTTGGCGCGGCCGGACCGACCGTCGGCGCGCTCCGCCTGAACGAGATGTACGGCATCCTCGCGCTTCTCCTGGGCCGCGGGCTGTACGGCCTTGTGGGGCTGCTGCCCATGCTGATCGGCGCGAGCTGGGGCGTCCTGGTGGCCCGCTCCCTGTCGGATCAGGCATGGCGGCCCACCAGTTGGCTCGGCTGGCTGCCTACCGCGCTCGCCGCGCTGTTCCTGATCGGGCTGACCGTCCTGATCGTCCAGCCTGCAAGCGCGCAGCCGGTCTTGGCTGAGGACGGCCGGCCCGCGCCGGGCAGCATCGCCGAACTGACCACCGTCCGTCTCGGTGGGCAGGATCAAACGATCATGGTCCGCGGCCGCAGCGCGGATGCGCCCGTCCTGCTTTACCTGAGCGGCGGACCCGGCCAGAGCGACCTGCCCTACACGCGCATCTTCTTCGACGGCCTGGCGCAAGACATGGTGGTGGTCAGTTGGGATCAGCGCGGCACGGGCAAGTCCTATGCCGCGCTCGGCCCTACGTCGAAGCTCACGCTTGAACAGGCCGTCTCCGACACCATCGAGCTCACGGAGTATCTGCGCGAACGGTTTGACGAGGAAAAAATCTATCTGCTGGGCGAGTCGTGGGGCAGCACGCTCGGCGTCCTGGCCGTCCAGCGCCGGCCCGACCTCTACTACGCGTGGATCGGCAGCGGGCAGATGGTCAGCCAGCGCGAGACCGACCGGCGGCTCTATCACGACGTGATCGCGCTGGCCGAGAGCAAGGGCGACGATGGGCTTGCGGCAAAGATGCGCTCGTACGGCGAGCCGCCTTACGCGGACATCCCCTACGCGAACGCGTTCGTGATGGGTCAGTACGAGGCGCTTTACAAGCCCTACACCCCGCCCCAGGCCTACATGGATGCGGGCAACGCGGCCAATATCGGACCTTACGGCATCCTGGCGCGCGAATACAACTTCATCGAGCGCGCCAACGTGCTGCGCGGGCTGATCGACATGTTCTCGCTGATGTATCCGCAGTTGCAGGGGATCGATTTTCGCCAGGTGGTCCCGCGTCTCGACGTGCCGGTCTATATCCTCGACGGCGAGGCCGAGCTATCCGCCCGCCGCGATCTCGTTCTGGAGTGGCACGAGCAGTTCCAGGCGCCCACGAAACGCATCTACGGCTTCGCGGACGCCGGCCACTCGGTGGTCTTCGAGGAGTTCCAGCCGTTCCGCCGCATCATGCTGGAGACGATCCTGCCGGAGACGTATCCGGGGTGGGCAGGGTGATGGACGTTGTTGTGAATTGATGCACGAGGGCTGGACGCGCGCGTCGATGCAAGTGACGCGGCCATCGCGAATAAACCGTACATAAGCTACGCTCACCAGACAGCATGAAAATGGCGATTTGGATCGCCGGCCGACGCCGCAGGGGAAGCCGCGCGTGTGGCGCGCATCCGCTGTCGCGGCTGCGAGGATCTCGGGCGGGTGAATGCGGCGCAGTTGGAGCCGGGCGTCATTGCTGCGGTGCTCGATCACCTGCTGACGCCGGAGCGAATGGGCGAGTTGCTGCAACGGGTGCGCGCCGCGCTGAACGATCCGACGGTTGGCGAGCAGATCGCGCAGCTCGGGCGGGAAATCGGCGCGAAAAAACGGAGCATCGGCGCGCCGGTGGCTGAGACGACCAGGTTGCCGCGGCGCACGGTTGCGGTCTGCACCGGCGTCTCCGCGACCGTGCGCGCGGCCGTGGTCTGGCTCTTGTAGAAGTACAGCCCCCCGATGACTAGCGCCAGCGCGACGATGAGGATGCCCAGCCCGCGCCAGATCTTCGAACGTTTTTTCATGGTCTTCCATCTCCTTCATGCGAACCCAAATTTACGTCTATAGCATAGGAGGTCGTTATAAAGATTCGATGAAGATTGTGTTTGAATTACGTTCGAGTTCCCGGCATGAGGCAAAAAAGCGCCGGGCGAAAACTGCCCGGCGCTTCTGATGATGCAGGAGAGGCGTTGTTTAGAGTCTATCCTGAAATTCCGTAGTCCAGGGCCTTGTGCCCGTCGCTGACGCCCACAAGGGGCTATACTACGAATTCTCGGCTAGATAGATTCTTAGTCGGTTTGCGTGTCCGGCGCGGCCGGGTCGGTGTATTCTTCACCCGCGGCCTTCGCATTGAACAGCGCTTCGAGGCGTTTGTAATCGGTGGTTTTGAAGGTTGCTCCCCGGCCGGGGCCACGCAACCACTTTTTCAGCCCCTTA
Organism: Anaerolineae bacterium; assembly: GCA_038214535.1. Taxonomy (GTDB): domain Bacteria; phylum Chloroflexota; class Anaerolineae; order CG2-30-64-16; family CG2-30-64-16; genus JBBQRS01. The sequence continues at coordinate 8,118 of JBBQRS010000095.1, forward strand.
GGTTCCAGCACGGCGACGGTCGGGTCGGTGATGGTGAGCTTGACGCGGGGATCAATGAAGATGATGGCCGACTGTACGGGAACATCCAGCCCCGACGTTTCCGACAGGATCCACTGGCGCAGGCGTTCTGCTGCTTCCAGCGCGTCCTTCGTAGGGTTGCCCAGCCCTTCCTGGAATAAGAGGAAAAGGCGCGTGAGCGAGAACTTGCTGTGCCACTCCGAACCTGTGACCGAGACTTCCCCCGTCTGGTCGCGCAACGTGACGCTGTAAAGCCCGTTCGGACTGAGCAGTACGTAAGGCTCCGGCAGGGACCACGCATAATAATGATAGCGGTCATCCAGCCCTTTCAGCGCCGTCTCGACGACTTCATCGGGTCGGGGCGACCGCCCCCAGCGCCGCAGGTTGTAGTTACCGAACTGCGCCAGCCCAAACCCGAGCACCAGCGACCCCAGCGACACCCAGACCGACCAGGCGTTTTGCGGGCGAAAAGAGGCGACCATGCCGGCAAGCAAGATGCCCAGACCGCCGAATGTGGCGTAGGTGCCCATCTTCTTGCGGCGCTCGATCATCGTTGTGTTGGTTGTGACTTTCATCGAAGGGGCTGCTCCTTTATTCCCACTTTCCTATCACAATACATGAATTCTGGCCGCCCAGTCCGAATGAGTTGGACATTGCCACTTCAACGCGTTTGTGTTTTGCCACGTTGGGCACATAGTCGAGATCGCACGTCGGATCGGGCGTTTCCTGGTTGACCGTCGGGTGCAGGGTATCGGTATGGACGGACATGATGGTCGCGATGCCCTCGACCGCGCCGGCCGCGCCGAACAGGTGGCCGATCATGCTCTTGGTGCTGTTGACCGACAACTCGTAAGCGTGTTCGCCAAACACGCTCTTGACCGCGTTGGTCTCGGCGGAATCGTTCTGCTGGGTTGAACTGCCATGTGCGTTAATGTAATTGACGCGCTCGAATTCGACATCCGCATCGCGCAGCGCCCAGCGCATGGTGCGGGCAGGCCCCACGCCGTTCGGGTCGGGTTGCGCCACGTGAAACGCGTCCGCGGAGGAAGCGTGGCCCAACAGCTCGGCGTAGATGCGCGCGCCGCGCTTGAGCGCGTGCTCCAATTCTTCCAGGATGACGATCCCTGAGCCTTCGCCAATTACGAAACCGTCACGGTCGGCGTCGAAAGGCCGGCTCGCGCGCCACGGCTCGTCGTTGCGTGTTGACAACACCCGCATGGCCGTAAAGCCGATGAAAAACAGCGCGTTCACCTGCGCCTCGCTGCCCCCGGCCAACACGATGTCGCTTACACCCCGGCGGATCAATTCAACCCCATCGCCGATGGCCTGCGTGCCCGCGGCGCAGGCGGTGCTCAGCGTGGAGAGCGGCCCCAGGCAGCCATGATCCAGCCCGACGTGAAAGGCGGGCATGTTGCAAAGGGACTCGATGGCCGTGTGCGGTGTAATGCGCGTGATGCCCTCACACTGAAACTTGCTGATCGGCTCGATCAGCAGCTCTATGCCGCCGATGCCGGTGCCCATGACGACGCCGACGCGCTCCATGTCTTCCTTCGACCAGTCGAGGTTGGCATCGGCGACCGCTTCGCGCCCGGCCACGATGGCAAATTGCGAGCAGCGCGCCATGCGCCGCGCGTCTTTGGGATTGATGAACCGGGTCGGGTCGAACTCCTTCACTTCAGCCGCAATGTGGACCGGGAAGGGCGAGGGATCGAATAGCGTCGCCTTGGCGACACCGGATTGTCCTGCGACCAGGGCCTGCCAGGTCGTTTGCAAATCGTGGCCCACCGGAGTCAGGGCGCCCATGCCCGTGACGACAACCCGCCGCCGTCCGTTATTTGCTGTCATACGTGTTACTTGTCTCCATAACCTTCGAGACCCGCCTCAATCGCCTCGATCAGGCCTTGCTGCACGCTGGTTGCAGCCATGCGGATCATATATTGAATTGCCTTTTCATCGCTGCGGCCGTGGCCGATGACGACCACCCCATTGACGCCAAGCAGCGGCGCGCCGCCGATTTCGCGCCAGTCGCCGCGCTGCCGTAACGCCTTGATAGAGGGTAGAAGCATCAGCAGGCCTGGAATCGCGAAGACCAATGCTGGGGCCAGCAACAGCAGCCCCAGCTTATTCCGTCCGCCGCGGGTGAACTCATTTTTCGCCGTCTTGCCGAGAAATGACATCATGCCCTCGGTGAGTTTGATGATGACATTGCCCGTTAACCCATCTGTCACCACGACGTTCGCCAGCCCGCGCCCCAGGTCTTTGCCTTCCACGTTGCCGACGAAATTCAGCCCGGACGCCTGGAGCAGTGGATAGGTCTCCCGGATCAGCATGTTGCCCTTATCGGCCTCTTCGCCGTTGGACACGATACCGACTTTGGGGTTATCCAGCCCGAAGATCTTCTCGGCGTAAGCGACCCCCATCAGGGCGAACTGTACCAGATATTCCGGCTTGCAGTCGGCGTTGACCCCGATGTCAATGATCAGACACGGCTCGGGCGAGGCCGGGTAAATGCTGCCGAGGCCAGGGCGTTCGACCCCACGGATACGCCCCAGGCCAAAGAGCGCGGCGGCCATCACTGCGCCCGAATTGCCGGCCGATGCAAACGCGTCGGCGTGACCCTCTTTCACCAATCGCATCCCCACCATCATGGAGGAATCGCGCTTGGCCCGAACGGCCATCGTGTGCTCGGCCATATCCACCACGGAGGGCGCGTGAACCACCTCGATCGGCAACCCGGTCGTGTCGCGTTGTTTCGCTAATTCCGCGCGGATTCGGTCTTCGATGCCGACCAGGATGATAGGTGTGCCCGTTTCGCGCGCCTCAGCGACCGCGCCCGCGACTACGACGGCAGGCGCGTGATCTCCTCCCATGGCATCTACGACGATTTTCATGCGCGACTCACCAGAATGACGGGATGGTGAAACAAGGTGTTGCGTTGGATGACGTCATCTTTAAAGCCAAACAAGTATATGTGAATCCCCAGGCTTTGACAAACTACAGACAGAAACTCTCGCGTGACGCGTGATCGGCGCGAGTGAGTTGACAATGTCCGTGAATGGGCTATAATAGTGGCCGATGCCCCCGTGGTGGAATTGGTATACACGGCAGGTTGAGGGCCTGTGCCCGTATGGGCGTGCCCGTTCGAGTCGGGCCGGGGGCACCACCAAGAATTGAGAGTTTGAATTTCAGGCCGGCCTTGCCCACAGCGCCACCAGGGAGGCCGGTTTTTGCGCCTATACGTCGTGTGTGTCTCAGGAGTACCCCCACATTGAAAAATCAACTTCTGCAGAAGATCACCGATCATGATGCGGTTGTGGCTGTGGTCGGGCTGGGATATGTCGGGTTGCCCCTGGCTGTGGCCTTTGCCGAGCGCGGGTTTCCCGTCGTTGGCATAGATGTCAGCGCGGGCAAAGTCGCCAGCCTCAACCGCGGCGAATCTTACGTGCAGGACATCCCGACGGCGCGGCTTGCGGCCGTTACGGCTGCACCGGCCGAAGGTGAATTGCGGCCGGTCGCGGGCCGGATCGTGGCCTCTACGGACTATGCCCTGTTGGATCACTGTGACGCCGCCATCATCTGTGTGCCCACTCCGCTGAACAAGACACGCGACCCCGATGTTCGGTTTTTGCTCGAATCGGGTGAGGCGATTGCTGCGCATGTCCATCCCGGCCTGTTGGTCATCCTCGAATCTACCACCTATCCCGGCACCACCGAAGAATTGCTTCTGCCTATGTTAACACAGGACGCGTCGGTGCGCGTCGGCGAAGATTTCTTTCTCGCGTTTTCGCCCGAGCGGATTGATCCGGGGCGGACGGACTATACCGTCGAGAACACGCCCAAAGTGGTGGGCGGGGTGACGCAGAACTGTTCCGACGTGGCGGTCGCGCTGTACGCCGAGATCATCCAGCGGATTGTCCCGGTCACGTCAACCCAATCGGCTGAGATGGTGAAGTTGCTGGAGAATACCTTCCGCGCCGTCAACATCGCCCTGGCTAACGAAGTCGCCATCATGTGCGATAAGCTGGGGATTGACGTCTGGGAAGTGATTGACGCCGCTTCGACCAAGCCCTACGGGTTCATGCGCTTCACGCCGGGGCCGGGTGTGGGCGGCCACTGCATCCCGCTCGATCCGTTCTATCTCTCCTGGAAGCTGAAGACGCTCAACTATAATGCGCGATTCATCCAACTGGCAGGCGAAATCAACACTGCGATGCCGATTTATTGGGTCGAGAAGGTGCAGAGCGCGCTGAACGATGCCGGCAAGCCGCTGAAGGGCAGCCGCGTGCTGGTGCTGGGCGTCGCCTATAAGAAGGATATTGATGATGTTCGTGAGTCGCCCGCGCTCGATATCATCGAGCTATTGCGCCAGCGGGGCGCCGACGTGCGTTATCACGACCCACATATTCCGACTCTTGCCCACAACGGGCAGGGCTTCACCTCTGAGACAGACCTGAACGCGGCGCTGGATGCGGCGGATTGCGTCATTATTGTGACCGACCATTCGGCGTACGACTGGCCGGATGTCTTCCGGCGCGCCAGGCTGGTGGTGGATACACGCCACGTCGGCGCGAGAGCCGCCGGTTGATGGCCGATCCGCAGACCGGGCCTGTGATCGTCACGGGTTGTGCGGGTTTCATCGGCTCGCAGGTCTGTACGCGCCTGCTCGCGGAAGGCCGCGAGGTCATCGGCATTGACAATCTGAACGACGCTTACGCCGTTACGCTGAAGCAGTGGCGGCTGGCGCAACTGACCGGCCGGCCTGGCTTTCGGTTCTATCCGGTGGATATCACCGACGCGGAGATGCTGGAGCAGGCATTGGCGTTGGAGGTCGCCCGCGATCCTGTTGCCGGGGTGATCAACCTGGCGGCGCGCGCCGGGGTGCGTTACTCAGTGACCAATCCCTGGATTTACTACCAGACCAATGTGATTGGCGCGCTGAATTTGCTGGAGTGGTCGCGCCGTCATGATGTCGGCAAGTTCGTGCTCGCCTCCAGTTCCAGCCTGTACGGCGCGAGCGATGAACTGCCCTATCGCGAAGATCAATGCACCGATCGGCCGCTCTCGCCCTATGCCGCATCGAAGAAAGCTGCCGAGGCGTTGTGCTATTCTTATCATCATCTGCACGGCCTGGATGTGACGGTGTTTCGTTATTTCACGGTCTATGGGCCGGCTGGCCGGCCCGACATGCTGCCGTTTCGCCTTGTGCAGTGGATCAACGAGGGGCATCCGGTGGTGGTTTACGGGGATGGCGCGCAATCGAGAGATTTCACCTATGTGGATGATATCGCGCGCGGCACCATTGCGGGGCTGACGCCGCTGGGCTATGCGGTCATCAACCTGGGGTCTGATGCGCCCGTTACGGTGGCGGAAATGATCCGGCGGGTTGAAGAGGCGCTCGGTAAGCGGGCGATTATTCGCTATGAAGCGGCGCATCCGGCGGATGTGCGCGCGACGTGGGCTAACATCGACGCGGCGGGCCGATTGCTGGCGTGGAAGCCGGAAACAACGATTGAAACAGGGGTGACGAACACGGTTAACTGGTACCTTCGTGAACGAGACTGGGCGCAAAACATTCCGACGGCGTGATTGACGCCCATCGCGCCTGAATCTCACCGGGGAAGGATGCACGCTGAGAAGGTATGGGGCACAGTATCTGGGAGTTCATTATTGTGGGGTTTCTGGCCCAGCTCATTGACGGCGCGTTGGGCATGGCCTATGGTGTGAGTTCCAATACCTTCCTGTTGAGCATCGGTGTGCCGCCCGCAGTTGCCAGCGCCAGCGTCCATGCCGCCGAAGTCGTGACCACCGGGGTGTCGGGTCTGTCTCACTGGCGGTTGGGCAATATTGACAGATACTTGATCAAGCGCCTGGTCATTCCGGGCGTGGTGGGCGGCGTCATCGGGGCTTATCTGCTCACCGAGATGCCCACTGGTTTGATCAAGCCGATTGTGGCCGTCTATCTCGCGATCATGGGCGTCGTCATTCTGCGCCGGGCCATGTACCCGGTGGTGGAGCGCGAGGTGCGGACTGCGCTGGTTCCGCTGGGGATCATCGGCGGTTTTTTTGATGCGATTGGCGGCGGGGGTTGGGGGCCCATCGTGACGTCTACATTGGTGGCGCGGGGCAACAACCCCCGTTTCACCATCGGTTCCGTGAGCATGACGGAGTTCTTCGTCACCCTGTCGCAGTCTGTGGTCTTCATCCTGACGCTCACATTGACGTTGGAAAACGCCCAGATTATCCTGGGCCTGTTGATTGGCGGCGTGATCGCTGCGCCGCTTGCTGCGTTTGCTGCCAGATACATTCCGGCCCGGCCACTGATGATGGCTGTGGGTGTGTTAATTATCATCTTGAGCATTCGAACGCTCATTCTCACGATTGGTTAGGGGTTATGTCACTTAATACTACGGACGGATTGATTGCCCCGTATGGGGATGTTTTGGTCAACCTGCTGGTCTCTCCCGAAGACGCGCCGGCAGTCAAGGCGCATGCTTCGACGCTGCCTTCGATCCAGGTATCGGAACGCGTGGTTTGCGATCTGGAATTGTTGGCCTCCGGCGCGTTCTCGCCGCTCGACCGCTTCATGGGGCAGGAAGATTATCAGCGCGTGCTCGCCGAGATGCGCCTGAGCAGCGGGCACATTTTCCCGATCCCGGTGGTTCTGCCGGTCGAGGCGAACCCCGATATTCAAGTGGGGCAGGACATCGCGCTGCGGAACGCCAAGAACGAACTGCTCGCTGTGATGACGGTCGAGGAAATGTATCCGTGGGACCTGGAAGAGACGGCGCAAAAGGTCTTCGGCTCAACCGATCTGCGGCATCCGCTGGTGGCCGAAATGCACCGCTGGGGACCGCTCAACATCTCGGGCCGGCTGCGCGTGTTGCAAATGCCCACGCACTACGATTTCCGCGAGCTACGCCTGACGCCCGCCGAAACGCGGGCGCGCCTGGCGACCTACGGCCACTCGAATGTTGTGGCCTTCCAGACCCGCAACCCACTGCACCGCGTGCATGAGGAGCTGACCAAGCGTGCGGCGCAGGAAGTGGACGGCGTGTTGTTGCTGCATCCGGTGGTCGGGATGACCAAGCCGGGCGACGTGGATCACTTCACGCGCGTGCGCACCTACAAGGCGCTGGCCGACCGTTATTACGACAAAGGTCGGATTTTGCTGGCGCTGCTGCCGTTGGCGATGCGGATGGGCGGCCCCAGGGAAGCCCTCTGGCATGCCGTTATCCGTCGCAACTATGGCGCGAACTTCCTCATCGTCGGGCGCGACCATGCGGGGCCGGGCAACGATTCCACCGGCAAGCCGTTCTACGGGCCATACGATGCGCAGGAGCTGGTCAGCCAGTATGAGGATGAGTTGGGCGTGAAGATGGTGCCGTTCCGCCAGTTCGTCTATCTTCCTGCTGAAGGCCGCTACGAGGAAGTCTCGCGGATTGCGGCCGACGCGAAGACCGCAGACATTTCGGGCACGCAGGTGCGCGAGGAGTATCTCAACAACGGCCGCCAACTGCCCGACTGGTTCACGCGGCCCGAAGTCGCGGAGATCCTGGCGGAGAGCTACCCGCCACGCCACAAGCAGGGCGTATGCATCTGGTTCACCGGTCTGAGCGGGGCGGGCAAGTCCACCACAGCGGAGGTGCTGACCGAGCTGCTGTTGCAAGAAGGGCGGCAAGTCACCGTGCTGGATGGCGATGTGGTGCGCACGCATCTTTCCAAAGGGCTGGGGTTCAGCAAGGAAGACCGCGATACCAACATCCGGCGCATCGGTTACGTGGCCGCGGAAATTGTGCGGCACGGCGGCACGGTGGTGTGCGCGGCGGTCAGCCCGTATCGCGCCACCCGCAACGATGTGCGTGCGATGGCCGGGACGGATCACTTCGTCGAGGTCTTTGTGGATACACCGCTGGCGGTCTGTGAAGATCGCGACCTTAAGGGGCTGTATGCGAAGGCGCGCCGCGGCGAACTGACCGGCTTCACCGGGATTGACGACCCCTATGAGGAACCGCTCAACCCGGAAATCACCCTGGACACGGTGGGGCAGACGGCGGAGGACAACGCGCGCGCGATCATCGAGTATCTGCGCAGTCGTGGCCTGCTGCGGTCAAACGGCGACGCGAAGTAACGAGTCAGAATCTATCCGGGAACCTGTAGTGTAGCCCCTTGTGGCGTCCGTTGCCTGCGCCCACAAGGGGCTACACTACAGGATTTGCGGATGTATGCGCAATCAGAAGGAGGCCGGTATGAAAGGCATCATCCTTGCCGGTGGACACGGGACGCGACTCTATCCGTTGACGATGAGCGTCAGCAAGCAGATGTTGCCCGTGTACGACAAACCGATGATCTACTACCCGCTGTCTATGCTGATGCTGGCCGGGATTCGCGAGATCCTGGTCATCAGCACACCGGAAGCGTTGCCCGGCTTCCAACGGTTGCTGGGCGAGGGCAATCAGTGGGGCCTCTCCTTCAGCTATATCGAGCAGACCGCGCCGCGCGGCTTGGCCGATGCCTTCCTGGTGGGGCGCGACTTCATCAGTGATGAACCGGTATGCCTGATCCTGGGCGATAACATCTTCTATGGGCATGGCCTGCCGGATCAGTTGCGCAAGGCCGCCGCCCTCGACCAGGGGGCGAGGGTCTTTGCTTATCCGGTCAGAGACCCGGAGCGCTACGGCGTGATCGAGTTCGACGCCGACGGCAAGGCCATCAGCATCGAGGAAAAGCCGGCGCACCCGCGCTCGCACTATGCGGTGCCGGGGCTGTACTTCTATGATGACCAGGTGGTTGCCATCGCGTCGACGCTCAAGCCGTCACCGCGTGGTGAACTGGAGATCACCGATCTGAACCGCGTCTATCTGGAGAATGGTTTGCTGAGCGTCGAGGCGATGGGGCGCGGTGTGGCCTGGCTCGATGCGGGGACGCATGAGTCGCTGCTGCAAGCGGCGAATTTCGTGCAGGCCGTCGAAGATCGCCAGGGCATGATGATCTCTTGCCCCGAGGAGATCGCGTTTCGCATGGGCTACATCACGCGCGATGATCTGCGCGCGCTGGTGCACAGGCTGGACAGCAACCAGTACGGCCAGTACCTGACGCGTCTGGCCGAAGATCAAAACTAGGCGCGGCCGATAGTCTCCCCGCGGAGTGCGCATCCTCGGATGTGCACTCCGCGGGGTTTTAACGGTGTCACCCTGAGCGGGGTAACCACTCAAAGTTCGCGACGGTTGGCCTCCAGCGAAGGGTCTCGCTCTCGTAAACAGAGTCGTAGGCAATCCTCAGACGGCCGGCATGAGCTTCAAATTCGCCAGCGCGTTTGCCACGCTGTCTTCCGGGCTGACCTTGTACTGGACATCGGCGATCTTCCCCTCTTCATCCACCACGAAATGCGAGCGAATGATGCCGAAATACTTCTTCCCGTACATGCTCTTCTCGCCCCACACCCCGTAAAGCTCCGCGACCTTGTGGTCCTCATCTGCCAGCAGGCGGAACGGCAGGTCATACTTCGTCCTGAACTTGACGTGGCTCTCCACGGCGTCGGGGCTGATGCCCAACACGGTCGCGTTGCGCTCCTCGATTTCGGGGTAGTTGTCGCGGAACCCGCACGCCTGGGTCGTGCAACCGCTGGTCATGTCTTTCGGGTAGAAGAAGAGCACCACGCGACTGCCGCGCAGGTCGCTCAGGCGCACGGTCTCGCCATTGTCGGCGGGCAACTCAAAATCGGGGGCCATGCTGCCCACCGCAGGCACGTTTTCGGGTAAGGTTGTCTGCTTTGCCATGTCCTTTGCTCCTGTCTGAGAATTGTTTTTATTCATAAAACGCCTATCTGAAACCCCGTAGTTTAGCCCCTCGTGGGCGTCTAAATAGCTCCACAAAAGTGGTCGGGGATTGACGTCTGGGTTTAGGATGGTGGTAGCTCAGCTTTGTACTTGGAGGCTACCCCATGCGACCCGGACGCTTCATCCAATTGGACGAGCCAGAACGCAGCGCGTTGC
>JBBQRS010000096.1:0-18119 GCA_038214535.1 Anaerolineae bacterium
TGATGAGCCAGGGGATTGCCTCGAGGATCGTCAGGTCGTTGGCCAGCCCTGCCGCGGAAGCCATAGCCTCGGGCTTGCCGGAGCGGATGCCCTCCCAGCACACCAGCTTCACGCCCTCCGGGGTCCCGGCCTCTTCTTTTGTGCGACGCTGGAGCCGGGATGTTGCGCCGCGCCGTACCTCGGCAGAGCGATCGAAGATCGCAACCCACGCCAGGGAAGCGTCACCCTCTTGCGTGCGCGACTCGGCAAAGATATCCATCACCGCGCCGCGGACATCGGCATCCTCGCGCTCAAACACCTCAACGAGTGTGGGGAACAGCGCAGGGTCGCTGTAGGCTCGCAGCTTGAGAATTCCGGTCTGGCGGATCTCCTGCTTTTTGATGGCACCGAAGTACTTCAGCCGCAGTTTGCGGAGTTCCTTTTCCGAGTTCGCCCGGATGCGCTGCTGCTCAGAATACCTCCGAGACTGCGCGCTGTCAGGATTGATGGCGAGCTTCTGCACCCACTCGGGCGCATCGGCCCCGGGGGGGACCCCCCGCAGGGCCAGCATGGCCCGGGGGGGGGGGGGGCGGATGGGGACCCCCAAGGCGGGGGGGCGCCCCGGGGCCCCGGGCCCCCCGGGCGGGTTTCTCCCGCCTGCCCCCCCCCCCCCACTTCCCCGGGGGGCCCGGCGGCCCCCGCCCTGTGTTTTGCCCCCCCCCCCCCCCGGGTCGCCCCAACCCACCCCGCCCACCCCCGCGGGGCGCCTTGGATTTAACGTTGTGGATGCCTTAGGCGGTGCGTGCCCGCGCCAGATGGATGCGGGGCTGCGTCGCCACGTACAGCCCGTTGATCGCCTCCTCCTCATTCAACGCGAACATCCCCTCGACCGATGAAAAGAAGCGCGCGTTGGCCGTGACCGCCTGCTTCGCAGCACCCTCCATGGCGGCCAACTTCTCCTTGTCTTGTCGCATGCGCAGGTTCTCGTCAATGCGTTGGGTCATTTCCTGCAACACCAGGTGGCCCTCCTGGGTCTGCGCGTCCGACAGGTCGCGCTTCCCGGTGACCAGCTTCAGGAAGGCCTGTTTCAAGTCCTCCGGTTTCACATCATGCTCGGTGAGCCGTTGCGCCTCAGAGAAGTATGACTCTTTGCCGCGGCTGATGTCGTAGAACGCCGAGAGGAACACAAGGAAGCGCAGATAGGCCTGCCGATAGCTGTGCTCGAAATAGGCAATGCCTTCTTCTTCGCTGACTTCGCCGCGCTCGATGCTGCCGTAACTGGCCGCGGCCAGCAGCGCGCTGAACGTCGCCAGATGCACCCCGCTGGACAGCAAGGGATCGAGGAAACACGCCGCATCGCCGATGAGGAAATACCCCGGCCCCGCGAACCGTTCGGAGGCATAGGAATAGTCCGACTCGCTGTAGACGTGCGAAATCTTGCGCGCCGGCTTGATGATCGTCTGGATGAGCTCGGCCCCTTCCAGCGCCCCGGTATAAATCTCTTCCAGCGACTTGCCCTTCTGCGCCATCACGAGGTTTTTGTGCATCACCATGCCGACGCTCATCGTCCCGTCGTGCAGCGGAATCGCCCAGAACCAGCCGCCGGGGATCGAGTTCACGATGATGTCGCCCTCTCGCCCGCTCAGTTCCTTCTTGGCGTCCTCCCAGTAGGCCCAGATGGCGACGTTCTGGAACACCTCGTGAAAGCGCCGGTTGCGCAGATAGCGTGTCGCCATCAGGCTGTTGCGGCCCGACGCGTCAATCAGCACGTCGAACGCAATGCGGCCCTGCGTCGGGCCGGCGCCGTTACCGCCCTCACTGACAGTCCAGTCGGCGCTCACGGGCCGGTCGCCCTCGAATTGAATTTCGGCAACCTCCACGCCTTCGTAGACCTTGACGCCCTGCGATTTGGCGTGTTCCAGCATCATCTGGTCGAACTCCGAGCGGATGACCTGGAAGGCATAGGTGCGGCTGTCACTCAATTCGCCGAAGTTCAGCGGCCAGCGTTCTGCGCCCCATTCCAGATACGCGCCTTGTTTCTTCTGGAACCCATAGGCTTCCAGTTTGTCGCGCGCGCCGATCAGGTCGGCAATTTCGAGGATAGTGGGTAATAAGGATTCACCAATGTGATAACGTGGGAAATGGGCGCGCTCCAGCAAGGTCACGTCGTAACCTTGTTGCGCCAGCATGGTCGCGGCGGTAGATCCGCCCGGGCCGCCGCCGATGACGAGCGCCTGAGAATGACCGGGGATCATGGGCATGAGTTCAACTCCTTAATGTAAAAATGTGTTGCGCGCGAGGTGACATTTCAGGCGATGCTGACCGGGGGGCGATGTAGGGACATGAATTTGCGTCAGCCGTGAACCCCTGGGCAAGGTTCGGGCAAGGAATCGCCCGAACCTGAACGAGGTCATACAACCATTGTGAGGCGTTTGGGGTGATAATTCTGTAATAGTTGGTACTGTGTACCGTATCCGTGCGATTTTCGAGTCGTTCCGATCAGCGCTGTGGGTGCATGCTGAGATATTGCTGCAGGAACGGCTCAACTCCGCCGAGGATCTCGAAGGTTTCCCAGCCGGGTGAGGCTGCGGCCGCGTAGATCGCCGCGCCCAGCAGATAATCATCCTGTTGCAGTTGCGCGTCATACCAGGCGAGTTGTTCCATATAGTTGCCCGGCGCATCGCTGCCCATCCCAAGCTCATCCCAGAACTCACCGAAGTCGCTCCAACCCAGCCCCGGCGGCCCGGGCCGATCGGTGACCTGGCCGTCAATCCCCACTTCGGTGAGCAGGATCGGTACTTCGAGCTTGTTGGGTTTGAGGTATTCGCGATAGGCCTTACGGTAGCGCAGGGTGAGCCACCCCTCTTGCCCCGGATCGTTGCCCCAGTTCAACAGTTCTTGCGGCGTGCCGTGTTGCATGGTCGGCGCAGAGTATTCGTGCAGGCCCAGGTAGCCCTTATACTGTTTGGCGGCTTCCAGCGCCGGGCGGAACGCCGGCCACAAGGGCAAGTCGGGATGCCCGGTTGCAAAATTACCGACGACCGAGCGGATACCCTTTTCACCCAGCAGGCGCGTCCGTTCCGCCTCGAAGTCGGCCAGGCGGCCCATCTGTTCGGCATCTGCCGCCACGGGCTCGTTGATGGCTTCCCAGCCGTCAATCGCATCCATCCGCCGCGGGTCGGCCATGATGGAAATCACCTGTTGTGCGAACGCCGCCGCATCGCCCTTCGGGTTGTTGAACTCGGCCAGGTTGACTTGCGGCATATTGAGCCGGGCGATGACGAGCGTTTGCGGCGAGATCTTCTTCATGTCCGCCACGAAGTTGGGGTCATATTCCAGCGTTTTGACAATGGCGACGTTGCCGGTGCGCAGCAGGTCGAAGACGCGCGGGTCATTGCGTGAGACGAAGACGCCCAGCTTGGTTTGCGGCCCCGGTGGGAAGGGCGAGGCCGTCGGGGTGGGCGTGGGAGGCGGTGTGAAGGTCGCGGTGGGCGGCCCCGGCGTGTCGGTGGCGCGCGGCGTGAAGGTCGCGGCCGGGGTTGCGGTCGCCGTCGCAGGTAGGGTGGCTGTCGCCGGGGGCGTGGCCGAAGGTACAGGGGCGCGCGGCGTTCGCGTCGGCGTGGGGGTTGGCTCGGGTTTACCCAGCCCACAGCCGGCCAGCAGCGCAGCCGCGCCCGCACTGCTCAGCGCGCCCAGGAATGCCCGCCGGCTCAGCCGCGCGGGGTGTGTGACATGTTTTTGTTGAGTCATAAGGTTAGATATTTTCCATATATCCCAAACTTATCCCAAATGAATTTGGGATAAGTTTGGGATTAAGTGCATTTTCGAGTACCTGTGGCCCGTGCGGCAACCAGCCGGTCATCCTCGATCCAACACGCGTGACAGACGTCGGCCTCCACGCTGATCAACAGCCGGAGCAGATCGCGGAAGCGGGCGGGATCGCCGGTCGTGTAGAATCGGTGTTGCGGCGATGTGTGAGCGGTGTGTCCGAGCTCGCCGATGACGCGTTCGGTCTGGCGGGCGACTGCCGGGGCGGGGTCAATGATTTCAACAGTGGGACCGGCGATTTGCTCGATCAGCGGACACAGGAACGGATAGTGCGTACACCCAAGCACCAGCTCGTCAATGCCGGCGGCCAGCAACGGCGCAAGGTAACTTTCAACGGCCTGCCGCGCGCGCTCGGAATCCAACTCGCCCGTCTCAACCAACGCCACCAGATCGGGGCACACCTGCGTATGCACCGTGACCTGTGCTCCGTAACGGTCCAACAGGGTCGCGAAAAGCTCGCCCTGAAATGTCGCTTCGGTCGCAATGACCCCCACGTGGCGCGTGCGGGTGCGTTCGGCCGCGGGTTTGACCGCGGGTTCCATGCCGACGAACGCGACCGCGGGCATCTCGGCGCGCAGCGGGTGCAACGCCGCCGCAGACGCCGTGTTGCATGCGATCACGATGACGCCCGCGCCTTCATCCAGCAGAAAGCGCGTGATGCCGCGCGCCAGGCGCCGGATCTCATCGAGCGAGCGCTGGCCATACGGCGCGTGGGCCTGATCCGCGAGGTAGACGATGGGCCGGTCGGGCAGACGCCGCATCAGCTCACGCGTCACCGAAAGCCCACCCGCGCCCGAATCGAAGACGCCTATGGCGTGGGTGGTCATAGGCGGGCGCGTTGCATCGCCTCGCCGGCCGAGCAGCCGTCATGAATCACCGCTTTGAAGGCGTTGACGGAAGCGGTGATGTCCCCGAAGCCCCAGATGTTCCGCCCGATGGTCGCGCCGCGCGCGCCGCTGCGCACAACGTCGGCCATCATTGCCAGCGCCTCCTCCTGCGTCGAGGTCTTTGGCCCCCCGGCCGCGACCACCGGAACGGGGCAGTCGGCGATGATCTCCGTGTGCGCGGCGAGGTCGCCGCAATAGGGGACTTTGACGACGTCCGCGCCCATCTCATAGGCGCAATGGACGGCCCAGGCGATATCTTCCGGTTCATAAGAAATCTGCGAGGCGCTGCCGATGAACGTGCGCGGGTAGATGTGGCAGATCAGCGGAAGCTCGATCTGGGCCGCCTGTCGGACGAAATCGGCCAGCACGCGCAGGTACTTTGCTTCGCTGTCGCCGCGCACGAAAACCGCGACGGCGAAGGCGTCAGCGCCCAGCCGCAATGCTTCTTCCGGCGTGGCCCCGAACTCGAAGCAGCTATCATCGGGGCGAATGAGGCTGGCCTGGATGATCAACGGGACCTGTCCCGCGTAGGGCGGCCAGCATGACGTGGCAACCCCCTTGTGCATGGTCATCGCATCGGGCCGCGCAGTCATGATCTCCTGGATGGTCACCTGCATCTGTTGCAGCCCGGCCGGCAAGTTGCTCTGGTAGCCCATGAAATGATCTACGGCGACCGAACAGAGCCGGCCCGATGGATGGGCGAAAATGCGATTCAGCCGGATTTGTTTACCGAGATTCAATGTGTTTGCCTCCAACCTGGAAGTACGCCGCATTCTGTGAAGCGTCGTGCGCGACGCTTGAAGCACTTTTTACGAACGCCGTAAAGAGTCTTCGTTCGACCGGGTCGCTGCGGAACATCCCTTCCGGATGCCACTGGACGCCAACCACGAAACGGCGGTTGGCGTCCTCCATGGCCTCGACGATCCCATCTTCGGTGCGGGCCGTCACGACCAGCCCCGCGCCCGGCTCTTTGACCGCCTGATGGTGGAAGCTGTTGGTGCAAAGCAGGGTTACGCCAAAAATCGTGTGGGCCTTGCTGCCGGGCGCAAGCTGGACGGCGTGCGTCGAGCGCTCCCAGGGCGATTCCGCCAACTGATAACTGTGCCGCAGCGCGCCATTCACCTGCGCCGCGATGTCTTGATAGAGGCTGCCTCCGGCGGCGACGTTCAGAAGCTGGATGCCCCGGCAAATCCCCAGGATGGGCAGGTCGTCGCGCAGCGCCCAGCGTGTGAGCGTTAATTCGGCGTCGTCGCGCGCCTGATCCACTTCCCCCAACTTCGGGTGCGGCTGTTCGCCGTAATGCCCCGGGTCCACATCCACCCCGCCCGCCAGGCACAGCCCATCCAGCCGGGCATAAATGCTCAACAGGCTTTCTGCGGGCAGATCGAGCGGGATGACGATGGGGTCGGCCCCGCAAGCCGCCAGGGCCGTGGGGTAAAGACCGTTGAAACGATAGGTTGGGGTGGCGACATATTCGGGGTCGCGCTTGGTGGCGGCGGGAATCCCAATGAGCGGACGGTGGTTGTCAGTCACTGCGCGGTGTCAAACCTTTGCTTTCAAGGGTTGTATGTTACAGCATCAAACACCTATTATAGCCCCGCGCGCCCGAATGGACAAGCGGCGCGCTGCTGAAGAGGGAAATCTAAGGTCTATCCGAAAACGGCGTGTTACTTTCCTTCGTAGTGACAGCTTCAGCCGTTGGGGGTATGACAACGGCTAAAGCCGTCACTACGAAGGAAACTGGCGGCTTTGACAGGGGCACGCCGTGCGGGTATAGTCGCGGCATGCGCCGAAACCATATCATCGGGTTGCTCCTCTTGCTGGTGTTCGCCGGGCTGCTCTACGCGTTCACCCTGGACGATGGTCTGCGCCCCGGCGAGCTGGAGGGCGGCGACCTCATCACCCATCAGTACGCGCAGGTGTTGGGCCGGCCAAGCAACGCGCCCGGCTACCCGCTGTACACGATGGGCGGCTGGTTGTGGTTCCATGCCGGACGCGCCCTGCCGGGGCCGGACGCGAACCCGATCCCGCTTCTCTCCAGTTACTCCATGCTGTGGGCGCTGATCGCGCTGGCGCTACTCTATCTACTGCTGATCGAGGTCGGCGCGCCGTGGCCGGTGGCGCTGCCTACCGGCGTGTTCTACGCCGTCACCTACTTCTTCTGGTATTACGCCGTCACCACCGAGCAATACACCTCGTCGGTGGCGTGGACGCTGGCCGTGGTCTATCTCGCCTTCCTATGGCAGCGCACGCGGCGTGATGGCTATCTGCTCGGCCTGGCGCTGCTGACCGGCGTCGGCCTCGCGCATCAACTGACGGTGTTGTTGATCGTTCCGCCGTTGCTCTGGTTTGTGCTAGGGCTGGAGCCGGGGCTGTTGCGCCGTCCGAAACTGATCGCGCGATCCGCGGGGCTGGTTGCCCTGCCTCTGCTCAGCTACGCCTTCGTTTATCTGAGCGGGGCGCGCCACCCGGAATGGCGCGGCCTGGGCGAGTGGGCGAGCACGTGGGCATGGTTCTGGAGCTTCGTCTCAACGGCGCAGGGGCGGGGAGAATTGACGTGGTCGCTGCGCCCGTTCGTGACCATCGAATTCCCCGCGCTGATCTGGCGTGAGATGACCTGGCCCGGGTTGATCGGTGGGTTGGTCGGGCTGGCGCTGCTCGACAGGCGGCGGGCGATCTTCCTCTACGCGACGCTTGCGCTCTATCTGCTCTTCGCCTGGGTAGATCGGCTCGGCAACTGGTATCAGGTGATCATGCCGTGCTACGCGCTGTTGGCGCTGGGGATGGGCCGGCTGGCGACGTGGGCCTTCTCTCAAGCGCGGGGGCGGGGCGGGCAGGCGTTGGTTCTGGCCGCGATGACCGCGCTGGTCCTCTATCGCGGCGTCACGTCTTATCCGCTGGCCGATTCCAGCAGCCGCGCGGGCGACACCGGGTTGATTCCCGGCTGGGCGATCCTGGCCGATCACCCGCCGGAGGGTACGGCGGTGCTGGGCACGCTGCCGGAGAGCCTGGCGCTCGACTATCTGACGCGCATCTGGGGTGTGCAGCCCGACCTGCGCGTCGTCACCGCGCCCGAAGCACAGACGGTGTTGGCGGCGGGGTCGCCGCTGCTGGCCGCCACGGAGGCCGCCTTGCCCCTCGTCCCTGCGGAGGTCAGCTCCGAAGCGCGCTTCTCGGCATTGGGGCGCACGTCGGCGGGCGTTAGCGCCGCTCCGCAAACACGCCCATTGTGGGATCTCCAGGTCGGGCAAGCGTTAGACTGGACGCATGATTTCGGCGCGGAGTTGGGCCTGAGCGGGGCGCGACGCGCTCAGAACGCGGCAACCGGCGAGACCGTCCTGCTGCTGGAGTGGGAGGCCCTACACCCGACGCAGGACTGGTCAGTATCCGTCCGCCTGACGCAGGGCGGCGCGGAGATCGCCCAGGTGGACAGCCTGGCCCCGGTGATGGGCGCGTATCCCACGTCACGTTGGACGCCAGGCGAGATCGTCGGGGATGCCTACGCGTTCCCCGCGGAAGCCGCCGCCGGGGCCGACGGCGCGCGGGTCATCTTGTATCGCCAATCGGGAGATGGGACGTTCGAGAATCTGGATGTGGCCGACTTTGCGCTCAGCCGGTAGTTTAGCCCCTTGTGGGCGTCGCGCGACGCCCACAAGGGGCTAAAGTGGACGACAACAAAAGCCCCGCCGAGATGTGATTCCCGGTGGGGCAAGGTAACGCGGATAGGATGGGAGAACGCCTATTCCTCCGCGGCGCGCTCGACCTTGACCTGAACGACGGCATTCACGCCGGAACCCAGCTTGATCTGCACATCATGCTCACCCAGGCTCTTGATGGCGTGCTCCAGTGCGATGTGCTTGCGGTCAATTTCGAAGCCTGCAACGCGGCTCAACTGCTCGGCGATCTCGGGGCTGGTCACCGAACCGTATAGCTTATCGTCTTCGCCGGCGCGCACCTGGAAAGTGATGACCTTGCCGTCCAGTTTGGCGGCCTGCGCCTTCGCCTCAGTGAGCCTCCGGTCTTGCCGCCGCGTGACAGCATCCTGCAGATCCTTGGACTGGCGCGCTGCGCCTTCAGTGGCCGCGGTCGCAAGGTTTCGGGGGATCAGGAAATTTTTGGCGTAGCCGCCCGGCACATCTTTGATATCGCCGGCCAGGCCTAGGCCTTCTACATCTCGCAATAGTAAAACTTGCATTTCTCGACCGTCTCCTTCGCACTTACAGCAAAATTATGAGATTCGTATCATACAACAGAACGAGTCGCTCGCAAAACGACGGGCAGGCCCTTTGTAGTTGGATTTTGACACGGGGCAAAGGGCCGATTAGGATTGCGCTGTAGAGCAATGGTCAGTCATGTTTCAGAACGGTCGGGCAACTTGTATGGTGAGGCACTAATGGACATCCGCACACTTGAGTTGAAGTCAATTCATTATCGCAAGCAAATCCTGCGGGTGATCACGCAGGCGCGCGCCGGCCACACGGGCAGCGATTTTTCCTGCATTGACATCCTGAATGTCTTGTACAACGCGGCTCTGAACGTGGGTCCTGACACTGTGACCGACCCGGACCGTGACCGGTACGTTCAGAGCAAGGGGCATGCGGTGGAGGCGCTTTACGTGGTGCTGGCCGATCGGGGATTTTTCCCGGCCGATGTGCTGTCCGGCCTGACCCGGTTCGGATCGGACCTGATCGGTCATCCTTCCCGGAAAGTCCCCGGCATCGAGCACAACACCGGTGCCCTGGGGCATGGCCTGCCGGTCGCCGTCGGGATGGCGTTGGCGGCGAAGAAGGATGGCCGACTGTATCGCGTTTTCACGCTGTTAGGTGATGGCGAACTCGCCGAAGGCTCGGTCTGGGAGGCCTCGCTAAGCGCCGCCCATTATAGACTCGATAACCTCGTCGTGATTGTGGATCGCAATACACTTCAGATCACCGGGCGGACGGAGGAAGTCATGGCGCTGGAGCCACTGCGCGATAAGTTCAGCGCTTTTGGATATGCCGTCCGCGAAGTAGATGGGCACAGCATTGCAGGCCTCGCGGAGACCTTCGCCGATCTGCCCCTCAGCCCCGGATCGCCGAATCTCATCCTGGCGCGCACGGTCAAGGGCCGCGGGGTGAGCTTCATGGAGGATCGGTCCGGCTGGCATCATCATGTGCCCGATGAAGCGGAGTATGCGGCGGCCATCCGCGAGCTGGATCTCGCCGAGCAAGTGTGGCGCGAGCGCGACGGAGTCCTGAGCCGTGAGTAGGCCCAATCAGGATGTGTTCGCCGAAACGCTCTTGACATTGGCGCGTGAGAACCGCGATATCCTGGTGGTCGCCAGCGACTCGCGCGGCTCCGGCAAGCTCGCGCCGTTCGCCGACGCGTTGCCGGATCAATTGGTCGAGGTCGGGATCGCCGAGCAGAATCTGGTCGGCGTTGCCGCCGGCTTGGCTTCGGCGGGCAAGATCGTGTTCGCCGTCTCGCCTGCGTGCTTTCTCACGGCGCGCGCCTTCGAACAGATCAAGAACGACGTGGCCTACTCCGACCACCCCGTCAAGCTGGTGGGCATCAGCGCCGGGGTGAGCTATGGCCCACTCGGTTCTACGCATCACTCGCTGCATGATTTCGCCGCGCTCACTGCCATCCACAACATCACCGTGGTTGCCCCGGCAGATAACTACGAAACGACGGCGGCTGTCAGGGCGGCCATTGCGTGGCCGCGTCCACTCTACCTGCGCCTCGGCAAGAAGCCCATGCCTGACTTGCACGTCTCGGAGACGCCTTTCGAGATCGGGCGGGCCATCATCCTGAGCCGGGGAAGCGATGTGACCTTCATCGCGACGGGAGAGATGGTCGCTGAGGCCGCCGCCGCGGTCCAACTGCTGGCGGCGCAAGGGGTCTCTTGCGGCGTGATCAGCATGCACACCGTCAAGCCGTTGGATCACGCCGCCGTCCTGGAAGCCGCCGCACACACAGCAGCTATTGTCACGGTAGAGGAGCACAGCGTCTACGGCGGCCTGGGGAGCCAGTGCGCCGCGCTCTTGATGCAGGCGGGCAGCCGCGTGCGATTCCGGGTCATGGGCATTCCGGATGAGCATATCGTGACCGGCGCACAGACTGAGGTCTTTCGCTATTACGGCCTGGACGCGATCGGTCTCGCCGCCGCTGCCGGGCAACTGATGGAGGAGCAAAACAATACACCATGACCAGCAAGTTGCCACGGATTTCGCAGTATGATCCCTTTGAACTCAGCCTGACCGGCCCCACCGAGGGCAATCCATTTACGGATGTCACCGTGGGCGCGCGTTTCGACCTGAACGACCGTGTGCATGACGTGACCGGCTTCTACGATGGCGACGGCATGTATCGGATTCGCTTCATGCCCGATGCGCCAGGCGTGTTGCGCTACCGGACGGTCAGCAATCGCCCCGAGCTGGATGCGCAGCAGGGCGAGCGGGTGGTCGTTCCGGCGCGGCCGGGGAGCCACGGCCCGGTGCGGGTGTGGAACACATTCCATTTTCGTTACGATGATGGGACGCCCTACATCCAGATTGGCACCACGTGCTATGCCTGGGTGCATCAAGGGGCTGACCTGGAGGCGCAAACTCTGGATACGCTGGCAACGGCGCCGTTCAACAAGTTGCGTATGTGCGTCTTTCCCAAGCATTACCGCTTCAATCACAATGAACCGCAGCTCTATCCCTATCCGCGTCGTGCAGATGGCGGGTGGGATTTCACCCGGTTTGATCCGGCGTTCTTCCAGCACTTCGAACAACGCGTAGATCAGATGCGCGCCCTGGGCATCCAGGCCGATATCATCCTGTTCCACCCATATGACCGGTGGGGTTTCGCCGATATGGGTGAGGAAGCCGACCGGTTGTATCTCCGCTACATCGTGGCCCGCCTTGCGGCCTACAGCAATGTGTGGTGGTCGCTGGCGAACGAATACAACCTGATGCGCACCAAGCCGCCGGAGGCCTGGGATCGCTACTTCGAGCTGGTGCAACAGGCCGATCCGCACGATCATCTGCGTTCGATTCACAACTGGCAGCAGCTTGATGTCCACGATTGGGAGATGTTCTACGATCACTCCCGGCCGTGGGTGACGCACTGTTCGATACAGCACGCGTATCTCGATCTGGTCAGCGCGTGGCGCGCGCAATATGGCAAGCCGGTGGTGGTGGATGAGTGTTACTACGAAGGCGATCTCCCCGATGGGTGGGGCAACATCACCGCCGAAGAGATGGTGCGCCGCTTCTGGGAGGGGACCTTCCGCGGCGGTTATGTGGGCCACGGCGAAACTTACCTCGATCCCGACGAGGTGATCTGGTGGTCGCATGGCGGCGCGCTGCGTGGGCAGAGCGCAGAACAGCTTGCTTTTCTGCGTCGCGTGCTGGAGTCGCTGCCCCCCGGCGGCCTCGATCCGCAGCCGAGGATCAGTGACACGCATCTTCCCTCGGTGGGGCAGGCCGGCAAGTTCTACCTGATCTATTTCGGCTGGCGGCAGCCCGCCGAAGTCACGTTGACGATGCCCGACGACCGGGAATATAAAGTTGACATCATAGACACATGGGGCATGAGCCGGGAGCCGCTCGCGGGGCGTTTCCGGGGTACGCGAACCGTCTCGCTGCCGGGCCGGCCCTACATGGCCCTGCTCGCCCGCGCGGCGGAGCTTCGCTCGTAGTGCGCAGTTTTCTGCGCAGGGGACTGCGCACTACGAGCGACCGGCGCGATCTACTCGACCGGGCCGTTGTGATGATACACGTCCCAGCCGAGGTAGTTCTCGAACGCTTCGGCCAGGATTGGGGCGCAATGCGAGGCGCTGATCGCCGTGTGATGCTCGTAGCCGTTACGGCAGATATAGCGCATGAGCTTCTGTAGTCCCGGCACTTCCACCACGGCGCGCGCTCCGAAGGTGTTCAGCGGATCATCTGTGAAACGTCCTTCGCCGACGTAGGTCGTGATCGCGCCCGCCTGATCGTCTGTGCTGATTCGGGCGTAGGTCAATGGCCCGGCGGGCACGCGCCCCGAGATGGCCCCGCGCGTGTTCTCCACGCCCAGGGTATTCGACAGCACGTGCGCGTATTCCATCTGTGCATCCGGTAGGAAACTTTTTGCCCAGTTGCCGCAGTGGAAGAGCACGCACTTGTCGGGGTCGCCGGCGTAGCTGTTGTTCCAATCCACCAGGGCGCTGGGCGTGCGCGACGCCAATTGCAACGCATACATCGAAGCGACGCCCGTCACATCCACTTCGCAGGCGCTGGGCATCAAGCGGTCGCTCATCATGCTCATCAGCGTGCAGACGTTGACGCCGTAGTTTAGCTGCACCGAGGTCCAGCATTGCAGCGCCGTGGCGACCAGATCGTTGGCGGCCATCCAATCGTCAATTACGATTGCCATGCGGGCCATCCGCGCCAGCGATGGATGCGGCGTCTCGCCGGTCGGCACGTAGCCCCGAATTTCCTCGATCCGCTCGCGCACGCGCGGATCATCATCTTTGAGCCGGTCCGCGCGCCCGATCACTTCGGAGAGGTCCAGCGTGTTCACGGAAATGCCGTCGCCTTGCAGCAGCTTCTCGCTATAGCGCACCGTGTTGAAGGCATTCGGCCGCGCGCCGATCGCGCCCAGCCGCGCCGTCCGCAATCCCCCCACTGTCCGGCAAACCCCGAGGAACCAGGATAGATCGGACTGGAACGCGTCGCTCTGCGGGCCGACGGTGTGGTCCGTTGTCAACGAGAAGGGCAGGTGATACTGGCGCAGGTTGTTGCAAACCGATATCTTGCCGCAAAAGGAGTCGCGTCGCGAGGCCAGGTCGAAGCGATCCAGATCATCAGGGTACGCTTGCACGAGGATCGGCTTCTGCAAGCCCGAGAGCTTGATGGCTTCCGCGATGCCCTTCTCGTCGCCGAAATTAGGTAATGACACCAGGATGCCGTCCATCTCGTCGCTATGAAGCTTGAACAGCTCGGCGCACTTCTTCGCATCGTCCCAGGTTTCCACGGCCCCCCGCTTGGTCGCTTCCTCATCCAGGATCACGGCGCGCACGGCGTTACGGGCGAACAGATCCAGCAGGTCCTGGCGCGCCTGCGTCACGAGAGCGTCGGGGAAAAAGTCGCGATTGCCGATGATCACACCGAGGGTCATCTCGTCCATGAATCTTCTCCTTGCGTCATGTGGTGGTGCATCTTATCCTTCGAAGCAGGCGCGGCGGACGGCGCTCTGCCACCCGGCGATCTTGCGCACGCGCTCGGCGCTGCTGATGCGCGGCTCGAAGCAGTCGCGCGGGCGCGGCAGCGCGGCGATCTCATCCTGCGTCGCCCAGATCCCCGTCGCCAGCCCGGCCAGATATGCAGCGCCCAACGCGGAGACATCAGGCGACAGACTGCGCAACACAGGGATCCCGAGCAAGTCCGCCTGGATTTGCATCAGCAGATCGTTCCGGCTGGCCCCGCCATCGGCCAGCAACGCCTGTGGCTCCGCCCCGATCTCTGCGATCATTACCTCGAAGACATCGCGTATCTGAAAGGCGATGGCTTCGAGCGCGGCGCGGGCTGCATGTGCGGCCGTCGCGCCGCGCGTCAGGCCGGTGAGCAGCCCACGCGCCGCGTCGTTCCAGTGGGGCGCGCCCAGACCCGTAAAGGCGGGCACAAGGTAGACACCGCCGGAGTCGGATACCTCGGAAGCCAGCGCCTCGATGCGTGCAGCCGGGTCGTCGGCGCCGATGAACTCGCCGAGCCATTGTACCGCCGCGCCCGTTGCATAGATGTTTCCCTCCAACGCATAACGCGGCGTCTCGCCCTGCACTGCCCATGCGACGGTGGTGGAGAGACCGCGCTGCGAGATGATCGGTGTCGGCGTCGGGGTCATCAAGGAACTACCGGTGCCATAGGTCGCCTTCACCTGCCCCGGCTCGAACCCGGCATGACCGAAGAGGGCCGCGTGCGAATCGCCGAGCAGCCCGGCGATGGGAATGCCGCCCGATAACTGTCCGATGGAGAGCGTGTGACCGTGCAGGGCGTTCGATGGACGGGCTTCGGGCAAGGCTTCGATGGGAATGTCGAAGAGGGCCAGCAATTCGGGGTCCCACGAAGCGTTTACGAGGTTGAATAACTGCGTGCGCGATGCGTTGGTGTAGTCGCAGGCATGGACGCCGCCCGTGAGATTCCACAAGACCCAGCTATCCACCGTGCCCAGGCACAACTCGCCGCGGCCTGCGCGCCGGAAGCCGTCTTCCGCATTTTCGAGCAGCCAGCGCGCCTTGCTTGCCGAGAACATCGGGTCAATAGTCAGCCCGGTGCGCTCGCGAATCCAGGGTTCCAGGTCACGCTCACGCAGGCCTTTACAGAAATTCGCGCCGCGCTGACATTGCCAGACGACACACGGCCCGACGGGCGCGCCCGTCTTCCGTTCCCAGAGCAATACGGATTCCCGCTGATTGGCGATTGCGATCGCATGGGGACGGATGCCCGGCGCTGCGTGCAGGCATGCGTCTATCACCGTGCGCACGCTCGCCCACAATTCCAGGGGGTCTTGCTCTACCCAGGCGGGCTGCGGGTAACGCACGGCAAGAGGATGGGAGGCCCTTGCCAGGATGGTTCCGTCACGGGCGACCAGCAGCGCCTTCGAGTTGGTCGTGCCCTGATCAATGGCGAGGATTGCGGGTCTATCACGCATCAGTGCGCCTCATCGTGAATCATTGTCTGTCAGCCCGCAGTATACCGCAAAACTGCCCCATCTGCGTTTGCGTCGCTGAAGATGTGGGAACGGCAATTGGAAAGCCGCCGTCTCCTATGTTATACTTTACAATGCGCGGGGCGCTTTCCGGCCTGCCGCCGCGTAACTTCAGGAAGGATCTTGCTCAATGCACAAGCGCACCGGTATGGTGCTCTTGGGTGTCATACTGGCGTCGCTGCTGGGTTTGCCGGGTTGCGCTGCTCCTGCAACGGCCATACCGACGCCGACCCGCACGCCGAGACCGACCTGGACTCCAGCCGTCCAGGGCCTTGCCGTGGCGACGCCCACCCTGGACCCGACCAAATATCCCGATGTGGTGCTCCCTGCCGGGCCGGCGAGCACGCCCCAGATCCTCGTCGAGGGCGGGGAAGGCGTGATTATCGTGCCGCAGGGATCGGGCGCGGGCGGCGTTCAGACGGTGGTGGTCATTATTGTCACGGCCACGCCTGCGCCGCCGGATACGCCGACGCCCGGCCCGCCCACCGGCACGCCACTCCCTACGTTCACGCCCGGCCCGCCGACGCCGACGCCGCTGCCCACCGATACCCCGTTGCCGCCGGTGGTGGTGGAGATCGTCAAAGACAACGTCAATGCCCGCCGGGGACCGAGCACGGCATATCCCGTGGCGGCCAAGTTGAGCAAGGGGACCCAGATCACCGTGGTGGGGCGCAATCGCGCGGGCGATTGGTGGAAGGTGTGTTGCGTGGATGGCGCGGACGTGTGGGTCGCCGATAGTGTGACGAAGGTCAACGGCCCGCTGTGGGCCGTGCAAGAGGTCGCCAACATTCCGCCGCCGCCGCCGCCGCCGCCCACCGCGCCGCCCACCTGGACGCCGGTTCCGACGCCGACGTATGCCTGGCCGTATCGCATCGAGGGCAGCGTCCAGGAATATCCGCTCGGCAAAGACTTCTTCCTGGTGAAGGGTGTGATTTACAACGGCGTGGTGCCGTCATATGGATATAAGCTACGCATCCGCAAGCGTTCGACCGGGCAGGAGTGGTTATCCGCCGGTTCCGAATCCTACTGGAACTGGGAAGTGATCGAGTATCCCAACGACGGCAAGGATGTTAACAGCAACATAGACTGCCCGAATCCCAGGACCGGGCTGCGTTGCGTCAAGGGCAACGTGAAGTGGGACAGCATCAGCGTCGCCGTGCCGCGCGGCGATGACGTGTGGGAGGTTGCGGTGACCGATGGGGCGGGCACGCCGCTCTCCGCCCCGGCGATCATCAACACCAGCGCGACCAAGGCGAACTGGTACTACGTCGTGTTTACGAGCCGGCCATGACGGAATCGCGCGTCCTAACGCGGTCACTGAAGCGCAGGTGGCTGCCGATCATGGCGCTGCTGGCCCTGCTGCTTATTAGCGCGAGCTGCGCGCTGGGGTCTTCGCGGGGGGCGGCGGAACCGACGCCCACCAAGACGCCGCGCCCGACCTTCACGCCGTTGAGCGGTGCAGGGGGGGCGCAACCCGGCAGCAGCAGCGGCGTGTTCGGCCAGCAACCGCCGGGGGTGACCGTGGCCGCGCCGGGCGTCTCGGCGGATGCGCAGACACCGCAAGTCGGCGGCGAAGGCAGCACCAACCTGGTGCTGTTCGCAACCGAGACGCCGCCGCCCGCGCCGACCGAACTCCAGCGCACACCCTTTGCGTTCGGCTCACCGACGGTAGACGTGGAAACGAATCGGCCAACGCTCGAAGCCGGCGCACGTGCGGAGTCCACGCCCTATGTGGTGGTCGAGGCAAAAACCCTCAACGGGCGGCGCGGGCCGGGAGAGTCTTACGGCAAGGTGGGCGAGGCTGCTGCGGGCGATGAGTTGTGGATCATGGCGCGCACCACCGACGGCGAATGGTGGCAGGTGTGTTGTCTGGCGAATCAACCCGTGTGGATTTCTGCCGCGGAGGTGGCGGCGCGCGGGGCGGTGGAGGCCGTGCCTGCCGTGACGCCCGTCCCGACAACCCCGCCGACGCCGCGCCCACCGCCCGCGCCGAAGCCGCCGCCGACCAACACGCCGCCGCCGCAACCGACGCCGTTGCCGCCGTTCGATGTCGCAAAGGGGCCGGAATTTCCCTCCCAGCGCGACGACGGCCGCATGACGATCTGGGCGCGGGTCTACGAAGGGCAGGAACCCTATACTAAAGCGCTGCCCGGCTACGTCCTGAAGGTGACGCGGGACGGCGTGGATGTCAGTCTGCCGGACCAATCTTACGAGCCATTCGACAACACCGGCCCGCAACAGGGCAACTATATCTACAACCTGAAATTCGAGATGTACGACGCCAGTGAGGCGGATTGGGAAATTTATCTCGCGAAGCCTGACGGCACGCGCATGTCGCTGGTGACGAAATTCACCACCAAGGGCGATTCGTACCGTAACCTTGTCGTGTACATCGCCTATCTACGAGTTCGTTGAGCCGATCGTTGCTCGACGACTGCTATCGCAGGAGGACAGACATCTGATGCGTTCCAAACTATCGTTTATTGTCGCCATGACGGCGTTGCTTGTATTGCTTGCCGGGTGCGCCGCCGGGCCGAGCCAGGCGCCGACGGAAACCCCCGCGCCGGTCAAAACACTGCGGCCCACGTTCACGGTCACGCCCGCTGAACCGACGACGATCCCGCCGACTGCGACGCCGGAGATTCCCCCTACGGAGACGCTGGAACCGGCCACGCCAACCCCGGAGGTTCCCC
Source organism: Anaerolineae bacterium (assembly GCA_038214535.1). Lineage (GTDB taxonomy): Bacteria > Chloroflexota > Anaerolineae > CG2-30-64-16 > CG2-30-64-16 > JBBQRS01. The sequence goes on from JBBQRS010000096.1 coordinate 18,101, forward strand.
CCACGGAGACGCCGGAACC